>CAMJPK010000083.1 GCA_946407675.1 uncultured Clostridia bacterium
TTTCGTAGAGGTCATAGGTCTCCTCAACTGTGACGTTGAGGATGCGGGTGGGCTGCACGTCGTCGTCTTCGTTGCTGGCGATGAACTGGGTGTTCATGCTCAGGTGCCGGACACTGTCCGCGGTGATCTTCTTTGCGAGGGAGACGGGGACGACCTCCTCCGCGGTGCGGATGTAGCGGCGGGGATTGTCGACGACCTTGTTCAGCGCATCGAGGGACTCCTCGATGGTGCCGAGCCAGCGCTCGTCGACGACCTTGTGCAGCACCTGTTTGCGCTGCCCCAGGAGGTTCGTTCCGGCCTTGACCATTTCAAAGAGATACTGGAAATAGCGGTCACGCTCCAGCGTCTGGCCGATCTTGTTGGCGTATTTCAGATACAGATCATTGATGGTTTCTGCCATGGGAAACGATCACCTCTGTGCAATGAAATATATCGAATCAATACAGGTTCTGGATGCGCTCCAGATAGGAACGGCTGTCGGGCATCGCGGTCTTGCCGAAGTTCTTCTCGAAGTAGGCCAGAAGACCCTTGATCTCGTCGCGGACGAAGGTGACGTTCTGGCTCTCGAATTTCTTCAGGACCTTGCGCGCGACGATGTAGTCGAGACCGCCGAGCTCGGTGCCGCCGCAGGCGACGTAGACCGGGATAAAGTCGTACATCTGCTTCATGATACGGTTGCCGAACGCCAGCTTGAAGCGGGTTTGCAGATAGGTGTCGAGCTTGATCATGCGCGAAAGCGTGCTTTCGCTGATCGGATGCTCCTCCTTCGCCTTTGCGAACATCTCCTCCAGATGCGCCGCGGTGACGCAGCAGCGGGGCTGCAGGTCGCACTCGAAGGCGTCAGCGCGCTCGTTGAGCTCGATCGGCATGGCACGGTCGTATACCTTGTCGGTGATGGTAAAGGTGGAGTCGTCGTTGTTGGCGGTGCCGACAAACCAGATGTTGGCCGGCACGCGGATCTTGCCGCTTTCGAGCTTGATGGGGTCGCCGGGCCAGGCCGTCGGCACCAGGTCGAGCACCCACTCCTCCTTGCTCGGAAGCTCGAGGACGGAGAGCATCTCGGCGAAATAATACTCGATACGGGCAAGGTTGATCTCATCGAGGACGACGAAGCAGGGATCCTCACGGTAGTTGGCCTCGTAGAGGGCGCGGAGAAACTCCGTTTCGTTGAAGCGCTTGGAGAATTCGTTGAAGTAACCCAGCAGCTCCGTGCGGTCACGGAAGGAGGGCTGCACGGAGACCATCGTGGCGGGGTTGTTGATGTAGCGGCTGAAGGAGTAGGGGAGAGAGGTTTTACCGGTACCGGAGATACCTTCGAGAATCAGCAGCTTGCTGGCGGCCATGCCGGCGACAAAGCGGCGGACGATCTCGGGCGTGTAGTACAGGTGCATCTGGCTGGCTGCAAACAGCCGATAGTTTTCTGTGAACTGCTGGAGCGTGACGTCGTTGTCGAACTCCGGCGGCTCGTACTCCTGATAGCGTGCGTCGACAAGCGACAGCTTCGGGAAACGGTCGGCGCTGGAGCGCTCCTTCTCCTCCGCAAGCGACTTGGCGCTGGCCGCGGCGGTGGCCGCGGCTGCGGCGGCTGCGGTGAGGGCGTCCTCGTCGATGGCGGTGGAGCCGCCGGAGACTGCGACGCCGCCGGCGACCGCTACGCCGCCTGCCGGCGCTGCGGTACCGGCTCCGGGCATTGCAGTGAGCGGGTCGGCCAGCGGATCGGGCATGCCGGCGGCGGCCGCGATCGGCGGACCGCCTGCGGGCACAGGCGTCATAGTGGCGGCCGCGCCTTCCACGCCGAGACCGGCAGTCGTAGCGAGCGGCAGGCCGGTGGTAGAGTTGACCTTCATGGCGAGAATCTTATTCTTCTCGTCCATGAGCTCCAACACCTGCTTGTTGAGGCGGCCGATCTCACGGTAGAGCGTATTGTTGTCGTCGCGCACAGCGCGCAGCTGGATGCCGATAACGATCTTGCGGACGATGATCACGATGAGCACGATGGGGATCGCCACAAGAATCACCATCAGCAGGATCGAAAGGATCTTCAGCGGCAGGGTAAAGTAGCCAAAATAGGAGTTGAAGATCGCAATATAGTCCGCCCAGCCGGTGACGAAGAGCTTGACGAAGCCCTTGAAAAAGTTGACCACCCATTCCACAAGAAAATAGACGATCTTTGCGATCAGGTCATATGCCAGCTTGAAAAAATCACTCATAGCGTATGTCTGCCCTTTCTCTCAGAATACTGTCCCGGAGCGATAGATAATCAAAAGCGCAGGGAGTACAAGGAAGCGGTCAGGGCGAACAGCTCCTTGTGTTCCTTGCGCCTTTTGTTTGTACATTTCAGAAAGCTTATGCTTCCGGTTTGTCGTCGTTCTCGGCGGCCTTCGCCGTTTCCTGTGCGCTTTGGGCATTCCCGCCCGCGGCGGCCTTGGCCTGCGCCAGCGCGGCCTCCGCCTCGGCCTTGATGCGGCGCGCCTCCTCTAGCGCGGCCTCGGCCTCCTTGCGGGCGGCCTCCGCAGCGAGCGCATTCTCATCGGTGGCGGCGGCGGCTTCCGCGGCTTCGATCGCGGCCTCAGCAGCGGCGGCCTTCTTGAGCTTGATGCTCACCATGACGAGGTTGTAGACCTGGAAGATGAAGAATACCAACAGCGGGAGCACGATGACGATCAGGAAGCCGACACTGCTGGAGAGGAATTTCATGACATGCCCGACGTAGGGGAGACGGCCGACATACTTGCCGACGATGTCGCCGTCCGCGATGGTGCGGGGGTCCTCTACGGATACGTTGTCACCCTGCGTGTGGTAGGTACGGAAACCGACATCGTTGGTCTGGATCTCACGGATGCGGTGGGTGTTCAAGGCATATTCGTTTTCGATGATCGTATGGAAGGTGACGATATCGCCGACCTGCAGCGTCGCGGGGTCCGTCCGCTTAATAAAGATCAGATCGCCGGAATTGAAGGTGGGCGACATGGAGTCCGTCAGTACAGTCATCGGAGTATAGCCGGCGATGTTGGCAACGCTTTCATTGTTGCGGGTGGCCAGCGTCGTAAAGGCGAAGAGCGCGGCCAGCAGAATGATGATCCACAGCACCACACGGACTACGATCGTGAGGACTTTTTTCGCAGTGCTCATATCCATCGTCTCTTTTCTTCAAGGATGCGCGTTCAGCGACGCGAATTGTCCAGAGGCTGGTTGTCCTCATCCGTGCCCTCAAAGCGAAGTTGAATGGAATAGTCGCCGCCCTTGAGCAGATCGGTGCAGGCGTCGTCCGTTCCCTCCATCCAGATGTGTACAACCACAGGAAGATCCTGGTATGCTTTTATGTAAAACATACTATTTTGGTCATTATACACCATCTGTTCAGCATTTGGCAAGCCAAAAACTTTTACATTTCCAAAATTATGTTGACTTGTTTCGGAAACTGCGCCGATTCCGGGATCGTAAATAAGAACTTCGTCGCCGACGGTAAAGCTGATGCGCATTGCGTCGGGGAGCTGCGGGATCGCGGAGGAAACCAGCGTGCCGTCCTTCGCGCGGCGGCTGTTGGCGGAGGTGAGGTGGACGTACATATCCTGCGCGGCCATGAAATGCAGCGTGAACTCCAGATAGGAGCCGCTTTGCGCGGAGACAAGCTTGCCGCTGCGCAGGGTGAAATCGGAATAGTCGGAGGTCGTCACGGGCGTGAGCTCCGTACTGCGGGGATCGAAGCCGTAATCCCGCTGGATGCGGTCGGCGATCTCCGCGAAGGAGAGCGTCCCCTTGTATCCGGTGATGTCCGGGTGCGGGTCAAGATCGAAGCGCAGGGCGGCGCCCGCGGTGATGTCCATGTTGATGCTGTACAGGCGGGTGTTGTCCGAGATGGAGAACCACGCCGCGGTGACCGCCGTGACGAACACGAGCGCGATGAGCGCGAGCAGGAGAGAGGTGGGGAGCAGCCGCTTCCGATCGGCGCTGTTTTGTTTGATCGTCTTCATAGCCGGCCCGCCTTTCAGCTCAGAACGCCGTAGAAGGCGAGGCGCAGATCGGCCGCGTCAAAATATATGCTGTCCCAACAGTCGGGATCGCAGCCCTCCAGATAGAAATAGACGTCAAGCGCGTAGATTTTTCCGAGCTCCAGATAACCGAGCGGGGCGCCGAGCGAGCCGCCCTCTTGCAGGGCGCGGGAGGAAATGGGGACCGCGGGATCGTTGACGGCGACGATGGCGCTGCCGCTGCCGTCCAGCACGATGCCTTCCTCCTGCAGCACGCCGTTGAGCGTGGTATTGCGCTGGCGGGCATTTTCGGCGTTGGTCTCCTCGCTGAGGCGGAAGATGACGCGCTCGCCGCTCTCCAGCGCCAGACCGAGGCGGGCGGCGTTCAGCAACAGGCTGCTGTCATCGGATTTTTTTGCGAGGATCCCGCCGGCGGCCGCCGTTTCATCGAGATAAAGGGCCATCTGGCTGCCGGCCGCGGCGCCGCGCGCGTTGGCGCGCAGCCAGACACGGCCGTGGTAATAGTTGGCTTCCTCCGTCATGACGGCGTAAGAGACCGGATAGCCGCTTTCGTCGCGGGCTGTGGGCGTGACAAAGGTCGCCAGATCCGCGGTGGAGACGGGCATGAGGTATTCGGCGTTCGCTTTGTTGATCTGCGTGATCGCGGCCTCCGACGCGCCCTTGAAATCGGCGCCGCCGGTGCTGCTGACCAGCAGCTCTACCTCTTCATCGCCGGTGCGCGTTTCGATGCGGGAGGTGCTGACGCGCTGATTGGAGGTGAACCACGCATAGGTGGCAACGCCGCCGAACAGCAGCGCGGCAGCGACCGCGACAAGCACAGCGGCGGTGAGAAAGCGGCGCTTGAGCAGCTTTTCTTCCATATGCGCAGACCTCCTTTCTTCAGACAATCGGTTGCGGGGCAGGCGCCTTAATGTGCGCCGGCGAAGCCGAGCTGCAGGGCCACGTCGCGGCTTTGCACGACGTTGATGCAGTTTTCGTCGCAGCCCTCCAGATAGAGCCAGTATTCCACGGTGCCGACCTCCTCCGCGCCGAGCGTGCAAAGGCGCGTCAGGCCGGGGGCGACGTCGTTCTCCGTCACGTCGGCGCGGTAAGCGCCGGTAAGCTGCGCGGGGTCCGCGACATAGACCGGCGCGCCGCTCTCCCCGATCCCGGAGACGACGACGCCCGCCTGGGCGGTGGTGCGCTGCGCTTCCGCATCGCCGGTGGCGCCGAATTCGTCCAGACGGAAGATATAGGTATGAACGTCCTCGACCGTGCTGATGCGCAGGCCGAGCCGCAGCGCGGCCAGCGCCTGCGCGTCCGCGCCGAAGGAGAGGGAGGCGGGCCAGAAGTAGACGTCGCAGCCGACCGTCTCCGCTTTCAGGAAGACGCGGCCGTGCAGCGTCCGCTCGTTGACGTCCGCGGTCGCGTTGCGGTAAGCGGTGACGATCCCGCCGCTCTGCGCCGCCGAGGCGTAGAAGGAGACGAGGTCCGCCGTGGAGACCGGATAGAGCGCGTCGCCGGTGCTTTCATAGGGCAGAACGCAGGTGACGTCAAAGGGGCCGGTCGGGGAGGCGGAGATCAGAAGCGAGCCCTCGCCGCGGCTGACCGTGCCGGAGATCGGCGTGACGTTGGTGTCGTTGGAGAAGGTGAACCACGCGAAGGTGGCGGCGGAGAGGACGGAGAGGACGATGAGCGCGGCAATGACCGACAGAAACGCGGTCTGCCGGAGCGATTTGAGATTCATTGTCGTCACGTCCTTTCCAAACGGAATGAAACAGATAGAGCGTATTACACGCCGGCGAAGCTGATGGCGATGTTTTTCAGCGTTTCGTTGATGAGGTTGTCCCGGCAGTCCTCGTCGCAGCCCTCCAGCCAGATGTAGATGTCCACCTGTACGGGCGCGCCATAGCCGTTGCTGCCGTCACCGCTGACGGTGCAGATTGCGACGGAGTCCGTTTGCAGCGATGCGGTGTTGGTTTCCCTGTCATAAAGACAGAAATTCTTTGCGGTATAGGGGGTAAAGGGGATCGTTGTGCCATCCGTCTTCGTGCTGTCAAGGACGAAGCCCTCCGTGCCGGTGGCGGTGTTGTAGAGCTTTTCGGGGTTGCTCTGATCGCTGATGGCGAATACGTACTCCTCCTTCGTCGAGGGCACGACCAGTCCGACGCGGATCGCGGTGGAGATGGGCTTGGATTCGCTGGAATCCTCAAAGCTGATTCCGGAGATGTAGACCTTTGCCGATTCGCCGTTGGTGCGGAGAAACAGCGAGGTTGCGTAATAGTCGGAATCCTTTGCGGGCTTGAAAAGATTGGCGACCAGCATCGGCTGGTTCTCCTTGCCGTTGGTATAGCCGGCGACCTTCTGAAAGCCGTTTTGGATGCGGTCCGTGGAGACGGGATTGAGCTTGCCGACGAAATCCTCGTCCAGCCGCCCCTGCGCGGTGCTGCCGAGGTCGGCGGAGGAGCCGTAGGTTCCGTCGAGCGCGTTGCTGATCTGCAGGGAGGCGCCCGCGCCGGCGGCCATGTGGACGCTGGTGGTGTGGGCATTGATCGTGTAGATGTACCACGCGAAGGTCGCCGCCGTGGCGACGGCGAAGGAGATCAGCAGCACCAGCAGCGCCAAAACGAAGTGCCTGCGCAATATGAGGTTTTCGCGTTTGCTCATGCGCAAGGCGCTTCTCCTTTCTTACATGACGAGGGACGCAGAGGATCGGTGCGGCGTCAAGCCGCTGCGTGATTGCTCTGCGTCTCCCTTCTGATACGTATGTGCGCCGTCTGTACGGCGTTACGACGCGGAAACCTCTTCCGCTTCAAAATGGACCTTCAGCGAAATGTCGTCCGTTGAGATCTGGTTGGAATAGACATAGGCCTGCGCCGCGTGCTGCGCGTCGGCCGCAGATTTCTGCAGCGCGCCGTCAAAGTAAATGCGCATGGTCACCGTGATGTAGTTGCCCGACGCGGCTTTATTATATGGTATCGAGGTGACGTCGCTCGCCTCGCCGGCGAAGAGGTCGACGGTGTCGGTCGGATCCGCGGTCAGATCGCCGTCCTTGTAGCTCAGATCCAGCGTTCCCTTGTAGGTGGCCTCCGAAGGCGCGCCGAGATAGAAGTCCACGGACGCGGCGTACTGGTAATCGTTCTGGCCTGTCACGACGGTGTTCAGCTCGCCGTCAAAGGAGGCGTTCAGCTGCCACTTGTTGCCGCTCTCGGCGTCGAGCGCCTGATCGACCGAGGCGATATAGACGACGAAATCCCTGTAATACGGGCCGTTTTCGGCGACGGGGACCGGTTCGAAGGTCGCCGTTTTCCCGGATTTCGCGTAGCCGGTGGCGCCGGAGATCGCGGAGGGGTTGCTGTTGTATTTCAGCCCGGTATAGTCGGGCGCGGGATTGTAGCCGGGCCACTGATCCGCCCAGTCCTCGTTCTCGCCGGGCGTCACATGCGTCGCCGGCGTGAGGACTCTCGTGCCGCTGAAGGAGGCCGTCACTGAGCTGGACGTGGCCGTGGGGATCTCCGCGGCGCTTGCCGTGATCACAAGATTTGGGTTGGTTTGAACATTGACGCTCATCGTGTCGGCGTCGACCGCTTTGTTCATGGCAAACCACGCCATCGTAAGGCCGATCAGCATGCCGAGCGTGAGAATCACGGTCAGCGCGGTGATCCGGAGCTGGCGGCTTAAGTCCTTCACGGTCTTGGTCGGGGCGTCGTCGCCGGTATGTACCAGCTCGATTTTGAGTTTCAGACGGGGCAATCGGATCGCCTCCTTTTGCGGAAATGTGGAAAAACGGATTGCCACGCCAGTGCTGCGGCACTGGCTCGCAATGACGGAAAAAATCTACGCATTGCAAGGGACGCGGGGTTCCGTGTCCTTTGCAATGCGCCGGGAGGGAGCGACCCTCCCGGCGTTGCTTGTGTCAAATGTTCCGCGCCACGAACGCGGGAATGGATGAATGCAGGTTAAGGAGTAGGAGTAGTATGCGTCGGGGCGGTGCCGAACTTGATGGTCGCGGACAGGTCGTTCATGGAGAGGCCGGTGATGTTGGTGGACTTGAGGTTCGCATCCTCGCCCTCGAAGTACATGTAGACCTTGACGTTGATGGCGTCGGCGTCGGTGTTCGGGATGGAACTGACGGAGGTGCACTGCACATCCTGATTGGCGCTGGTGCCCGTGCCGCCTTCATATCTGGCATTGACGGTCGTGGTGCCCTTCCACTTGTACGTCGTGGTGGTGGCGCCGCTTGCCTGATTGAGGACCGGCGCGAAGACAAAGGCGTCGTCGTCGTCGTCGTTGACGACGATCAGGATGCGCAGCGCGTTGTCCAGCTTGTTGAACGTGCCGCCGCTGGCGTTGGAGGTCACGGTGACGTCATTGATGTACAGCGTGCCGGTGATCGCGTCGGCAGAGGACTTGATATAGAAGTTGTTCAGCAGGACATAGGAGGTATCCCCGGTGTCCTTTTTGCCGCTGGTGTTGTTGTCCGTATAGCCGATGCCTTCCGCGGCGTTCGTGTCCCAAGCCAATGTCAGAGGAGTATAGTTGGCTGCTGCCTGATTGCCCTGCGCCTCGTCGGCATTCGTGGACATTGCATGCACCCATGCGGGAGCAGCGACAGCCGCGGCGCTGGTAGGCGTGAGTTCGGCGGCGTTGACCTGCGCGTCGGCGCTGTTGGACCAGGTGGTCTTGTTCGTGTTGGAGATAACGATACCGTTTTCGGCCACGGCCTTGACCTTCATGTTCGTGGCGGTGACCTGCGTGTTCATCGCGAACCACGCGTAGGTGGAGCTGCCCATGGCGATGGCAGCGACCAGGACCATGGCGATGGCGCCGATGAACTGTGCTTTGAGGGATTTCATCTTCATTGTGTTTTCCTCCTTGTTAAGATTGGGGAATTTTGTTTTTCAGCTCCGGTCAGCTGCCCTTTCCTTGCGCGGCCGGAGGACCGGCAAGCTCCTGCGGACAGTTTTGACTCTCACCGGGCCCGGTTGAGAAGAGTTCCTCCTGCACCGTTTCGGTGAGGAGCAAAGCTCTCTGCAGGAATTCGCGTTCCGGGCCGCATGTAGGGGCGGGCGTCTGGCGTTTGCTGAATGCGGGGGTGGGGGTGTGCGGTTTATCTCTACGGCGTTTCGTGGCCGCCGCGGGGATACGGGGTATTACGGATTCCCACGTCGCTTCGCTCCTCGGAATGACGGGGGAGGGGGATGCGCGGGGATACGGGGGAAATAAAAATCTGCCGGGAGGGCCGATCATACGGATCGGTCTCACGGCAGCTGGCTGACTGCTTTCGCAGTCCCTGTAGCTTTG
>CAMJPK010000084.1 GCA_946407675.1 uncultured Clostridia bacterium
AAGAGCTATCACGGTCTGGATAAGCTGAGCCTGAACAACATCATTCAGGACAATACCTATATGAAGGACTACCTGTCCTACCGCCTGATGCGGGAGTTTGGGGTGGATACGCCGCTGTGCTCCTTTGTCTGGATCACGGTCAACGGCGAGGACTGGGGCCTCTATCTCGCCGTGGAGGGCGTGGAGGACAGCTTCCTGCAGCGCAACTACGGCAGAGACGCGGGCGAGCTCTACAAGCCGGACAGCATGAGCTTCGGCGGCGGCGGTCCCGGCAACGGCAAGGGCTTCAACATGGACGACTTCTTAAAGCGCGACGAGGAAACCGACGGAACGGAAGAATCTGCGGGCGGCGAAACAAGCTCTGCCCCTGCCGGTGGCAATATGCCGGGCGGCTTCGATCCGGCGCAGTTCTCCGGCGGCGGGAATATGCCGGAGGGCTTCGATCCCCCGCAGTTCTCCGGCGGAGAAGGCGGCGAACAGCCGAATGCCGACGGCGGCAGCTCGCGCACGCGCGGCTTCGGCGGAGGCGGCTTTGACTTCGGCGGGATCTTCGGCGGCATGGGCTCGAGCGACGTGAAGCTCCAGTACAGCGACGACGACCCGGACAGCTACAGCAACATCTTCGGCAATGCGAAAACGGACGTCAGCAAGCAAGACCAGAAGCGGCTCATCGAGGCGCTGCGGAAGCTCAGCGCCAATGAGGACATCGAAAGCGTTGTGGACGTGGACGAGGTCATCCGCTATTTCGTCGTGCACAACTACGTCTGCAACGGCGACAGCTACACCGGCTCGATCATCCACAACTACTATCTGCATGAATCCGATGGCCAGCTGGCCATGATCCCCTGGGATTACAACCTGTCCTTCGGCACCTTCCGAAGCGCCGACGCGACGGAGGTCGTGAACGATCCCATTGATTCCCCGATGGAGGTCTCCGACGCGTCCGACCGCCCCATGTGGGGCTGGATCATGGCGAGCGAGGCATACACGCAGATGTATCACCAATCCTTTGCCGAGTTCCTCGACACGGTCGACATCGTGGGCATCATCGACGAGGCCTGCGGACTGATCAAGTCCTATGTGGAGCGCGACCCGACGGCCTTCTGCACCTATGAGGAATTCGAAACCGGCGTCGCGACGCTGCGGACCTTCTGCGAAAAACGCAGCGAGAGCATCCGCGGCCAGCTTGACGGCACGATCCCGTCCACGGACGCCGGGCAGCGCGCCGACAGCAGCGCGCTGATCGACGCCTCCGAGATCACCATTTCTGCCATGGGCAGCATGGGCGGCGGAAAGGGCGGCGAGGATGCAGCCGGCTTCGGCGGACCCGGCGGCGGGTTCCCGCAGGGCGGCGGGCGCGGCGAGACCGATCGTGAAAACGCCTCTGCCCCTGACGGAGACGCCGGAGGGGAGAGCGGACGCCCGACGCCCCCGGACGGTGGGGCCGGACGCTCCGGCGGCGGAATGCCCGCGTTTTCCGGCGGGAAAATGCCCTCATTTTCCGGCGGAGACATGCCGGAGTTCTCCGGCGGAGATATGCCGGACTTCTCCGGCGGAGATATGCCGCAGCCGCCGGGCGGGGAAGGCGGCGACGTGCCCGGCGGCGGCTACGGCCTGCAGACATGGCTCTTATTCGGCGGCTGCGCCGTGCTGCTGCTGGCCGCGATCCTCTTCGCGGCAAAGTACAGACGCAAATGACACCATGCGCCCCCTGCGACCGCAGGGGGCGCTTTGCAGCCCACGTATTAGCACTCTCAATTAATGAGTGCTAAAATTCACAATTTGTTCACAAATTATACACGATTTTGCCACGCCTTTTGCCTATACTAAGCATGGTAGAAAGAGCTCGGAGGCGGGCTGAAAGGGCATATCGAATCGAAACATCCGACGAGCCGCTGAAAAGCCGCGTGTCGGATGTTTGCTTTGACAGCGAGGTGAGCGGTATGGAAGGCGAAAAGAAGGATCTCTACGAGGTGCTTGGCCTGAAAAAGGGCGCGACCGAGGAGGAGATCAAAAAAGCATATAAGAAGCTGGCGCGCAAGCTGCACCCGGACCTGAACCCGGGCAACAAGCGGGCGGAGGAGGCGTTCAAGGCCGTCAACGAGGCCAACGCGGTGCTCTCCGACCCGGAAAAGCGGGCGCGCTATGACGAGTTTGGCTTTGCGGGGCTGGAGCCGGGCTTTGACCCGGAGATGGCGCGGCAGGCCAGAAACGGCGGCTTCCGCTGGACCGGCGGCGCCGGAGCGGGCGCCGGCGGGGCCGGATTTTCCTTTGACGACCTCAGCGATCTGTTCGGCGGCATGTTCTCCGGCGGCGGGTTTTCCGCCCGCGGGGGAGACGGCGGCTTCGGCGGCTTTGACGGCTTCCGCAGCGCGCAGCACGCCGCGCCGCGCCGGGGCGAGAGCCTGCGCACGCGCTTGTCGGTCGGCTTTGAGGAGGCCGTGTTCGGCTGCACGAAGGATGTGCGCATCGAGCATCTGGAGCCCTGTTCGCAGTGCGGCGGCAGCGGGCACACCGCGTCCGGCGTCTGCACGCTGTGCAAGGGCAAGGGCAAGATCAAAAAGCGCAGGACCGTCCACGTTCCGGTGCCGGCCGGCGCGGAGGACGGGCAGACGCTGACGCTGCGCGGGCAGGGCGCCGCGGGCGCAAACGGCATGGGCGCGGGCGACCTGCTTGTGGAGCTTGCGGTACAGCCCAGCGCGCTGTTTACGCGCGCGGGCGCCGACCTGCACTCCGAGGCGCGCATCACGTTTTCCCAGGCGGTGCGCGGCGCGGAGATCGAGGTGCCGACCGTCGACGGGCGCGTGAAATACCGCATCCCGGCGGGGACGCAGAGCGGGACGACCTTCCGGCTGCGCGGCAAGGGCGTGCCGACGGCCAATGGGCGCGGGGACCAGTATGTGACGGTGCACGTGGAGACGCCGCGCAACTTAACGCCGGCGCAGCTTGAGGCGCTGCGGCGCTTTGAGGCGACGTTGACGAGCGCCAACTATGACGGCGGCGCGACGCACGCGAAGGCGGGATAACCGATACAGGGCGGGCGCACCGAACCCGCCGCTGCAAAGTCCGCGCGGCGGCGCGCCGACCTCGGTGCGCCCTACGCGGGAACGCAAGAAACCATACGGCGGCGCGACGCACGCGAAGGCGGGATGACCCCTCAGTCGCCTGACGGCGACAGCTCCCCTTGCAGGGGAGCCAAAGATGTTAAATCTGTATATGTTTCCGGAAAGGAGAGACGATAGATGAACATTGATCGCTTTACCCAAAAATCCGTTGCCGCCGTGCAGGGCGCACAGGGCCTTGCGCAGGAGTACGGCAACCAGCAGATCGAGCAGCTGCATCTGCTCGCCGCGCTGTGCGGCGACGACGAGGGGCTTGTGCCCCAGCTTCTGACCGCCATGGGCGTGGAGCCGCAGGGCTTCATCGCCGCAATCGGCAAGGAGCTTGACAAGCTGCCGAAGGTCTCCGGCTCCGGCCGCGAGGCGGGCAAGGTCTACATTTCCCAGGAGGTGGACAGCGCGCTTAATAGCGCCGAGCGCGTCGCGGAGAGCATGCGCGACGAGTACATCTCCGTGGAGCATCTGTTCCTCGGCCTGCTCGATCAGGCCGCCGGGCCGGTCAGGGAGCTGCTGCGCACCTTTGACATCACGAAGGACCGCGTGATGCAGGCCCTTGCCTCGGTGCGCGGCAACCAGCGCGTCACCAGCGACAACCCGGAGGACACCTACAACGCGCTGAAGAAGTACGGCACCGACCTTGTGGAGCGGGCGCGGCAGAACAAGCTGGACCCCGTCATCGGGCGCGACGACGAGATCCGCAACGTCATCCGCATCTTGAGCCGCAAGACGAAGAACAACCCGGTGCTCATCGGCGAGCCGGGCGTCGGCAAGACGGCCATCGCCGAGGGGCTGGCGCAGCGCATTGTCAAGGGCGACGTGCCGCAGAGCCTGAAGGACAAGACCATCTTCTCGCTGGATATGGGCGCGCTGATCGCGGGCGCGAAGTTCCGGGGCGAGTTTGAGGAGCGCCTCAAGGCCGTGCTCAACGAGGTGCGCAAGAGCGAGGGGCGGATTCTGCTGTTCATCGACGAGCTGCACACCATCGTCGGCGCGGGCAAGACCGAGGGCAGCATGGACGCGGGCAACCTCTTGAAGCCCATGCTGGCGCGCGGCGAGCTGCACTGCATCGGCGCGACGACGCTGAACGAATACCGCCAGTACATCGAGAAGGACGCCGCGCTGGAGCGCCGCTTCCAGCCGGTCATGGTCAACGAGCCGAGCGTGGAGGACGCCATCGCGATCCTGCGCGGGCTGGAGGAGCGCTACGAGGTCTACCACGGCGTGAAGATCACGGACGGCGCGCTGATCGCCGCCGTCACGCTCTCCGACCGCTACATCACCGACCGCTTTCTGCCCGACAAGGCCATCGACCTTGTGGACGAGGCCTGCGCGATGATCCGCACCGAGATCGACTCCATGCCGACCGAGCTGGATGTCGTGCAGCGCAAGATCATTCAGCACGAGATCGAGGAGGCCGCCCTCAAGAAGGAGGACGACCAGCTGTCGAAGGAGCATCTGGCCGAGATCCAGAAGGAGCTCAGCGACCTGCGCGAGGAGTTCCAGGCGAAGAAGGCCCAGTGGGACAACGAGAAGGCCGCCATCGGCAAGGTCCAGAAGCTGCGCGCCGAGCTGGACGCGGCGAACACCGAGCTGGAGCAGGCGCAGCGCGGCTACGACCTCAACCGCGCGGCCGAGCTGCAGTACGGGAAGATCCCCGAGCTGCGCCGGCAGCTGGAGGAGGAAGAGCGCGTCGCCGCCGAGGGCAAGGCCCGTTCGCTGCTGCGCGACAAGGTCACCGAGGAGGAGATCGCCCGCATCATCGAGCGCTGGACCGGCATCCCGGTCGCGCGGCTCATGGAGGGCGAGCGCGAGAAGCTGCTGCATCTGGAGGACGTGCTGCACAAGCGCGTCATCGGGCAGGACGAGGCCGTCCGGCTTGTCAGCGAAGCCATCATACGCTCGCGCGCGGGCATCGCGGACCCGAACAAGCCCATCGGCTCGTTCCTGTTCCTCGGCCCGACGGGCGTCGGCAAGACGGAGCTGGCCAAGACGCTGGCCGAGGCGCTGTTCGACAGCGAGAAGAACCTTGTGCGCATCGACATGAGCGAATATATGGAGAAGTTCTCCGTCTCGCGCCTGATCGGGGCGCCTCCGGGCTACGTCGGCTATGAGGAGGGCGGCCAGCTCACCGAGGCCGTGCGGCGCAAGCCCTACTCCGTCGTGCTGTTCGACGAGGTGGAGAAGGCGCACCCGGACGTGTTCAACGTGCTGCTGCAGGTGCTCGACGACGGGCGCATCACCGACAGCCAGGGGCGCACCGTGGACTTCAAGAACACGATCATCATTCTCACCAGCAACCTCGGCAGCCAGTTCCTGCTGGACGGCATCAACGCCGACGGCGAGATCAGCGAGGAAGCGCGCGCGCAGGTCAGCGAGCTTTTGAAGCGCTCGTTCCGCCCGGAGTTCCTCAACCGGCTCGATGAGATCGTCTTCTACAAGCCGCTGACGAAGGACAACGTGACGCACATCATCGACCTGCTCGTGGCCGACCTCAACCGCCGCATTGCCGACAAGCAGCTCACCGTCACGCTCACCGACGCGGCGAAGCAGTATATCATCGACAGCGCCTACGATCCGGTTTACGGCGCGCGCCCGCTGCGCCGCTTCGTGCAGCACGGCGTGGAGACCCTGATCGGCCGGAAGATCATCGCCGACGAGGTGGCGCCCGGCGCGACGCTGACCGTCGATTACGACGGCGGAGAGCTGGTCGTGCGGTAAGGTGATTCGGCGCGATGTGGGCATCGCGCCCTACGGAAGGAAGCGAACACCTCATCAGTCAGCTTCGCTGACAGCTCCCCCTCAAGGGGAAGCCAAAGAGGAAAAGCTCCCGGAACCAATCGGTTCCGGGAGCTTTTGCACGTTTTGTGTTTTACATCAGCGGGTCCATGTTCAGGACGGGGTGGCCGACCTCGGCGAGGAAGGAGTAGAGCTCCTCCACGTCGGTGGTGATGGTCTCGTCGGCGATCATGGAGGCGAAGTTGTCGATGCCGTAGAGCTCCTTGGCGGTCTCGTTGATGCGTGTCGCGAGCTGGTCCTTCAGCGCGCGCGGCAGCCAGACGATACGGCCCATGCCGCCCTCGGCGTGCAGGAACTTCTTGGAGGCAATGAACTGCTTGCCGTGGCCCATGAAGCCCGGCGTCTGGACGCCGCCGCCGGTCATGGAGGCCATCTCGGAGAAGGTCATGCCCAGCGGGGTCATGCCGGCGTGCTCACGGTTGGTGATGACGACGCCGTTCGACATCGGCTCGATGCCGCAGATGCACTCGAAGCAGCCGCAGGAGGTCATCGGGTCCTCCATGATGGAGTACAGCGTGACGCGCTCCAGCGCGCCGTGGGAGTACTTGTTGACGGCCTCGTTGACATCCTCGTAGGCGCCGAGGCGCTCGTCGATGCAGCGGGTCTTGGGGACGATCTGGCAGGGACCGTTCGGGTCGAGCTCGTTGGTCGCCTTGGCATCGAACCAGGAAACGGCACCGCACAGGCCGAGACGCTCCGGGGTGACGATGCAGACGTGGCTCGGAGAGAAGGCCTGGCAGAGGATGCAGGTGTAGAACTGGTCGACACTCTCGTCGGTCATGCTCTTGAGACGCGCGTCGCGGGCAACGAAGCTCTTGTTCGCCATCTCGCGGATCTCCTTGGCGCCCTCGGGACGGGTGCAGATGCGGATCTGGCACTTGTCGACGACGGCGGAGTACTCGTCCATGATCTGGCAGTACAGGACCTCGCCGAGGTGCTTGGCGCGGAAGCCGGCGTCGTAGGCGGCCTTGCTCACGCGGATGCGGATCATGTCGCGCTGGCCGGTGTGCATGACACCCTCGAGACAGTTGATCATGTGGTGGAACTTACGCTCCACGACGGGCTCGAAGTCGGTGTGCCAGTTCTTGCCGCAGACCTCGGCCACGATCGTGAGGTTGATCTTGCTGCCGACGGGGAACTGATCGAAGTCGTAGCCGTCCAGAATGATCGCGTGATCCTCGATCTCGCTGGCGTTGCGGGTGTGGCAGAATTCGCAGCAGTCGACGCGGGAACCGTCGGCCTCGACCTGCATATCGCCCTTGCGGATGATCTCGCCGTCGAAGGCGTTGCCGTAGGCGAGGGGCTGATCCATCTGGGTGATCTTGATCTTGATGCCGCGGGCCTCGAGCGAGGTTTCGATCCAGTCCTTGGTGTTCTCATTGATGATGAGGCTCTTGGGAACGCGCCACATATCGTCGGTGTCATTGGTGATGACGGGGAAGCCCATCTGAATGGCGCCGGCGCCGCAGGCGACGGTGATGTCGGGCACCGGGGCGTAGGCGTTGACGAAGGCGAAGATGCGCTCGAAGGTGTACTCGTTGAAGCCGTCATAGTCGCCGAACTGCACGTTGCCGAAGATGCGGGACGCGCGGACGACGAAGCTGATGATGTGGCCGACGGCCCAGATGTCCGGGCCCATGGGGACGACGCGCACGTCGAAGTTCATCGTAAGGCCGGCTTCCTCCAGCTGGTCGATGATGCCGCCGATGAGGAAGACGAAGATGCCGCGCATCTGATAGCCCTTCACGATCTCAACGGCCTCCTCCACGCTGGGCGCCGGGCCGATCATGACGGTGAAGCCGGGGATGTCGCGGGTGACGAGGGGAACGCCCAGCGTACGCACCTCGGCGTCGGAGAAGTGGCCGTGGTACTTGGTGCCCTCGTAGGGGTTCTCGCTGCGGGCATACTTGCAGGCCTCGATCATCTCGGCGGCGATGGCCGTGCCGATGCCGGAGGTGAAGATGTCCTTGGTCTTGTAGTTGCGGGTCATCATCGCGCGCACGGCGGGCAGGGCGGCCTGCAGCTCGCCCAGCGTGGTGACCTTGATGCCCAGGTAAGAGTAGAGACACGCCAGATAGTAGGCGGTGTCGGGCATCTTCATGGGCGCGTCCGCACCCAGCTCGGCAACGACGGCGTTGACGTCGGCTTCCGCCTTGGCATACATCTCGTCGGAGCCTCTGAACACTCTGTCAAAAAGTCCCATAGATTCTATATCCTTTCCGTTACTCCATTATTCTTTGTCCATCCGGGCTTTGATCTGCCGGATCTCTTCGACCATCGTGGGGCTCACATCGTAGGGGGAGAGCCCACGGCGGTCCGCGTCGATCACTTCGCTGTTGTAGTGCATGAAGCCGAGCAACGCGTCGGCGGGGATGTTCGCGCGGATAAAGGCCTCGTCGTCGGCGTCGCGCACCTTGTTGGCCACCACATCGACCTTGGTGATGCCGAGGTCGGCGGCCAGCTTTTTGACCTTTTCGTAGGTCTGGATGCTGCGGGCGCCGGGCTCGATGACCACGATGAAGCGGTCCATCATGCTCGCCGTGCCGCGGCCGAGGTGCTCAAGCCCCGCCTCCATGTCCATCACGACCACGTCGTCCTTGCGGAAGACCAGGCTGGAGATCAGCGCCTTGAGCATCACGTGCTCGGGGCAGACACAGCCGGTGCCGCCGGTATCGACGGTGCCCATGACGAGGAGCTTGACGCCGTTAATCTCCTTCGCCAGCTTATCCGGCAGGTCGGAGACCTGCGGGTTGAGCTTGTAGAAGGTGTTGCTGGCGTTGGCGGCGGTGCGCTCCATCACGAGCTCGCGCATTTTGGAGACCGGGACGATGGCGTTGACCTCCTCCTGCGTCAGCCCCAGCGCGAGGCCGAGGTTGGCGTCCGGGTCCACGTCGGCGGCCAGGACCGTCCGGCCCTCGTCGGCGTAGAGCCGCGCCAGCGTGGAGGAGAGCGTCGTCTTGCCGACGCCGCCTTTTCCGGTGACTGCTACTTTCATGCTTTCGTTTCGCCTCTGGTATCGAAGATCAGATGCCGAGCGCGACGCGCTTGGCTTCGATGGCGGCGATCATCTTGTCGCACAGGGAGTTGATGTCGAGGTCCACGACGAAGTGCGCTTCCAGATGCTCGGCGCACCAGCCGTCCTCGCCCTGCAGGGCCTTGGTGACCTCGGTAGAGCCCTTGGTGTAGGGATCGACGCCCAGGTATGTTTCAATGCCGGTCGCAACGACGTAGTTGCCGATGGAGACGGCCTTCTCGCTCATCCACTCGGGGGCGCAGC
>CAMJPK010000085.1 GCA_946407675.1 uncultured Clostridia bacterium
GGACGATGTTGCGCGCCAGCTCCACATGCTGCTTCTGGTCCTCGCCGACGGGGACATAGTCCGGCTGGTAGAGGAGAATGTCCGCCGCCATCAGACAGGGGTAGGTGAAAAGCCCGCCGTTGATGTTGTCCGCGTTCTTGGCGGATTTGTCCTTGAACTGCGTCATGCGGGATAGCTCGCCGAACATGGCGTAGCAGTTGAGCACCCAGCCGAGCTCGGCGTGCTCATGAACATGGCTCTGGATAAACAGCGTGTTCTTCTGCGGGTCGAGGCCGCAGGCGATATACTGCGCGAGCTGCTCCAGCGTGCGGCGGCGCAGCAGCGCGGGGTCCTGACGGACGGTGATGGCGTGCATGTCCGCCATGAAATAGTAGCAGTCGAACTGCTCCGCGCGCTCGGCCCAGTTCTTGATCGCGCCGAGGTAGGAGCCCAGCGTGAGGTCGCCGGAGGGCTTGATGCCGGAGAGCATGACTTTTTTCTGTACGCTTTTCTCTTCCATGATGTTTTCTTCCTTTATCGTCAAAGATGAATTGTGTATAATTTTCTAAACTAACAATATAGCATAATGTGTCGGGCAAAGCAAGAATAAGAATTTGAATTGACTTTTTCCCCACGGTAAAATATGATATTAAATTAAGTGATCGGATCATTTTGCAAAATAGCACCGCCGTG
This sequence comes from uncultured Clostridia bacterium, assembly GCA_946407675.1. Taxonomy (GTDB): domain Bacteria; phylum Bacillota; class Clostridia; order Oscillospirales; family Oscillospiraceae; genus SVKR01. The sequence goes on from CAMJPK010000085.1 coordinate 673, forward strand.
CATCGAAACTGCATAGGCGGGAAACAGGAAAGGGAACACGAATCATGGCTGATATGGAATGGATCAACGCGCAGGAGGCGAAGATCCCGCACGGCAAGGTGCGCACGCGCTTTGCGCCCTCGCCGACGGGCTACATGCACGTGGGCAATCTCCGCACCGCGCTTTACACGTATCTGATCGCGCGCCACTTTGACGGCACCTTTATCCTCCGCATCGAGGACACCGACCAGGGCCGCCTGGTGGAGGGCGCGGTGGACGTCATCTACAAGACGCTGCGCGAGTGCGGCCTGGCGCACGACGAGGGCCCGGATGTCGGCGGCCCCGTTGCGCCCTATGTCCAGACCGAGCGCAAGCCGTTCTATAAGAAGTACGCCGAATGGCTGGTCGAGCGCGGCCACGCCTATTACTGCTTCTGCGACAAGGCTGAAAGCGAGGCCGACAGCGGCGAATTTGACCGCGGCGACGATCCCTGCCGGGATCTTTCGCCGGAGGAGGCCGCGGCAAAGCTGGCCGCCGGACTGCCCTGCGTCATCCGCCAGCGCATCCCGCACGAGGGCACGACGACCTTCCACGACGAGAGCTTCGGCGACATCACCGTGGAGAACGCGACGCTGGACGACCAGGTGCTCATCAAGCGCGACGGCCTGCCGACCTACAACTTCGCCAACGTCGTGGACGACCACATGATGGGCATTACCCACGTCGTGCGCGGCAGCGAGTACCTGTCCAGCGCGCCGAAGTACAACCTGCTGTACGAGGGCTTCGGCTGGGAGATCCCGAAGTACGTCCACTGCGCGCCCGTCATGCGCGACCAGCACAACAAGATGAGCAAGCGCCACGGCGATCCGTCCTACGAGGACCTGATCGCGCAGGGCTTCCTCAGCGAGGCGGTCGTGAACTACATCGCGCTTCTGGGCTGGAGCCCCGCGGGCGAGCTGGCCGAGCAGGAGATCTTCACGCTGGAAGAGCTGGTGCAGGCATTCCAGCTTTCGGGCATCAGCAAATCCCCCGCGATCTTCGACATTGAAAAGCTGCGCCACTTCAACAGCGTTTACATCCGCGCCATGGCGCCGGAGGCCTTCGCCGCCGTTGCCGCGCCGTTTATCCGGCAGGCCGTGAAGAACCCGGCGATCGACGCCGCCGCGGTCGCGGCCATTTTGCAGCAGCGCACCGAGCAGCTCACCGACATCCCGGAGAAGATCGACTTCTTCGACGCGCTGCCGGACTACGACGCCGAGCTTTACGTCCACAAGAAGAGCAAGACCGACGTTCCCGGCTCGCTGGAGATGCTGAAAAAGATGCTCCCGGTCTTTGAGGGGCTGACAAGCTGGGACGACGAGGCGATCCTCGCCGCCATGACGCTCATGGCCGAGGCCGAGGGCGTCAAGAACGCGAAGGTCATGTGGCCGGTGCGCATCGCGCTGGCCGGCAAGGCCGTGACGCCGGGCGGCGCGGTGGAGATCGCCCGCATCCTCGGAAAAGAAGAATCCCTGCGGAGAATCCATCTCGCAATCGAAAAGTTGGAGGCGGCTGTATGAAACAGAACGATAAGCTCAACCTGACCATGCTCTGCGACTTCTATGAGCTGACCATGGGCAACGGGTATTTCAACTGCGGGTATCGCGACCGCATCACGTATTTCGACGTGTTCTTCCGGCGCGTGCCGGACGGCGGCGGCTTCGCCATCGCCGCGGGCCTCGACCAGATCATCGACTACATCCTCGATCTGCACTTCGACGCCGAGGACATCGCGTATCTGCGTTCCCGCAAGCTCTTTTCGGAGGAGTTCCTCGATTACCTCAAGGACTTCCGCTTCCACGGCGACATCTGGGCCGTGCCGGAGGGCACGCCGATCTTCCCGGGCGAGCCGATCATCACCGTGCGGGGCGACGCGGTCGAGGCGCAGCTCGTCGAGACGTATATCCTGCTGGAGTTCAACCACCAGAGCCTGATCGCCACGAAGTCCAGCCGCATCTGCCGCGCCGCGCAGGGACGCACGGTGCTGGAGTTCGGCTCCCGCCGCGCGCAGGGCACCGACGCCGCGATCACCGGCGCCCGCGCCGCCTACATCGGCGGCTGCGCCGGGACGGCCTGCACGATCTCCGACCAGATGTACGGCGTGCGCGCCGGCGGCACGATGGCCCACTCCTGGGTGCAGATGTTCGACAGCGAGTATGAGGCCTTCAAGACCTACTGCGAGATCTACCCGACCAACGCGACGCTGCTGGTCGACACCTACAACTCCCTGCATTCCGGCGTGCCCAACGCCATCCGCGCGTTCAACGAGGTGCTCAAGCCGCTGGGCATCACCCAGTGCGGCATCCGCTTCGACTCCGGCGACATGGCGTGGCTCACCAAGGAGGCGCGCAAGATGCTCGACGACGCGGGCTGGACGGAATGTAAGATCACCTGCTCCAACTCCCTGGACGAGCGGCTCATCACCGAGCTTGTGCTGCAGGGCGCGAAGATCGACTGCTTCGGCGTCGGCGAGCGGCTCATCACCGCCCGCAGCGAAAGCGTGTTCGGCGGCGTGTACAAGCTGGCCGCCGTGGAGGACGCGCAGGGCAATATCATCCCGAAAATCAAGATCAGCGAGAACGTGGCGAAGATCACAAACCCCGGCTTCAAGAAGGTCTACCGCATCTTCGGCAAGGAGGGCAAGTGCTTCGCGGACTATATCTGCCTGCACGACGAGGACGTCCACGGCCAGCCGCTGGAGCTGTTCGACCCGGACGCGACGTGGAAGCGCCAGACCGTGACGGAGTATACCTACCGCCCGCTGCAAAAGCCCATCTTCAAGGCCGGCAAGCTGGTGTACGACCGCCCGACGCTGCAGGAGATCCGCGCCTATGCCGACGCGGAGCTGGAGACGCTCTGGGATGAGGTCAAGCGCTTTGACAACCCGCACAACTACTATGTGGACCTCAGCCCGAAGCTGTGGAACCTGAAGCACGACCTGCTGATGGCGGGCGGCACGCTGAAAAAAGACTGATTCTGCCAGAAATGCACAGGACCGGCGGCCTTTTGGCCGCCGGTCCGTTTTCTGCGCTTGACACATCGGAACAAGAGGTATATAATGCATCTTGAAAAGAGGTGTTCAAGATGCGCGTGGACAAGGAGCTTTCGAAGGGCAGCCATGAGCTCATCATCCTGAAGCTGTTGAGCCGCGGGGACATGTACGGTTATCAGATCGTGCAGCAGATGGCCCTGCTGTCGGACCGGGCGTTTGAAATGAGCCAGGGGAGCCTGTACCCCTTCCTGCACCGCCTGGAGCGCGAGGGCTGCCTGACGGCCTACACCGTCTCGGAAAGCGGGCGCGAGCGGGTCTACTATCACCTGACGGAGAAGGGACAGGGCGCCCTTGCGACGAAGGAGGCGGACTGGCGCAACTATACCAACGCCATGCAGCAGATCCTGAAGGGCGGCGCGCTCTGATGGACTGGGCGGAGGATTACATTTCGCGCTGCCTGCGGGACATCCCGAAGGGGAAATACCGGGAGCGCCTGCGCCGCGAGCTGTCCGACCACCTCGCCGAGCTTGCCGGGGACGTTTCGCACGCGGGCCGCAGCGAGGCGGAAGCCCGTGCGGAGGCCCTGCGGCAGATGGGGGACGCGGCTGCACTCAACGAGGGCTTTTGGGCGGAGTGGCTTCGGCAGCCGGAGCGGCTGGGGTATGACCTCAAGCGTCTGTTCGGCGGCTGCCTGCTGGCGGGCGTGACGTTCTATTTCGGCATGGCGCTCGTCCTGATCCCCCTGCTGATCGGCAATCTTTTCACGCTTCCCGGGCTCATGGCGGGGAAGGCGTCCGCGCTGCAGTCAGGGCTGAACGGCCTGCTGGAGATCGCGGCCGGCGCAGCCCTGTACGCCGCGGCCTTCGTCCCGAACGCGCTCTATCTGCGAAAGGCGTTCCGGCGGCGTCCGCGCCGTCCGGCGCTGGTCGGCGGCGGACTGCTTTTGAGCTGGGCCGTCGGGAAGGGGAGCGCGGCGCTGCTGATGTTCCCGGAGTTTGGCTTTTGGAACTCGGCAGACATTGCTCGCCTTCTGCGAAACGCCGAGCTGGCGTGGTTCCGCTGGCCGCTCGTCGCGCTCTCGCTGCTGGGCTGCGCGGCGCTGGGCTGGCTGTTCGGGCGGGACAGAAAGCGGGAGAGAACGGAGGAAACGAAAGATGAAGCATAATACGCCGGGGGTTACCGTTGCGGCCTGCGTCTGCTATGCCGCAACGGCGGCGTCGCTGCTCGCGGGCATGATCCGTTATAAGGGCTGGGGCAGCACGCCGCTGCTCGCCGCCGTCCTGTTGCTCATCATCGCTCTTTTGTGCCGCAGCACGCTCCTGCTCGGCGCGGGGGCGCTGATCCGGACGGTCATATCCCTGTACGCGCTTGTGGAGGATCAGGGGATCTATGCCGGCTTTTTGCCGAACCTTGTGATGCTGCTGCGGGTGTGCGCGGCCTTTGCCGCGAGCGCGCTGCTGCTGGCGATGGCGCTATCAAAGCGCCGCGCGGTGCTTTTCGGCTATCTGAGCGGCGGCTGTGCGCTGCTCTCGCTGCTGCTGTATTTCCACGGCTGGCTGGTTCCTGCCGCGCAGCGCACATCGCCACAGTCGGTCGACGCCGTCGGCGTCGCCCTGCACCTGGCCGCGATCCTCGGCTCGGTCTTCGCCGGCTACGCCCGCCGGGAAATGCCGCCCTTCCGCGCGGCGTGGCGGCGCCTCTTTTCCGGAGAAAAGGAATAGTTTTGCTCTGAACGCTCCTTTTCTGCTTGACCTTCCCCCTTGTGGAAGGTGTACGATGCAGGCAGACAGAAGAAAGGAGTGCGTTTTATGCAGATTCTTTCCTATGCGGAGGGCATTCTCGGCTTCGCGGCGATGCTGGCGGCGCTGCTGGGCGGCATCACGATTTTGCAGCGGCGCAATGACGCCGCCGGGAAGCTCATGGGCTGGACGGCCCTGATCCTGTGCATCGGCGAGGCCCTGCGGCTGGCTGCATGCCTGCTGCGCAGCTTTACGGAGCGCAACGCCGCCTTTTGGTCGCTCACCGGGCGGATGGCGGCCGCGCTCGCGGTGACGGTCGTTTGCGTCCTGCTCTCCCTGCTGTGGGAGAAGCTCTATGAGAAGAAGAACAGCTACTACGCCGAGATGCTGGTGCGCGACCTTGCGGGCATCCGCGCGCTCGGCTGCGTCGGGCCGATCGTCCTGTATCTGTCCAACATTTTGCAGGACGAGATCTACGACCCGTTGGCGGGCGTGCCGGCGCTCTATGCGCTGATCGCCCCCGCCGTGCGCTGCGTGCCGCTGCTCGTCATCGCCGCGGTGGTCGCGCGGCACTGGCGCAAGATGCGCGATGCGCTGCCGACGCTGCGAAGCGTGTGGCTTGCGCTCGTCCTCTCCGCGCTCTTCGGCGTCGCCGCCGACATCGGCGCGGTCTTTGTCCCGGCGCTGCGCCTGCTCTGGATCGCGCAGGTTGCCTGCCTGCTGTGGATCGTGATGCGCTTTGTCCGCTTCGCAGGGGAGACGGGCGAGCTGCACTGACGCCCATAAGGAAACGCGGCGGCCTGCGTTCACATTCCCGCCGCGTTTCTCTATTGTTTCGCCTTCGGCTTTGTCAGCTCGAAGCTGTCCTCGATCATCGCCTCGAGGTCGGCACGCGAGACAAGGTCGGGGCGGACGGTGTTCCAGTGCGCCTTGTTCATGTGGTAGCCGGGCTCTACGCCGGGGAGGGCGCCGCGCAGGAAGTCGGCGCGCATCGGCTCGCATTTGAGGTTGATGCACAGCCCGCCGCGCTCAAAGATGAGCGCGAAGCTCTTTTTGTTGCCCCGATGGCGCATGACCGTCCAGCTCGTGCCGCCGCCGGAGCGGTTGGTGTAGTCGTCGAAGGGGTAGTCCTCATAGCTGCCCGGATAGGACAGACACAGATCAATGAGCTCCCGGCGCGTCATTTCGCCGCCTCCTTCCGTGGATTGTGTTGTTAATAAGATAACACCGCCGCGGGGAAAAATCCACCTTGACTTTGCGGCGGAGCATGGTATCATTGCAGCAAACCCAGAATACAAGGGGGGTCGGGAAATGAGCAAATTCTCCGCCTTTCTCAAACGAAAAAATATCGAATTCTCACTGAAACGCTACGGCATCGACGCGCTGGGCGCGATGGCGCAGGGCCTGTTCTGCTCGCTGCTGATCGGCACGATCATCAAAACGCTGGGGCAGCAGCTCTCCGTCGCGTTCCTGACGGACATCGGCACCTACGCCATGGCGGTCTCCGGCCCGGCGATGGCGGTCGCCATCGGTTACGCGCTGAAGGCCGACCCGATGGTGCTGTTTTCGCTGGCCGCCGTCGGCTGGGCGTCCAACGCCGAGGGCGGCGCGGGCGGCCCGCTGGCCGTCCTCATCATCGCGATCGTCGCCGCCGAGTGCGGCAAGGCCGTCAGCAAAGAGACGAAGATCGACATCCTCGTCACCCCCGCCGTGACCATTCTCGTCGGCGTCGCGCTGGCGAAGCTGATCGCCCCGCCCATCGGCGCCGCCGCCGCGGCCTTCGGCAAGCTGATCGACACCACCACGAAGCTGCAGCCGTTCTGGATGGGCATCGCCGTGAGCGTGCTGGTCGGCGTCGCGCTGACGCTGCCGATCTCCTCCGCCGCGATCTGCTCCGTGCTCGGGCTCACCGGGCTGGCCGGCGGCGCCGCGCTCGCGGGCTGCTGCGCGCAGATGGTCGGCTTCGCCGTGATGAGCTTCCGGGAAAACCGCTGGGGCGGCGTCGTTTCGCAGGGCCTGGGCACCAGCATGCTGCAGATGCCGAACATCGTGAAAAACCCGCGCGTCTGGATTCCGCCGATCCTCGCCAGCGCGATCACCGGACCGATCGCCACCTGCCTGTTCCGGCTGGAGATGAACGGCGCGCCGATCAACTCCGGCATGGGAACCTGCGGGCTGTGCGGCCCCATCGGCGTCTGGACCGGCTGGCTCGCGCCGAGCGAAAAGGCGATCGAAAACGGCGCGCAGGCGATCGCGCCCGCGGCCATGGACTGGGTCGGCCTCGCGCTCGTGAGCATTGTGCTCCCGGCGATCCTCTGCTGGATCTTCGGCGGCATCGCGCGCAAAATCGGCTGGATCAAGGACGGGGACCTCAAGCTGAACTGAAGCCGACGGATGCAAAGCGGCATGGCGATCCAGCCATGCCGCTTTTCTTTACAGCAATTCATCGACGGCGCGTTCCCCGTACACGGCGACGCCGTTGGCCTTCAAGGTCTCGGCGGTGACGCCGTCGCCGGCGCGCAGCGTGCCGGTGAAGAAGCCGTCGTACACCTCGCCGCTGCCGCAGGAGGGGCTGCGCTCCTTCAACAGCGCCTTTTTGCAGCCGAAGAACACGGCGAGCCGCAGCGTTTCCGCCGCGCCGCGGAAGAACTGGGCCGTCACGTTTTCGCCGTGCGCGTTGTGCACGCCGTCATAGCCCCGCTCGGCCGGGAGGCGCGGCGTGGGCAGCCCGCCGAGGATCTCCGGACAGACGGGGATGAGCGCATAGCGCTCCTTAAGCTTCTCCAGCGTGTCCGCGTCCAGCGGACGGCTCGCGCCGTCGTAGCGGCAGGCCGCGCCCAGCAGGCAGGCCGAGATCAAAAGCGGTTCTTTCATACGGCTGCGCCCCCTTCTCCGCAACCATTGTAGCACAGTCCGGACGGAAAAGAAAATGCGGATTTCGCGTTCTTTTTCTTTATTTGTTCATATTTGTATGATATAATACCATGAATTATTATGCGGGTGCTGCCCGCAAACGATACGGAAAGGAACACACCCATGGGTTTGCTGGATAAACTGTTCGGCTCCTACTCCGACCGGGAGCTGAAAAAGATCCGACCGATCGTGGATAAGATCGTCGGCATGGAGGACGATTACGCCGCGTTGACGGACGCGCAGCTGCGCGCGAAAACGCAGGAATTCAAGGACCGGCTCGCTGCGGGCGAGACGCTGGACGACCTGCTGCCGGAGGCCTTTGCCACGGCGCGCGAGGCGGCGTGGCGCGTGCTGGGGATGAAGCCCTACCCGGTGCAGCTCATCGGCGGCATCGTGCTCCATCAGGGGCGCATCGCCGAGATGAAGACCGGCGAAGGCAAAACGCTTGTCGCCGTGCTGCCCTGCTACCTGAACGCGCTGGCGGGCAACGGCGTCCATGTCGTCACCGTGAACGACTACCTGGCCAAGCGCGACAGCGAATGGATGGGCAAGGTGCACCGCTTCCTCGGCCTTTCCGTCGGCCTCATCATCCACGGCCTGACGAGCGACG
>CAMJPK010000086.1 GCA_946407675.1 uncultured Clostridia bacterium
AGGGGGCGCCCCGACGGGGCGCCCCCTCTTCTTTTGTTTTTGGGGCCTTACAGCTCCTTCAGCGCCTCGGCGTAGGCGGTGAAGCGCTCGATCTTCTCGGCGCACTTTGCCGCGTCGGCGTCGTGGACGAGCAGGTAGACCTTGATCTTCGGCTCGGTGCCGCTCGGGCGGACGATGAAGCTGCTGCCGTCGGACAGCTCGAAGTACAGCACGTTGCTGCCGCGGATGTGCGTCTGCCCGACGACGCCGAGGCCGGTGACGCTCAGCTCGCCGGACTGGTAATCGCGCACGCGCGCCACGGCGACGCCGCCGATCTCGGTCGGGTGCTCCGCGCGCAGGCGCGCCATCAACGCCTGCATCTTGCGAAGCCCGTCGAGGCCGGGCATGACGAGGTTCAGCGTCTTTTCCTGATAGCGGCCGTAGGTCGCATAGAGGTCCTCCAGCGCGTCCAGCAGCGTCTTGCCCTGCAGCGCGTAGTAGGCCGCCATCTCCGCGACCATCAGCGAGGCGGTCACGGCGTCCTTGTCGCGGACGTAGTCGCCCATCATGTAGCCGTAGCTCTCCTCATAGGCGAAGATATACTGATACGCGCCGCTGGATTCCCACTCGGCGATCTTCTCGGCCATGAATTTGAAGCCGGTGAAGGTGTCCTCGATGTGGACGCCGTTGCGCGTGCAGATCTCGCGGGCCATCTCGGTGGTGACGATGGTCTTGAGCGCGGCGGCGTTTTCCGGCATCGTGCCGGTGCGCTTTTTCGCGCGGATGACGTAGTCCAGCAGCAGTACGCCGAGCTGGTTGCCCGTCAGCGGTACGAACTGCTCGCCGCGGCGGACCATCGTGCCGATGCGGTCGGAATCCGGGTCGGTGCCGATGATGAGGTCGCTGCCGACCTGCTTCGCCAGATCGACGGCGAGGTAGAAGCCCTCCGGGTTCTCCGGGTTCGGGCTCTCGACGGTCGGGAAGCTGCCGTCAATGACCATCTGCTGCGGCACGGGCGTGAGGTGCTTGACGCCGAGGCGGCGCAGCGCCTCCGGCACGAGCTTGTACCCCGCGCCGTGGAAGGGCGTGTAGACGATCTTCAGCGTGTCGGCGGCCTTTTGCACGGCCGCGCGGTCGATCGCCTGATCGAGCACGCGGGCCAGGTAGGCCTCGTCGCAGTCCGCGCCGATGATCTCGATGCGCCCGTCGGCCTTTGCCTGCTCAAAATCGACGGTCTGGAAGCCGGTGAAGATGTCGATGCGCTCCATCTCCGCGGCAATGGCGGCGGCGTGCTGCGGGGGCAGCTGCGCGCCGTCGGCCCAGTAGACCTTGTAGCCGTTGTATTCGCGCGGGTTGTGGCTGGCGGTGATGTTGATGCCCGCCTGCGCGCCGTACCAGCGGATCGCGAAGGAAAGCTCCGGCGTCGGGCGCAGGGATTCGAACAGGCGCACGCGCACGCCGTTGGCCGCCATGACGCAGGCCGCCTCGCGCGCAAAGACGTCGCTATGGATGCGGCAGTCGTAGCAGACCACAACGCCCTTCTCCTTCGCGTCGCCGCCCTCGGCCGCGATCACGTTGGCAAAGGCCTGCGTCGCGTGGCGGATCACGTGGACGTTCATGTGGTGCAATCCGAGCTTCATCGTCCCGCGCAGGCCGGCGGTGCCGAACTCCAGCGGCGCGAAGAAGCGCCCCTCGATCTCCTTGTCGTCGTGCCGGATGTCGTGCAGTTCCTTCCACTCGCTTTCACTCAGGGAGGGGCAGTCCAGCCATTTTTCATATTCCGCTCTGTAATTCGTCATCGGGTCTCGCCTCCATCAAATCTTTCGCCTGATCGTATAGGGTCTCCGGGACGTAGATGCTGCTGCCGGTGCCGGAGATGCCCAGCACCACCTTGCCGAAGGCGCCGTCGCCGGGGTGGATCACCGCGGCGGGGATGCCGTAGGATTGCAGGTAGTTCACCAGCATCACGTCCTCGATGTCGCGGGAGGTGCAGTGCGTGAGGAATTTCGGCGCGACCGGCTCACCCGCGGGCGTGCGCGGCCACTGGTCGTAAAGCTCGCCGGGCATGTGCCGGCCGAAGGAACCGATCATGGATTCTGTCTCCTGTTTCATGTGGTTTGCACAGTTATAGATATTGTAGCACGTTTTCGCGCGCTTGTGAATAGCGAAAAAGAGAAAAACGGGGCGGGAAAAAACGTAGGGCGCGATGCCCACATCGCGCCGAAACGCGGGAGGGGCAAGCCCCTCCCCTTCTATAAACCCCTCCGGCTCGCCTCGCTCGCCACCTCCCCTTGCAGGGGAGGCAAGCGCCGCTTTCGCAGGGTGCAAAGGCTTTCCCTCAAGGGGACGGCTATTTATGGTACTTCCCGCCGGCGAGGATGCGGAAGGCGCGGTAGAGCTGCTCGGCGAGCATGACGCGAAACAGGTGGTGCGGGAAGGTCATCTCCGAAAAGCTCAGGCGCACGTCGGCGCGGCGCTTCACGCGCTCGGCCAGCCCGCACGAGCCGCCGACGACGAAGCAGACGCGGCTGCGCCCGGCGGCCTGCCATGTGCCGATCAGCGCGGCGAAGTCCGGCGAGGACATCTGCCGCCCCTCGACGCACAGCGCGACGAGCGCCGCGCCCGCCGGGATGCGCTTTTCGATCTCGTCGGCCTCGCGCTCCAGCGCGGCGGCGAGCTCCCTGTCCGACGGCTCGTCCGGCAAGCGCTGCTCGGGCAGCTCGACGAGCTCCAGGCGGCAATACGCGCCGAGGCGCTTGCGGTACTCCGCAAAGGCGTCCTCAAAAAAGCGCTCCTTCATTTTTCCGACGCAGATGAGCGTGACGTTCAGCATTTCAGACCTCCACGGTGAGGCGCGTATCCGCCGGGGCGACGCACAGCGCCGCCGGCGTGCCCGCCAGCGCGGCCTGCACGGCGCGGTACGCCAGCGCGGGCGTGTTGTTCTCCCGGCTCAGGTGGCCGAGGACGATCTGCCGCGTGCCGCTTTGCGCCAGCTCCGCCGCCAGCGCGGCGCAGTCGGCGTTTGAAAGGTGGCCGCGCGGCGACAGGATGCGGCGCTTTAAGTAGACCGGGTAGGGGCCGGTGCGCAGCATGTCAAGGTCGTGGTTGGCCTCGAGCAGCACGCAGTCCGCGCCGGAAAGCGCGCTGCGCATCTCCGGCGTGACGCAGCCGGTGTCCGTCGCGAGGGCGAAGACCGCGCTGCCCTCCACGCGCCAGCCGACGGACTGCGCCGTGTCGTGGCTCGTCGGGAAGCAGGCGACGCGCAGCCCCGCCAGCGTCTCCGGGACGCCGGGGGCAAAGACGCGCAGACGCGCAGCGGCCCCCGCAACGGTCCGCTCCAGCTGGCGGGCGACGATGCGGGGGGCGCATACAGGGGCGGCGCAGCACTTCGTAAGCGTGGCGAGCCCCGCGATATGGTCGGTATGTTCATGCGTGATGAGGACGGCGGTCAAATCCTCCGGCGCAAGGCCGCTCCGGGCGAGCTCGGCGCGGATGCGGCGGAAGGAAATGCCCGCGTCCAGCAGGAGATGGACGCCGTCAAGCGACAAAAGCGCGCAGTTGCCGCTGCTGCCGCTGGCAAAGGTGACAAGGCGCATCAGCCGGCGGAGATGTTTGTCACGCGCTCGGCCGGGCCATCCGGCTCGCTGACCGCGATGATGTCCGCGCCGAGGCCGCGCAGCTTGCCCACGATGTCCTGGTAGCCGCGCTCGATGTACTCGACATCCTCGATGATCGTGGTGCCCTCGGCGCACAGTCCGGCGATGACCATGGCCGCGCCCGCGCGCAGGTCGCAGGCGGCCACGGGCGCGCCGGTGAGCGTCTGGACCCCCTCGATGACGGCGATCTTGCCGTCCACCTGGATCTCCGCGCCCATCTTGCGCAGCTCGTTGACGTATTTGTAGCGGTTGTCCCAGACGCCCTCGGTGACGACGCTGGTGCCCTGCGCGATGGAAAGGACCGTGCTGATCTGGGGCTGCATGTCCGTCGGGAAGCCGGGATACGGCAGCGTTTTGACGTTGGTGTGGCGCAGCGGCCCCGTGCGGCGCACGGTGACGCAGTCGTCCCCCTCCTCGATCTCGACGCCCATCTCCAGCAGCTTGGCGCTGATGCAGTCGAGGTGCTTGGGAATGACGTTGTTGATGCGCACCTCCCCGCCCGCGCCGGCGACGGCGGCCATATAGGTGCCCGCCTCGATCTGGTCGGGGATCAGCGTGTAGGTGCCGGAGTGCAGCCGGTCGACGCCGCGGACCTTGATGACGTCCGTACCGGCGCCGCGGATGTCCGCGCCCATGGAGTTGAGGAAGTTCGCCAGATCGACGATGTGCGGCTCCCTCGCCGCGTTCTCGATCACCGTCTGGCCCTTCGCCAGCGTCGCCGCGATCATGATGTTCACGGTCGCGCCGACGGAGACCTTGTCGAGGTAGACGCGCGCGCCCTTCAGCCGCCCGTCCTTCGCCTCGGCCCTGATGAGGCCCTTGCTGATGCTCATGGTGGCGCCCAGCGCCTTCATGCCCTTGATGTGCTGGTCGATCGGACGCACGCCGAAGTTGCAGCCGCCGGGCATCGTGGTCTTGGCCGCGCCGAAGCGCCCGAGCATCGAGCCGATCAGGTAGTACGACGCGCGGATCTCCTTCGTGAGCGCGTAGATGCGGTCGTCAAAGTGGACGTCGGTGCAGTCCACGTCGACGGTGTTCTTGTTGACAAGGCGGATCTTCGCGCCCATCAGCGCGAGGATGTCAAGCAGCTTGTCGGTGTCGCTGATCTGCGGCAGGTTCTCGATGCGGCAGACGCCCGCGACCATCAGCGCGGCCGGGATGATCGCCACCGCCGCGTTCTTCGCGCCGGAGATCTCCACCTCGCCGTGCAGCGCTTTTCCGCCCTTGATGATATACTTATCCAAAATCCAAGCCTCCGATCGTCGTCGGTTTGAGATTGGTTTCTTGGCACACAGCATGCCTCTTTATGGCAATTCTATGGGTCTTGCATAAATGTTACCACAACATTTTGGAAGATGCAACATAATTATGCAACCAAATCAAGACTTTATGACAACTAATCTGTTTTTATGACAACCATTTGTGTATTATGACAACCGTCCTTCGGTTTTCCCGGTCTCGGCGTCGATCATCAGGACGCCGGTATCGGTCACGATGCGCCAGACGGGGGCGAGCTCGGCCTCGCCGGAACGTGCCACGGTCTGGAGATAACCGGGCGTGACGGACTCGATGCGCGAGCAGATGAAGCCCTCGTCCCGGACGATGCCGAGGAAGCGGACCAGCACCGAAACGCTGTCCATGAGCCCGGTGCTGTCCTCCGCCGCGGCCGTGTCGAACAGTCGCGTGCCGCTGACCATGCGCACGCTGCCGCCGACAAAATCGAAGCTCAGCACGGCGTTGTAGACCGGGCAGCCGTCGCACGTACAACACAGCGAAACCGCGTCGGCCGCCGCGCCCTCCTCCACGGGCGTCGCGCCGATCCCGGCGCGGCGCAGGAGGCGCTGCGCGGTGCGCATGGCGCTGCCGCGCACCGGCGCGGCGCCGGTGTCGAGCAGCATGTCCAGCTCGCCGCTGCCGCGCAATTGGGCCTTGCCCTTCGTCCCGACGTAGGAGAAGATGTTGCCGCCGCGGTCGAAGGCCTCGGCGGAGCCGATCAGCTTCGACACGATGCGCTTTTCGGAGGCCAGGTCGCGCGTGAGCGTATACTTGGTCGGGCATGCGCGCGGCGTGAGCGCGCGCGCGTCGGCGGTGATGCCGCTTTCCTCCAGCAGCGCGGTCAAGGTCTGTGCGGTCTCCCGGCGGCTGCGGCGGTCCTGGATGCCGTCCAGCAGCACCGCGCTGAGCAAAAAGAGATTCAGCAGCAGCAGGATCCCGATTAAAATGCGTTCCAGCTTGCGACTATCCATCTGCGATCACCCACATGCACGCCGTCGCCTCGCCGGCGTCGGCATAGATGAGCTCCGCCCTGCCCTGCGCGTGCGCTGCGATCGCCGCGGCCTGCAAATAGGGCAGGAGCTGTGCCGCCCGGTCCGTGCGCGTGAACTGGCGCAGCTGGAGCCGCGCCTGCACGACCGTCTCGCCGCGCAGCACGATCTCCGCCGCGTGGCCCGACGCCAGACGCACCGGTATGCCGTCCGCGGCGTAATCGAGGTAAATGGTGACGGTCCGCTGCGCCTGGACGCGCAGCGCGCCCGCAAAGCGCATCTCGCCGTCCCCCGCCATCGGCAGCAGCGAGCGCTCGGCCGCCTGCCACGCGCGGCTGACCGCCGCGGCAAGCCCCTCGTCGTCCGCCGCCGTGTCCGGCGACACGGTGCGCCGGAAGAACACCGTCCCGTCGGGGCTCAGGCGCAGGGTGTTGTCGTCGCTGACGTAGACCATGGTGCCGTCGGCCTCCGTGTAGGAGCTGGCGACAAAGCTGTTCATGCCCATGGCGGCCATGATCGCATCCGTCTCCGCGGCGCGCGGCAGCGGCACGGCGCTGACCAGCGCGGCGGCCTCCGGCGCGCCCGGCAGCAGCAGCGCATCGCCGCCGTCCGGGAGGCGCTCGCTCTCCCAGGCGTAGAGCGTGCCGTTGGGGGCGTACTCCGCGGTGTGGGCGCGGAAGCTCTCGGGGTTGACGGCGGTGGCGCACACGCGGCATGCCCCGCTTTGCGTGCGGTAGCCCAGCAGGGCCTCGGTCTCCGAGGCGGAGAGGCACAGCCACAGCGGCGCGTCGGCGGCGGCGTCGGAGCTCATTTCCACGCCGAGCCAGCCGGAGAGCAGCTCCAGCGGCATCGGACAGGCAAAGTGCAGCGTGAGGGCGCTGCGTTCCAACAGGGCATGCAGCGCCGCCTCGTCCGTATCGCGCGGCGCGCCGGCGCTGCCGAGCGCCTCGCCGAGGTCCACCGAGAAGCGGCGAAAGACCGCGGCGGTCTCCTCCGCGTCATAGGCCGCGCCGTAGCGCCCGCCGCCCTCCGCGCCGCGCACGGTCACGGCGACCGGCGTGAGCGCCGAAAACGGCCGGGGCAGCGGCGTCTCCGCCGCGGCGCCGCTCGCGGCGGGGCCGCCCGGCAGCGACAGCCGCCCGCGCAGGTCGGAGAGGTAGCCCGTCCGGCGCAGCAGGAGCAGCGCCGACACGAGCAGCAAAAGCAGCAGCGCGTGGCGTCCCCAGTCCCGCGCCCGCGTCCGGCGGTCGGGCGAAGATGCAGTCCGCTCACGCATGCTTCGGCCCTCCCACGGGCAGGGTCACGGTGATCGCCGTCCCCTTCCCCTTCTGGCTTTGCAGCGCGATGGTCCCGTCGTGGCGCTGCACGATCTCATAGGCGATCGACAGGCCGAGGCCGGTGCCGCCGGATTCGCGGGAGCGGGCCTTGTCCACGCGGTAAAAGCGCTCGAACACGCGGTTCTGGTCCTGCTTGGGGATGCCGATGCCGTTGTCGCGCACCGTGCACCAGACCGTGTCGCCCTTCGTGCCCGCGGTCACGCGGATGCGCCCGCCGTCGGGCGTGTATTTGATCGCGTTGGAGATCATGTTGATGAGCACCTGCTCGATGCGCGCGCGGTCGCCGCGGATGGGCGGGATCGGCCCGGTGAACTGAATGCCGAAGTTGTGGTTGCGCTTCTGCGCCTCCAGCAGCTGCGCGTTGTAGACGTCCTGCACGGACTGTTCAAAGGAGAATTCCTGGAAGTCGAAGGCGATGCTGCCCGCGTCGAAGCGCGAGAGCGTCAGGAGGTCCTGCACGATCTTCGTCATGCGGTCGCTCTCGCGGACGATGACCTCGAGAAAGCGCTGCTCGGTGGCGGCGTCCATCGTGCCGCCGGCGTCGCACAGCGTCTCGGCGTAGCTGCGGATGCTCGTGACCGGGGTGCGCAGCTCGTGGGAGACGTTGGCGACGAACTCCTTGCGCATCTGCTCGGAGTTCTGCAGATCCTCGATGTTGCGCTCAAGCTGGCCGGCCATGTCGTTGAAGGTCCGGCTCAAAACGCCGATCTCGTCCTTCGCGTCGTTCTCGACGGATTCGGAGAAATCGCCCGCGGCCACCTTCTCCGCCGCCTTCGTCAGGCTCTGGATCGGCGTGACCATCGTCTTGGCCAGCAGCAGACCGAGCAGCACCGAGATCACAAGGCCGATGGCCATGGATTCCAGAATGATGGAGAAGATCTCCGCGTTGAGGTTGGAGACGGTCTCCTTGTTGTCGATGAGATAGATGATATAGCTGCCGCTCGCGCCGCGGATCGGCAGGGCGACGTCCATGTAGTCGTCCGCGCTGCCCACGGCATAGCCCTCCTTGCCGTCGATGGCGGTGAGGATGTTGCGCGTGATCGTCAGCTTCGGGCCCGCGACGGGGTCCGAGCCGGTGATGTAGGCGCCGGTGTCGCCGTCGAGGATATAGTAGTTGCGCGTGCCGACGCTGATGCCGAGCTGGCCGGAGTTGGCGCGCAGAATGTCCGTCATGCGCGCGGCGGCGTCCGGCTCGTCGGCGGCGGCGCGCAGGTCGGCGGCCATGTCCGCGCCCGCGAAGGCCTCCTGCATCTGGGCGTAGAATTCGTTGATGTAGAAGTTCCGCACGCCGCGCATCAGGAATGCGCCCACGACGGCCATCAGCGCCAGGATCAGCACAATGATGATCGCGACCAGCTTTGTGTAGATGCTCTTTGTCATCGAATGGACTCCTTCGTGAGACAGAACATGGGTGGGGCGGCGCGATGTGGGCATCGCGCCCTACGGAGGGTGTCATTGCGAGGCGCGCAGCGCCGTGGCAATCCGTTCTCCTTTGCGGCGCGCCGTCGGCCATGGGCTCGCGCCCTACGGAGGGTGTCATTGCGAGGCGCGCAGCGCCGTGGCAATCCGTTCTCCTTTGCGGCGCGCCGTCGGCCATGGGCTCGCGCCCTACGGAGGGTGTCATTGCGAGGCGCGCAGCGCCGTGGCAATCCGTTC
>CAMJPK010000087.1 GCA_946407675.1 uncultured Clostridia bacterium
TAAGCAGGTCCTCTTTTCTTTTCCTGATGTGTGACACATCATTGACAAACCTACAATTTTTGAATCATCTGCGTTGCCGTCTGCTCGGCTGCGGAAGGGAGCCCATCTGTTTCAGATGGGCTCCCTTTTCATCTCATGTTTTCATGCGCAATTCATGCGTCTTCGCGGGATTTCATTTCCCGCTTGTTTTCATACATCGCTGCGTCCGCCCGCTTGTAGACGCTGCTCATATCGTGATCCTGCGCCGGGTCGAACACCGCCAGGCCGCAGGCGACGGAAACGTTGCCGTATGCCTCCGACGGCGCAAGGCGGGCCAACAGCGCGTCGCGATTGTCATAGTCGTCGCCGCGCAGGATCGCCGCGAATTCGTCGCCGCCCACGCGGAACACCGTGCTGTGCTTGAACACGTCACAGATCATGCGGCAGGCACTCCGGATCAGCTCGTCGCCGCGATCGTGGCCATAGGTGTCGTTGGTGTACTTCAGATTGTTTACATCGCAGAACAGCAGCGCAAACGGCTCCGATTTTCCCGCCGCGATCTCCTTGTTCATGCGCTTTTCCGCGTGCTCGTAGGCGGTGCGGTTGCGCACGCCGGTCAGGGCATCCTTCGTCGAGCTCTCGTTGGCGACGGCAAGCTGCTTTTCCAAAAGCTGCGAGCGGTTGTGGATGCAGGTCAAAAGCGTGTTGACCAGCACGGTGACCTGGATCGGCTTTTCCACATAGGCGCTGATCCCGGCCTCTTGGAAGGCGGTCATATCCTCCTTGGAAATGCCCGCGCTCATGCCGATGATCGTGACCGTGGAGGAATCCGCGCGCGGCAGGGCGCGGATCGCCCGCGTCGCCTCGATGCCGTCCATCTCCGGCATGACGTTGTCCATCAATACGACGTCGTAGTCGCCGATATCCGACGCGCGGAACAGCTCGAGCGCGCGGACGCCGTTCTCCGCCGGGGTCAAAATGGCGCCGGAATCGCGCAGCAGCTCGGAAACGAAATTCAGATTCAGCTCATTGTCGTCCACAAGCAGGATGTGCATCCCGTTCAGGATCGACGTGTCGCTGTCCTGCGCCTGCGAATACGCCTCCGTGTCGAGGTCCATCGGCAGCAGGACGGAGAAGCAGCTCCCCTCCCCGATCTTGCTGTCGACGGTGATCGTCGCGCCCAGCATATCGGCGAGCATCTTGCAGACCGCCAGCCCCAGTCCGGTGCCGCTGTTGTCCGCGCCGGCGGTATCCGCCCGCAGCGCAAAGACGTCCCAGATGTGCTCGAGGATTCGACGGTCCATGCCGCGACCGGTGTCGGAGATGTCGATTTTGAAGGTCACGCTGCGCTCGCTGGCGATCAGCTCGCTGACGCGGAAGGTGATCTGTCCGCCCTCCGGCGTGAACTTGACGGCATTGTTCAGCAGATTCAAGACGATCTGCCGCAGGTGCGGCGCGTCGGAAACGACGTAGGGGTGCGCGATGTCGTCAATGAAACGGACGAGCCGTATGTTCTTTTCGTTTGTCTGCTCCTCTACCGCGGCGCAGCAGCGCTCCACAAACGTGCGCATGTTCATGGGCTTGTGGATGATCTCAATCGCGTCGCCCTTGTCGCGCGTCATGTTCAGCACGTCGTTGACGAGGTTATAAAGGTACTCCGAGGTCACGACGGCTTTTTCCATGCTCTTTTGCAGGAGCTCCGCGTCGGAGATGTTCTCTCTTGCGTACTCCAGGCCCTTGCGCATGCTCTTGAGCGGTGAAAGGATGTCCTGGCTCATCTGCGTGAGGAAGTCGCTCTTGATCTTTGCCGCGTCCTCCTGCGCGTGGCGCTCCATATCGCGCTTTTTCTCGGTGTCCACATTGTGGATGCCGAGGGTGACGCAGTTGCGGTTATTGGGATCCTGAATGTATTTGGCCTGATAGATCTTGATGTTGTCCTCGTACTGGATGCGGAACACGGCATAGTAAACCGGGTCGTCCGTCACGCCCTTCATGACCTGCTCGGGGCTGGTCTGGAACAGGAATCGCTCGCGATCCTCGTCCACGACCATGGCATCCGCCAGCAGCCGGGCGCGGACGGCATAATCCGTCACCGAGCGCCAGCCGGGGATATACTTCGCAAACAGCTCGCTGTAGCGGCAGACGGTCACGCGGTTTTCCGTCAGCTCCACATAGGCCACGCACTCGAAATCGCTGGTCAGGCCGTCCATCACGGCTGCCTGTACCATGTCCTGCCGGTGCTTTGCCACGGCCTCGTTGATGTTGTGGAAGCCGATGATCGCGTGGTCCTGGTTTGACAGGTCGGCGACGTATTTGATTTGGTACATCCGCTCCTTGCCGTGCAGCATGATGCGGGTATCCACGTAATAGACCGGGCGCTTTGCCAGCTGCTCACGGACGTTCTCGATCACGACGCGTTTACGCAGCGCGTCACGCTCGGACGGTACGACCAGCGCGTTGGTGAACAGCATCATCTTCGCGGTATAGTTCACGGTCTCGTTCCAGCCGTCCACCGCGTCGCTGATCATATGGCTGACGCGGTGGTCGGCAATGGTGTTTTTGCCGAGGTCGACGTACGCCACGCAGTCAAAATCCTCGGCAAGGCCGGAGATCACGGCGGTCTGCTCATATTTCTGCAGCTCCGCGCGCATACGCTCTTCCGCATCGGTGAAGGCCCAGATAAAGTGGTTCTTCCCCTCCTGATAGCGGATGCGGATGAAGCGCAGCTCCACATAGCGCGCCTTTCCGTTGATCTCGCCGCGGCACATTAGGGAAAACGCGTTGCGCTTGGTGAGGATGTCGCGCACATTGTTGAGCTCGCAGGCCGCGGCGACGCGTTCCCGGTCCTCGGGAAGCACGAGATTCTGGCAGTAAAGCGACGCGATGCGCGAGTATTTCTCGTGGCCGGAAAGGATGTTCTTCCCGTAATGGCGGATCGCGATCTCGCTGCTTGCCGTGTAGATCACGCGGTCCTCGTCCATGTCCACGCAGTAGATGTTGAAATACTGCTCGGAGATTTTTTTGGAGACCATGTCCTCCAGCGACTGGCGTTCCCGTTCCTTCGCAATCGTTTCTTCGTTGATCAGCTTTCTTCTGCGCAGCAGGATCAGAACAAGCGCGTCGGAGAGGATGAGCAGGAGAATGAAGCGGAACGCGTTTTCATAGAAGAACGTCCGCCAGTTCCAGTTCAGCTCCTCCGAATCCATGCCCGCGCCGTGCATCGCTGCGGAAAAAACCAGCCAAAAGGCCAGCACGACCATGAGCGCAATGACGATCCAAAATAAGATTTGAAGCAGTTTCTTCTGTTTCATGTCCGCTGCCTTTCACCAAAAAATGATAAATTCTTAGATTCTGGTAAACGGAAGCCGGGTTGATCCGGTCGTTTCGATGGACTTCAAATGCAGGGCCTGGCGGGACTCAGTCCGCCGCGGCGATCCGCACCTCGTCTCCGTCCCAGCAAAGGCGGCCGTTCAGGCCGGCCTCGGCGGTGATGCGCTGCATGTAATCGAAGATTTCCTGTCCGGTCTGCGTATGGCCGTGCACATAGGGGACGCCGTCGCGCTCCACCTTCATCAGCACCATGCGGTAATCTGCGATCCTTCCGTTCTCCAGCACCAGCTTTGCGACCGGGCAGTAGACGGATTCCGGATGGAAGGGATAGGTCGGATACGCCGGATCGGGTATGAAGCCGAAGCGCTCCACGCGCTTTTTCACCCATTCGGCATTGTTGCTGTCCTTGCCGCCGTGGACCTGCCCCTTAAAGTTGGGGGATAACTGCGGCACATACATCACAAAATTGTTCAAGCCGTGGTAGATGGCCTTGCCCTTGTACATCTCCACGCCGTGTGCGATGTGGCTGTGGGAACCCATCACCGCGTCCGCGCCGTTGTCGATGGCGATGTGGCTGAGGAAGCGCTCCCAAGGGGCGACGGTGACCGGCCGGTGGACATAGCCCTTGTGGAAGTACACGATCAGCACGTCGCATTCCTTCCGCGCCTGCCGGACATCCTCTGCCATCGCCATGCACGCCTCGACGTCCGTGAAATTGAAGCCCATGCAATCCTCGTCAATGTGCTGCGGGGTCTTCAGCTCCCACACATCCCGCTCCAGGCGGGTGTGCGTCTGGTCCAGCATGCTGCACGGCACATAGCCGCGAATAAAGTCGAGCCCTGCGGCGCCGCCGCGGTCTGCGGAGGCAAAGACCTTTTTGGAGCCGACGCAGTTGTAGGCCAGCACGCCGATGCGCACGCCGTCCTTCTCCACAAAGGCAGGGCGTTTCGCAATCTCCGCATTGGCGCCGCCGCCGGCGTGCGCAATGCCGTTGCGCTCGCACCAAGCGATGGTATCGTTCACGCCCGGCTCGCCGTAATCGTAAAAGTGGTTGCCCGACAGCGTTACCAGATCGACCTTGCCGAGAACCACGTCCAGCGTTTTGGTCAGGCGCTCCGGCGGAGCGCCCTCCACAAGCGTATCAAGAAAGGGCTCCTCCAGCTGAAACATACGGAAATCCGCGCCGTCCAGCATGGCGTTCACGCCCTGCATATAGGTCTCCGGTGATTTTCCAAGCGTGAAGTCGCCGCCGAAGATCAAGGTCTGTCTGCTCATAGCGTTCCTCCGCGTAACGTAAATGGTGTATCAGAATTTGCCGCTGCTGTGCGAAAAGCCGCCGCTGTTGACGCTGGTTCCGCCGTGGCCGCCGCCGCGGTCGTTGTCGCGCTCAATGCGCTGGCGCGTCACCGTGCTGTGGGTAAAAACGTCGTCCTGCGCATGCATGGCGATGCCCTTCGGCGCGATGTACTCGGACGCCTCGTGCGCGATCTTGGCGTTCTTCATCTTGCTCTTCAGGACCGCGCAGTAAATGAACGCGATGATCACGCCGATGATCAGCCCGGGGATCACGCTTCTTGCGATGCGCTCGGGCAGGGTGTGCTGCACATAGCCGCCGCCCTCGGGGATGTCGATCGGGTCCCCCGCCGCCGCGCGGGAGAGCATATAATCGCACTGGCTGACATAGTCGGCAAAGCCGCTCGCCCAGTCGTTATGGCGGAAATCGTCCTTGAACGCGTCGGCGAGCACTTCCTTGCCGTAATCCGTAAAGGCGGTGTGGGCAGCATCGCCGTGCGCGCACAGGTCATAGTCGCGGTCGGCCATGCTCATCACGAGGATGATGCAGTTCCGGTCCGCGCCGATGCCGAGCGACCACTGGTCATACACGGCCTCGGAAAACGATTCGATGTACTGGTAGCCGTATTCCGTCATATCCTCAAACAGGGCGATATAGACGCCGCAGCCATGCCGCAGCGACACTTCCTTTGCCGCCTTGTTCAGGTCCGATACCTGTGCGTCGGTGAGAAGACCGGCGATATCGTAGACGAAGATCTCCGTCTCCCCTTCTGCGGTCTTACTTTCGCTCGGTTCATCGGCCGGCGCGCCGGTCAGCACAGCGTCACATTCTTTTATAAAGTCGGAAAAACCGCCCGCCCAGTCCTCGCTGCGGAGGTTGTCTGTAAACGCGTCGGCGATAGCTGCCTTTTTGCTGTCCGGAAAGGCCGCTTGCGCAGTCGCGCCTTGCGCATGGATACAGTACTTGCCGTCCGCCTTGCTGATCACGAGCGTCACGGCGTTGTTCTCCGCGCCGACGCCCAGCGCCCACTGGCCGACAACGGCCTGCGCAAAGTCCTCGATGTCCTGATAGCCGTATTCCGCCATATCGTCGAACACGGCGACATAGACGCCGCAGCCATGCCGCAGCGAGACCTCCTTTGCCGCATCGTTCAATTCGACGACCTGCTCGCCGGTGAGAACGTCCGGAATATCATAGATGAAATACTCCGTCTCCTCCGCCGCGGCCGGAGCGCACAGCAGGCAGGCGAGAAGCACGAGGGCGCACAGGGCGCAGAGGATTCGTTTCTGTTTCATAGTCCGCCCCCCTCTCAATGCATGAACAGCGTGATGACGGCGGTCGCTGCAACGGTGCCGATCGCAGCGGCGATCGCAAAGTAACGCCAGTATCTGCCCTTGTCCACCGGCAGGTTGCCGATGAGCTTTCCCGTCTGTCCGTTCATCGTGAACAGGAAGTTCTGTCCCTTCCATTTTGTGCTGAGCATCCAGATGGGCAGGAGCGCATAGTGCACCTTGCCGCGGTCCAGAAGGATCTGTCCCCCGGCGTCCATCACCGACTCATAGCCGTGGCAGGTGGCGCGCATCGCGTCCCGCGCGGTCTGCTGTGCGCGCTCATCCGCGCGCGCAGCGGATTCCTCCATGCCCACATCGTACTTGTCGGCATAGAATCCGGGCAGATAGGCGGTCGAGAACGGCTTCAGCTCGGAATAATCAAAGGGCTCGATGGCGTCCATATGGTCGTCCGGCATCTTGCTGGAGCCGTCCACGGGGATCATGCGGAACGGAATGGTCCCCGCGCGGTGCAGCTTGTAGTGCTCCGTCGTGGTGATCCGCTCATTGCGCGTCTCCGTGACATGGGTGCGCGTAGCGTCAAAGACAAGGTCCGCGTGCGCCGCCCCGTCAAACAGCCAGAACGGAACGTATACGCCCTTGATCTCTTCGATGTGGTTCTCCTTGGAAAACGTGCTCGGAAGCAGCTTTTTCCCTTTATAGTGATTGCGCAGCGCATTCATCGCCGCGTTTTTATCCAGCTTGAACGGGATCACATAGTCCGGCTTCAGCATGCCGTGAAGCTGGCCGGGTATGATCGTCGGATTGCCGCAGTACGGGCAGCTGCTCGCCGCAGTGGTCTGCTCGCAGATCAGCTGTGCGCCGCAGCTTGGGCAATTGTACGCGGTCAGGTTCTGCCCCTCGCCGCCCCAATCGGAAGCGGACGCGAGCTCCCAGCTGCTTTCATCGGTCTGCTGTTGCTGCTGCGCCGCCGACTGGGCTGCCGCCGCAGAAGCATCGTGCTGCGCATAAAGCGCCTCGATCTGTGCAACGGGAAAATGGCTCTCGCAGTAATCGCAGGCGAGGTCCTGCGTCTCGTTGGAAAAATGCAGCGGGCCTCCGCAGGCCGGGCATTTGTAGTTGGTGATCTGATCAGGCATGGTCTTCAGCTCCTCTCGTGCGCAAGGCGCCCGTTCCCCAGGAACGGGCGCTGTGCGCATGTATGGTTCGTCAGGGCGTCAGCGCGCTGCCGCAATACTCGCAGCAGCCGTTGGCGTCGCCGACCGTGCTGGCGCCGCAGGCAGGGCAGCGTTTCGCAACCTTCGGCGCGGCGCTGTCCCGCATGTCCTGGCGGACCTGCAACAGGGTGTCGCGAATCTCCTCGCCCATCTTTTTGCATTCCTGATACTCGACATTCCCGCTCATGTTCGGAGCCGCGGAGCCGAGCACCATCTGGCTGACGATGGAGCTGGAGTTCAGACGGAAACGGATCTCGTCAAAATAGGGGTTGTTGACATTGATCACAACGTTGAAATCGTACTCGTAGGTATAGCGCGGCGGGACATAGCTGACTTCCTTGCCGTCGTTGTCCTTGCGCTTGAGTTCGTCACGGGATTCGTCAATATCCAGCGTGCAGCCGGTCACGTCGCCATAGCTGAGGACGTCGGGGTTCGCGGCGGCCAGATCGCGCGCAGAGGTGACCATGAACTTCTTGGCGTCCTCGTCCAGCAGGAGCTTGGTATTGTTGCCAAGCGTGCGCGTCGTGTGGAACGCGGCGACCGCCGCTTTGTTCGCCTCGCGGTAAGCCAGCTGGCCCTTGATGTCCTCTACCGTGGAATGGCGGCGCTCGGAGAACCAGGGGGACAGCTTGGCAGCGCAGCTCTTACAACAGTTGCCGTCCTCCAGCTTGCGGTTTCCGAGCAGGCCGATCTTGTCGCCGCAGATGCTGCAAAACTTTTTATCGAAAAGTCCCATTTCCGCTCATCTCCTCAGCGCACGATGTCCGCGTCGTCAAAGGGGTCGCCGCATTCCGGGCAGAACTTCGGGGGCTTATCGCCCTTGGGCACCTCCCAGCCGCACTTGTCGCAGCGATACTGCAGCGCGCCGGCGGGCTTGGGCTTGCCGCACTCCATGCAGAACTTGCCCTTGTTGACCGTGCCGCAGGAGCAGGTCCAGCCCTCGGTGTCGACCGGTCTTGGCTTGCCGCACTCGGGGCAGAACTTCCCGCTGACCGTCGCGCCGCAGGAGCACTTCCACGCATTGGCGGGAGCGGCCGGCTGCGCCGCAGCCTGCTGCTGGCCCATCGCATAGAGGTTCTGCGCGGTTGCGCCGCCGGCATTCTGCGCCATGCCCATGCCCATGAAGGCCATCGCGGCGCCGTTTGTGTTGCTGGCGGCGGCGCGCATGGCGTCGGCCTGCGCGCTGGTGATGGCGGCAGCGCCGAGGGTCGGGTCTCTGTACGCGGCAGCCTTCTGCATCTCCTTGAGCATCGTCTCGTCCTCCTCGGAGGCCTTGACGGAGGAAACGCCGAAGGAAACGATCTCATAGCCGCGCAGATCGCGCCACTTGGAGCTCAGCACATCGTTGAGCGCCGCGGCGATCTCGGTGGTGTGGCCGGGCAGAGAGCTGTAGCGGATGCCCATGTCGGAGATCTTTGCAAAGGCGGGCTGCAGCGCGGTCAGCAGCTCGCTCTTCATCTGGCTGTCGATCCGGTCACGCGTATACGCCTCGGTGACGTTGCCGCAGACGTTGGTATAGAACAGGATCGGGTTCGTGATGCGATAGCTGTATTCGCCGAAGCAGCGGATGGAGATGTCGATGTCGATGCCGGCGCGCTGATCGACGACGCGGAAGGGCACCGGGGACGGCGTGCCGTACTTGTTGCCGATGATCTCCTTGGTGTTGAAGTAGTAGACGCGCTGATCCTTGCCGGTGTCGCCGCCG
>CAMJPK010000088.1 GCA_946407675.1 uncultured Clostridia bacterium
GGCATCTGCAACCTGCGCATGGACGACACCAACCCCGCCAAGGAGGACACCGAGTACGTCGAGGCCATACAGGAGGACATCCACTGGCTCGGCTTTGACTGGGACGACCGCTTCTTCTACGGCAGCGACTATTTTGAGAAGGATTACGAGTACGCCGTAGAGCTGATCCAGAAGGGCCTCGCCTACGTCTGCGAGCTGACGCCGGAGCAGTTCCGCGATTACCGCGGCGACGTCAACACCCCGGCCCGTTCCCCCTACCGCGACCGCCCTATCGAGGAAAGTCTCGACCTCTTCCGCCGCATGCGCGCCGGCGAATTCCCGGAAGGCAAATACACTCTGCGCGCGAAGATCGACCTGGAAAGCGGCAACTTCAACATGCGCGACCCGGTCATCTACCGCATCCGCTATGTGGAGCATCACCGGCAGGGCAACAAGTGGTGCATCTTCCCGATGTACGACTTCGCCCACCCGATCCAGGACGCGCTGGAGGGCATCACGCACTCCCTCTGCTCGCTGGAGTATGAGGACCACCGCCCGCTGTACGACTGGGTCGTGAACAACGTCTCCGTCCCCTGCAAGCCGCGGCAGATCGAGTTTGCGCGCCTCGGCATCAACTACACGGTCATGAGCAAGCGCAAGCTGCGCCGTCTGGTCGAGGAGGGCCGCGTCAGCGGTTGGGACGATCCCCGCATGCCGACGCTCTGCGGCCTGCGCCGCCGCGGCTATACGCCCGCCGCCGTCCGCAGCTTTTGCGAGCGCATCGGCGTCGCCAAGGTGCCGAGCACCATCGAGTTCGGCTTCCTGGAGCACTGTCTGCGCGAGGATCTCAACGCGACCGCGCAGCGCGCGATGGCGGTGCTGCACCCCGTAAAGCTCACGATCACCAATTACCCGGCGGACAAGCACGAGACCGTCACGGTGGAGAACAACCCCAACGATCCCGACGCCGGAACGCGCGAGGTCAGCTTCTCCCGCACGCTGTGGATCGAGGCGGACGACTTCATGGCCGAGCCCGTGCCGAAGTACAAGCGCCTGTGCCCCGACGGGCCGGAATGTCGGCTCAAGGGCGCCTACCTCATCCGCTGCACCGGCTTCGTCCGCGGCGAGAACGGGGAGATCGCCGAGGTGCTGGCCGAGTACGATCCCGATTCCCGCGGCGGCGATCCCGCCGACGGGCGCAAGGTCAAGGGCGCGACGCTCCACTGGGTGGACGCCGCCGACTGCGTGGAGGCCGAGGTGCGCCTCTACGACAATCTCTTCTCCGACGAGAACCCCGACGGCCCCGACAAGGACTTCATCGACTGCCTGAATCCCAACTCCCTTGAGGTGCTGACCGGCTGCAAGCTGGAGCGCATGCTCGGCAGCGCGGTCGCCCCCGCAGACTTCCAGTTCCTGCGGCTCGGCTATTTCTGCGTCGACAACCGCGACAGCACGCCGGAGCACCCGGTCTTCAACCGCGCGGTGGCGCTGAAGGACAGCTTCAAAAAGTAAAACCGTGACGAAACGCCCGCCCGACATTTTGTGTCCGGCGGGCGTTTTTGTCGCTTTTTTATATTGACAGCCACCACATATTGTGCTAGTATTCGTAGCTAGAAAAGACCTCTTTAATTCGATCCCGTGAGATCGGCAAGGCGTCGGAATAGCGGTATGTGTGCGCGTGCGCACCGTGCCCGGCTTCGCCTTGTCCGAGGAGGACAAGGCGTTATTCTTTTATTGGGAGGCGACGGACGCATGGAGCTGAAATTCAAGGCGCAGATCATGGACAGCGCGTCCGTGGAGCGCACGCTCGTGCGCATCTCCCATCAGATCATCGAGAAAAACCACGGCGTGGACGGGCTGCGGCTCATCGGCATCAAGACGCGCGGCGTCCCGCTGGCACA
Source organism: uncultured Clostridia bacterium (assembly GCA_946407675.1). Taxonomy (GTDB): domain Bacteria; phylum Bacillota; class Clostridia; order Oscillospirales; family Oscillospiraceae; genus SVKR01. The sequence goes on from CAMJPK010000088.1 coordinate 1,881, forward strand.
GCGCATCGCGGAAAACATTCGCGCCATCGAGGGCGTGGAGGTGCCGGTCGGCGAGCTGGACATCACGCTGTACCGGGACGATCTCTCCACGATCGGCGATACGCCCGTCGTCAGCAGCACGCGCGTCCCCTTCCCCGTCACCGACACCACGGTAGTGCTCGTGGACGACGTGATCTTCACCTGCCGCACAGCGCGCGCGGCGCTGGACGCCGTCATGGAGCTCGGCAGGCCGGCGCGGGTGCAGCTTTTCTGTCTCATCGACCGCGGACACGCGGAAATGCCCATCAAGCCGGATTTCGTCGGCAAGAACATCCCCACCTCGCTCAGCGAGATCGTCTCCGTCCGCCTGTCCGAGACCGACGGAGAGACCAATGTCTCCATTCTGGAGCGCGTGAACTGAGAAGATCAAAACTTATATATAATGATCTGTCAAAGGAGAGAGAAACCATGAATCTGATCTACGGCATCAAAGACAAACCGAAATTCGGGCAGCTCGTGCTGTTCGCCATTCAGCAGCTGCTGGCGATCATGGCGGCCACGATTGCCGTCCCCTCCGTCGTCAACTCCGTCACCGGCTCCGAGCTGACCGCCTCCGCCGCCATCTTCGGCGCGGGCGTCGGCACCATCGTGTACCTGCTCTTCACCAAGAGCTCCAGCCCCGTCTTCCTCGGCAGCTCCTTCGCCTTTCTCGGCTCCATGTTCTCCGCCTTCGCCGGCGCGGCGACCGCAGGGCTGGCGCAGGAGGCCGGCTATTGGGGCTTCATCATCGGCGCGGCCATGGCCGGTCTGGTCTATGTGATCATCGCCATCGTCATCAAGTTCTGCGGCGTGCGCTGGATCGTCAAGCTGATGCCCCCGGTCATCATCGGGCCCACCGTTGCGATCATCGGTCTGTCCCTTGCGGGCAATGCCATCGGCGATCTGATGAGCGCCAGCGTGGAGGGCGGCAGCAGCTATGTGGCGCTGATCTGCGGACTTGTGACGCTCGCCGTCGTCATGCTCTGCTCCACCTACGGCAAGAAGCTGGGCAAGCTGATCCCCTTCATCATCGGCGTTCTGGCCGGCTACATCGTCGCCAGCATCTTCGCCCTGATCGGCAATGCCACCGGCAACAGCGCGCTCGTCGTCATCAACTACAGCGCGTTTACGAACTGCGGCGTGTTCGCTGCGCCCAGCTTCACCTTCCTCAAGGGCGGCTCCCTTGCCGACGCCATGAACGGCACCTATCTGCTGACGCTGTTCACCGCTTACGTCCCCGTGGCCTTCGTGGTCTTTGCCGAGCACCTGGCCGACCATGAGAACCTCAGCACCATCATCGGGGAAAACCTGCTGGAGAACCCCGGCCTCACCCGCACCCTGCTGGGCGACGGCATCGGCAGCATGATCGGCGCGTTCTTCGGCGCCTGCCCCAACACCACCTACGGCGAGTCCATCGCCTGCGTCGCCATCACCCGCAACGCCTCCACCGTCAGCATCTGGGGCGCCGCTGTGCTGTGCATCATCGTCAGCTTCATCTCCCCGCTGATGGCCTTCCTGCAGACCATCCCCAGCTGCGTCATGGGCGGCGTGTGCATCGCGCTCTACGGCTTCATCGCGGTCAGCGGCTTCAAGATGCTGCAGAAGGTCAACCTCAATGAAAACCGCAACCTCTTCGTCGCGTGCGTGATCTTCATTACCGGCGTCGGCGGCATGACCGTCACCTTCGGCGCGGTCGAGATCCGCACCGTCGCCTGCGCGCTGATCCTCGGCATTCTCACCAACGTCATGCTCTCCGGCAAAAAAGAGGGCGAGAACGACCAGGCGCCGCTGCAGAAATAAGCGTCTCTTTGCAAGCAGAAATCAGCCCCCGCCGGCGGCGGGGGCTGATTCTTCGTTTCTCTTATTATTTTTTTGCGGCCTTGCCGATCTCCATGCCGCGATAGAATGCCTTCTCGTTGAGGGCGTTCATCTCCGGGTGCTTCGCGCCCAGCTTGCTGAACGCGGTTTCGAGCACCTTCTCGGGCGGGAGCGCCTCGGTGAAGCCGATGAACGCGCCGATCATGCACAGGTTGGCCACCTTGGCGCTGCCGATCTCGCGGGCGATCTCGGTCGCCGGGACCTCGACGACGGTGATGTCTGTGCGCGTCGGGCGAAGGGCGCACACCGTGCTGTCCAGAAACAGGACGCCGCCGGGGACGAGCGTCTTTTCAAACTTCGGCATTGCGAGATCGTTGAGCACGACGACGACGTTGCTGTCGTCCGCCATGGGCGCGCCGATCGGATTGTCCGAGATCGTCACATAGCAGTTGGACACGCCGCCGCGCTTCTCCACGCCGTAGGACGGGAAGAACGTGACGTACTTGTCGTCCACCTCCGCCGCGGTAAAGGTCAGGATCTTCCCGAACATGACGACGCCCTGTCCGCCAATGCCGCCGATCAGAATTGCGTTTTCCATATCCGTCCCTCCCTTTCAGCGGTTCCGGAACTCGCCCAGCGGGAATTCCGGGAGCATCTTATCCTTGATGAATTGGATGGACTCCTGCGGCGTGAGGCCCCAGTTGGTGGGGCAGTTGGAGACGAACTCCACCATGGAGAAGCCCTTGCCGTCCAGCTGGTGCTGGATCGCCTGCTTGACGGCCTCGCGCGCCTTTTTGATGTGCGGCACGTCGATGAGCGTCACGCGGGCGAGATAGCTCGGCGCGGTGAGCGTGTTGAGCACCTCGCACATGTGCATCGGGTAGCCGTGCTCCTGCGCGTTTCTGCCGTAAGGCGTCGTGGAGGTCTTCATGCCCATCAGCGTGGTCGGGGCCATCTGGCCGCCGGTCATGCCGTAGTTGGCGTTGTTGACGAAGAACACGCTGATGTTGTCGCCGCGGTTGGCGGCCATCATGGTCTCGGCCAGACCGATGGAGGCCAGGTCGCCGTCGCCCTGATAGGTGACGACAATGGTCTCCGGGCTGCAGCGCTTGATCGCGGAGGCAACGGCGCAGGGACGGCCGTGCGGCGTGTTGAGCTCGTCAATGCCGATGTAGCTCATGTTGCTGGCAACGCAGCCGATGCCGTCCACCATGACGCTGCGCTCCAAAAGGTCGAACTCCTCCATGACGGACATGATCAGCTTGCCGATGCCCGGGTGGAAGCAGCCGGGGCAGTAGCCGTTGATGTTGTCCTGCAATCCGGCGGGCCGCTTGTAGATCTTTTCTTCCATCTTCGATTCCTCCCCTCTCACTTCGCGCCGTAAAGCTTCTTTGCTTCTTCGATGATGGCGTTGCGGGAGATAATCTCGCCGCCGCTGCGCAGGCAGGTCGCGATGGGCGTGCGGCGCCGGACGACGGCGTCCACGTCGTAGTAGTACTGCGGCGGGATCGACATTTCGCAGCTCAAGATGCCGCGCAGCTTGCTGTAGTCGAGCTTTTCAAACGCGATCTCCGGGAACGGGTGGATCTTGCGGGGGCGGATCAGGCCGACCTTGTAGCCGTCTGCGCGCAGCAGATCGACCGCGCTGCGGCTGATGCGTCCGGCGACGCCGTAGGCCGTGATGATGAGCTCGGCATCCTCCGTCTGGTAATCCTCGTAGTCCACCTCGGTGGTTTTCCAGCTTTCATACTTTGCGAAATCCAGCTTGTTCTTCTCTTCCAGCGGCATGCGCGTGGCCATGCCCGGCACGACGCCGCAGCCGAGATGGTGGCGCTGCGCCGCGCCCTTGCGCCCGGTGCAGGCCCACGCTTCGTTTTCCTTGCGCTCCGCGGCCAGGAACTCCTCGCTCTTGGCCGGGGGCAGCACGACCGGCTCCATCATCGCGCCGGTGAAGCCGTCCGCAAGGACAAGCACGGGGTTTTTGTACTTCATCGCCAGATCGAAGGCCGAATAGACCATATCGACGGCCTCCTGCAGCGTGGAGGGGGCCAAAACCAGCATGCGGAAGCCGCCGTTGCCGGAGGCCTTCGTCGCCTGGAAATAGTCCTGCTGGGACGGCTGGATCGAGCCGATGCCGGGGCCGCCGCGCATGACGTTGCAGATGACCACGGGCAGGTTGGCGCCCGCCATCCAGGCAATGGCCTCGCTCATCAGCGAGATGCCGCAGCTGGAGGAGCTGGTCATGGCGCGGATGCCGGTGCAGCCCGCGCCGTAGAGCATGGCGGCGGAGGCCGTCTCGCTTTCGCCCTGCAGGTAGACGCCGCCCACCTTGGGCATCTTGCGGGAGAAGTACTCGGGCACCTCATTTTGCGGGGTGATGGGATAGCCGGCAAAGAAACGGCAGCCGGCGCGGATGGCCGCTTCAGCGATCGCTTCGCAGCCCTTCATTACCACTCTTTCCATTTCTCTGCCCTCCTCACTTGTAAACTTCGATGGCGGCGTCCGGGCACATGATCGCGCACATCGCGCAGCCCACGCAGTTTTCCGGATGCAGCGGCACTGCGTACTGGAAGCCCTTCGCGTTCACCGCGTCCGTCACGCCGATGACCTTCTTGGGGCAGACATCGGCGCAGTACAGACAGCCCTTGCAGAGCTTTGGATTGATCTCGATTCTGGCCATAGGTTCATCTCCTCTGATATTGAAAGGACATATGTGGTTCCGTTGCTCTCTTCTTTATACCTCTTCCCCGTCGTCCTCCATCCACGGATAGCGGATCTGGATTCTTATGGGGATGATACGTTCCGTCAGGCGCGCTTCCAGCGCCGGACAGAGGGATTCCATTGCGCAAAGGAAGGATACCGGATATTTCCCGTCCAGCATCTCCTTGAGCTTTTCATTGCCTTCGATCACATCTTCCGCACAGGTCTGTGCGCAGAAGTTGGGATTGCTTACGATGCGCACGCAGCCGGCTCTGGCCGCGCGCCTGATGCCCTCGATCGTTGCGCGAAGCTCCTCCGCGCTGTCCGACCACGGGCGGTAAGGATTGATCGGGAGAAAAACGATGCTGTCCTCCCGGTTGAGACGTTCAAAGAACTGTCCGATGACACGCGCGCCCTGCTCGTTGCCGCCGACATCGAGGATCACGTAGCTGTCCGTGTCTTCAAGCGCGGCGATCACGCCCGGCGCGATGGCGGCGACATCCTCAATGGAGGTGTCGAAGTTGCTGTGAAAGTCGACGCCGGCTTGCACAAGGCAGTCGGCAGCGTCTCTCGCGCGGAACAGCGGCTTGGTCTGATCCATGTCGAAAAAGCGGATTCTTCGCTCCGTTTCGCGGCGCAGACCGAGGGCAAAGTTCAGCGCGATCTCGGTTTTTCCCGAGCCCGCACCGCCCAAAAATGCCGCGATGCGTCTGCCCTCCAAAATGTCCGTATAACGCTCCGACAAGCCGTTTTTCCTCCGTTTTGCAGTGTTTTCTTCCGGTTTTTTCCGTTTTCGGGTACAAAAAATGCACCCCCGGCGCATTGCGCGGCCTCCGCGCGTCGCCGGCTGCCCCGTTTGGGGCAGTCGGCGGCGCGCAGTTTGTGTCATACAAGGGCGTTTGTATTGACTTTGTTCCGACGGTTCAGGTGAACACGGTCTCCTTGAGCGTATTCACGCCGCCGGGCTGGATGCAGTGGCAGGCCACCCAGTGGTCCGGGCTGACCTCGATGAGCGGCGGCGTGCTGGTCCTGCAGCCGTCGCAGATGTAGTTGCAGCGCTTGGCGAAGCGGCACTCGTCCGGCGGGTCGATGGGCGAAGTGACCTCGCCGCGCAGCTTGATGTGGTCCGGGTTTCCGTTCACCTTCGGGACCAGGATCGCGCTCAAAAGCGCCTTGGTGTAGGGGTGCATCGGATTGGCGAACAGCTCCTCCGACGGCGCCTTCTCCACCACCTGGCCGAGATACATGACCATGATTTCATCGGCAAAGTAGTTGACGACGGAGAGGTCATGCGTGATGAAGATGTAGGTCAGGCCCATCTCACGCTGCAGCTTGCGCAGCAGGTTCAGGATCTGTGCCTGAATGGACACGTCCAGCGCGGAAACTGGCTCGTCGCAGACGATGAACTTCGGGTTCATCGCAAGCGCGCGGGCGATGCCGATACGCTGGCGGCGGCCGCCGTCCAGCTCATGGGGGTAGGAGTTGATCAGACGCTCGTCGATGCCGACGGTCTCCATGAGCTCGAGGACGCGGTTCTCGATGTCCGTTTCGGTTGCGTTGGGAATGAGCTTGTTGAACTTGATCGGCTCGGCGATCAGCTCAAGGATCGTCTTGCGCGGGTTGATGGAGGAATACGGATCCTGGAAGATGATCTGCATATCCTTGCGCATTTCCTTGAGCTCCTTGCGGTTGAGGTCGCAGATGTCCTTCCCCTCAAAGATGACCTCGCCGCTGGTGGGCTCGATCAGGCGCAGGACGCAGCGGCCCAGCGTCGATTTGCCGCAGCCGGACTCGCCGACGACGCCCAGCGTCTTGCCGCGCTCGATCGTGAAGTTCACGCCGTCCACCGCGTGGACGTTGCCGCGCGGGGATTTGAAGTACTTCTTCAGATCCTTTACCTGTAGGATCAAATCTCTATCTTCCATTACTGCCACCCCTCAATCTGGAAGTCGGGCTCGTCGTATCTGGAGCAGCACACCGTGTGCGTGTCGCTGACGTGACGGACCTCCGGCATCTTCGCCTTGCAGGCGTCCGTGGCATAGCGGCAGCGGGGCGCAAACGCGCAGCCGGCAGGCAGATGCGTCGGGTCGGGCATCAGGCCGGGGATCGGCCGCAGCTCCGCCGCGCGGTTGTCGATGTTCGGCAGCGAGTTGAACAGGCCCTCCGTGTACGGATGCATCGTGTGGTTGAAGACATCCTCCAGCGTGCCGCTCTCGACGATCTTGCCGGCGTATACGATGGCAACGTCGTCGCACATCTTGGCCACGACGCCGAGGTCGTGGGTGATCATGACGAGCG
>CAMJPK010000089.1 GCA_946407675.1 uncultured Clostridia bacterium
ATCGCGCCCTACGACAAGTGTCTGCTTTCGCAAAAAGATATCGCGTTCTCACCGATTCGGTGGGAACGCGGTTTACTCTGTACTGCTATAATTTGAAACACTCGATTCGACAAAGGAGGGCATCTGTCATGACATATTGCAGCAAATGCGGGGCCGCGCTGCGCGACGGCGCAAAGTTCTGTGCGGAGTGCGGCGCGCCGCTCACAAGCGTTCCCGCGCGGACATTGGAGCCCCTGCCGCAGGCGCAGCCCGCAGCGCAAACGCAAGCAAAATCCAAACCAAAGAAACCGCTGTACCGGCGCTGGTGGGTATGGGCGGCAGTCATCGTCATCATCGTCGCGGTCGTCGGAAAGCGCGGCGGTCGGAAAGCGCCGGAGATCGTGTCGCGGCAGGCCGAAACGGTCGCCACGGCAAGGCCCGCGCCGACAACGACGCCCACACGGCAGCCGATCACGACGCCGAAGGCGGAGCCGACGCAAGCGCCGGAGGCCCCGGCGGTCACGGGAAATGCGATCCGCCCGGAGATCAAGGAATTCCTGGACGCCTATGAAGCCTGCATGGATGAATATGTGGAATTCATGCAAAAGTACATGAACGCCGACGCAACGAGCCTGATCTCCTTGATGGGCGATTATTACAGAATCCTCGCCAGCTATGCCGAGTATACGGAAAAGCTTGACGCGCTGGATGAAAGCGAGTTTACGAGCGCGGAGCTGGCGTATTATCTGGAGGTCACGAACCGCGTGAGCCGAAAGCTGCTCACCGTCGCGGCGGATTAAGGGGCAAGCGGCACCATCATAAAAGCAAAGCCTGCATCACGGCGATTCGCCGATGATGCAGGCTTTGCTGTTCTCCCTCACCTGCCGCCTGCGGGCGGCACCCTCTATGCGCTGGGGGAGGGATTGGAGGCGATGGCGTCTCAATACGCGAAGGTGCCTTCGAAGACGAGCACGGCGCTGCCGGTCAGCGTGAGCTTCTCCGGCGTATAATTCACGGTGAGGTCGCCGCCGAGCACCTTGACGGTGACGTCCGCGCCCGCGGGGCAGATGCCGCGCATGACCGCGGCGGCCACCGCGGCGCAGGCGCCGGTGCCGCAGGCGAGCGTCTCGCCGCTGCCGCGCTCCCACGTGCGCATGCGCAGCGTGGTCGGGTTCACGACGCGGACGAACTCGGTGTTCGTGCGGTCCGGGAAGGCCTCGTGATACTCAAACTTCGGCCCGATCGCGGCGAGATCGAGCGCGTCAATGGCGTCGCAGAAGACGACGCAATGCGGGTTGCCGACGTCGACGCAGACGGTATCGTAGTCCTGTCCGGCCACGGTCAGCGTCTTCTCCTCGCACACGGCCCTGCCCATATCGACGGCGACGGAGCTGACCTTGCCGTCGCGCAGGAACAGCCGCAGCGTGTGGACGCCGCTGGCCGTCTCGACCGAGACGTACTCGCTGCGGACGTAGCCCTTGTCGTAGAGGTACTTGCCGACGCAGCGGATGTTGTTGCCGGCCATCTTGCCCTCGCTGCCGTCGCGGTTATACGAGCGCATCTTCGCGTCGGCAACGCGGGAGCGCTCGATGAGCACGATGCCGTCCGCGCCGATGCCGGTGTGGCGGTCGCACAGCGAGACGCACAGCGATTCCGGACAGGTGATCGCGCCGTCGAAGTTCTCGATGAAGATATAGTCGTTGCCGCACGAGTGCATCTTCGCAAAGCGGACGGTCTGCTGCCACGCGCGCATGGCGTTGATGTCCACAAGCTCCGTGTTCCCGGCGCTAAAGCCGCTGGCGATGATCTCCGCGAGCGCCTTCGCCGTGTCCGGGCTGGTGAGCACCGGGATGCCGAGCTGCATGGCGCGGCGGTGCAGGGCGATGAAGTCGCCCATCGTGGCGTCCTTGACCGCGCCGGTGTAGATCACGTAGTTCAGCGCGCCGGACTCCATCAGCTTCACGATGGCGTCATTCTCCGAGGCGTTGGCCACCGCCGTGACCGGGATGCCGAGCGAGCCGATGGCCTCCGCCGTGCCGCCCGTGGCGTACAGCGTGATGCCGAGGTCGTAAAACTGCTTGGCGAGGGACAGGACCTCCTGATAGTCGCTCTCCTCCACGCTGAGCAGCACGCCCGCGCGCTTGCCCTTGCCGGGGACCTTGAAGCCCGCGGCGGTCAGGCCCTTGTAAAGCGCCTCCGCCGTCGTCTTGCCGATGCCGAGCACCTCGCCGGTGGACTTCATCTCCGGGCCGAGGATGGAGTTGGCGTCGCTGAGCTTTTCAAAGGAGAACACCGGCACCTTGACCGCGCAGTAGGGCGGCGTGCGGTAAAGCCCCGTGCCGTAGCCGAGCTCGGCGAGAGACGCGCCCAGCATGACGCGGCTGGCGAGGTCCACCATCGGCACGCCCGTGACCTTGCTGATATACGGCACGGTGCGGCTCGCGCGGGGGTTCACCTCGATGACGTACAGCTCGTTTTCATAGATCAGGTATTGGATGTTCACGAGCCCCTGCGTGCCGAGCGCCAGCGCCAGCTTGGTGGAGACGTCGGTGATCTTGTGCAGGAACTTGTCGGAGAGGTTGTAGGGCGGATAGACCGCGATGGAGTCGCCGGAGTGGACGCCGGCGCGCTCGATGTGCTCCATGACGCCGGGGATCAGCACGTCCTTGCCGTCGGAGATGACGTCCACCTCCAGCTCCACGCCGGGCATGTACTTGTCCACGAGCACGGGGTTCTCGATGCCGCCGGAGAGGATCGTCTCCATATAGCGGCGGGTGTGCGCCTCGCTGCGGGAGATCGTCATGTTCTGCCCGCCGATGACGTAGCTGGGGCGCAGCAGCACCGGGTAGCCGAGCGCCTTTGCCGCGGCGACGGCCTCCTCCATTGTATTCACGCCCATGCCCTTCGGGCGGCGGATGCCGAAGCGCTCCAGCAGCTTGTCGAAGCGGGCGCGGTCCTCGGCAACGTCGATGCTCTCCGCGCTCGTGCCGAGGATGCGCACGCCGTGGCTGTCGAGGTACTGCGTCAGCTTGATGGCGGTCTGCCCGCCGAAGGCGACGACGACGCCGATGGGCTTCTCCACCGCGATGACGTTCATCACGTCCTCGCTCGTCAGCGGCTCGAAGTAGAGCCGGTCGGCGGTGTCATAGTCCGTCGAGACGGTCTCGGGGTTGTTGTTGACGATGACGACGTCGTAGCCCATCTCGCGCAGCGTCCAGACGCAGTGGACGGAGGAATAGTCAAACTCGATGCCCTGCCCGATGCGGATGGGGCCGGAGCCGAGGACCATGACGACCGGCTTGCCGCTGCGCTTGAAGTCCTTCGATTCGCACACGCCGGAGCAGTCGGAGTAGAAATACGGGCGGTCCGTGCCGAAGACGGCGGCGCAGGTCTTGACGATCTTGTAGGAAAACGGCAGGCCGGGGACGGCCGCGGCGCCGCTGATGCGCCGGATGGCCGCGTCGGTGAAGGCGAGGTGCTTGGCCGCGGCGTAATTTTCCGCCGTCAGGCCCGCGGCAAGCGACGCCTCCGCGTCCACGAGCCGCTGCATCCGCTCGAGGAACCACGGTGTAATTTTCGTGATGTCGAAGATCTCCTCCTTCGACATGCCCGCCTTCAGCGCCTCGTAGACCGTGAAGATGCGCCGGTCATCCTGTGCGGCAAGCCGCTGGCGCAGCGGCTGATCGTTCAGCGGCGGGGCGTTCAGCGTGTCGAGCCCGATCTCCGCGCCGCGGACGGCCTTCATCAGCGCGGCCTCAAAGGTCGGGCCGATGCTCATGACCTCGCCGGTGGCCTTCATCTGCGTGCCCAGCTTGCGGCTGGAGCCGGCGAACTTGTCAAAGGGCCACTTGGGGAACTTCACGACGATGTAATCCACCGCCGGCTCAAAGCCCTTGAGCGAGGCGCCGGTCTGCTCGTTTTGGATCTCACTCAGCAGGTAGCCCAGCGCCATCTTCGTCGTGATCTTTGCGATGGGGTAGCCCGTCGCCTTGCTGGCGAGGGCGGAGGAGCGCGAAACGCGCGGGTTGACCTCGATGACGGCATACTCGCTGCCGTCGGGCTTGAGGGCGAACTGGCAGTTGCAGCCGCCGATGATGCCGATGGCCGCGACGATGTCCAGCGCGGCCTGCCGCAGCATACCGAGCTCGCGGTCGGTCAGCGTCAGCGCCGGCGCGGCGACGATGCTGTCGCCGGTGTGGACGCCGACGGGGTCGATGTTCTCCATCGAGCAGACCGAGACGGCGTTGCCCTCCGCGTCGCGCATCGTCTCAAACTCGATCTCCTTCCAGCCGGAGATGCACTTTTCCACGAGGATCTGCGTGATCGGGGACATGTCGAGGCCGGAGGCCGCGATCGTGCGCAGCTCCCCCGCGGTGTCCGCGATGCCGCCGCCGGTGCCGCCGAGCGTGAAGGCCGGGCGCACGATGATCGGGTAGCCGATCTCGTCCGCGATCTTCAGCGCGGTCTCGACGTCGTTGGCGATGGCCGAGGGGACGCAGGGCTGGCCGATGGCCGCCATCGTCTCGCGGAAAAGCTCGCGGTCCTCGGCCTTGTCGATGCCGTCGATGTCGGTGCCGAGCAGGCGCACGCCGAGGCGGTCAAGCGTCCCGTCGCGGCTCAGCTGCATCGCGATCGTGAGGCCCGTCTGCCCGCCGAGGCCGGCCAGCAGCCCGTCCGGCTTCTCCTTTTCGAGGATGCGGGCCACGGTCTGCGCGTTGAGCGGCTCGAGGTAGATCTCGTCGGCCATGGCCTTGTCGGTCATGATCGTGGCCGGGTTGGAGTTGACCAGCACGGTGTTGATACCCTCGGCCTTCAGCACGCGGCAGGCCTGCGCGCCGGCATAGTCAAACTCGGCCGCCTGCCCGATGACGATGGGGCCGGAGCCGATCACGAGGACCTTTTGAATGGATTTATCCTTTGGCATGGTTTGCGCCTCCGATGTTGTTCGTATGAAACGGCGCGCCGAGGTCGTCGCGCCCTACCGCTGTAGGGAGCAGCCACCGGGCCCGCCGCTTTGTTTTATGCCAGCGTCGCCGCCATGACGGCCTTGATCGTGTGCATGCGGTTCTCTGCCTCGTCGAAGACGACGGACTGCGGCCCCTCAAAGACCTCGTCCGTGACCTCCATGCAGTCGATGCCGAATTTGTCGAAAATGTCTCTGCCGATCCCGGTGTTCAGGTCGTGGAAGGCGGGCAGGCAGTGCATGAAGCGGCACTGGGGCCCGGCGGCCTCCATCAGCGTTTGGTTCACCTGATAGGGCAAAAGATCGTTGATGCGCTCTTTCCAGACCGCGTCCGGCTCGCCCATCGAAACCCACACGTCGGTGTAGATGACGTCCGCGCCCTGTACCGCCGTGAGCGGATCGGTGGAAAACGCCAGCGTCGCGCCGGTCTCCTGTGCGACGGCCTCGCAGTCCGCGATCAGCGCGCGGTTCGGGAAATACTTCTCCGGCGCGCAGGCCGTGAAGCGCATCCCCATCTTGGCGCAGCCGACCATCAGGGAGTTGCCCATGTTGTAGCGCGCGTCGCCCATGTAGACAAGCTTTTTGCCCGCAAGGGCGCCGAAGTGCTCCTGGATCGTGAGGAAATCGGCCAAAATCTGCGTCGGGTGGAACTCATTCGTCAGCCCGTTCCAGACGGGCACGCCGGAATACGCCGCGAGCGCCTCCACGATCTCCTGCCCGTAGCCGCGGTATTCGATGCCGTCAAACATCCGGCCGAGCACCCGCGCGGTGTCCGCGATGGACTCCTTCTTGCCGATCTGCGAGCTTTTCGGGTCGAGGTAGACCGGGTGCATCCCCAGATCCGCCGCCGCCACCTCAAAGCTGCAGCGCGTACGGGTGGAGGTCTTCTCAAAGATCAGCGCGATGTTCTTCCCCTCGCACAGGCGATGGGGGACGCCGGCTTTTTTCTTCTCCTTCAGCTCCGCCGCGAGGTCCAGCAGCCCGGTGATCTCCTCCGTGCTGAAATCCAGCAGCTTCAGAAAGCTTCTGCCCTTCAGATTTGTCATGCCATCTCACTCCTTACATACGCGATCTGCGCCTCGACGCTCGCCGCGGTCGGCCCGCCGAGGCTTACGCGTTTCTCCACGCACGTGCGCAGGTCGATCGCCGCGTAGACGTCCGCGTCAAAAAGCGGACTGAATTCCTTGTAGACCTCCAGCGGCAGGGCCTCGAGCACCGTATGGTCCGCAATGCATTTTGCCACCAGCGTGCCGGAGATCTTGTAGGCCGAGCGGAACGGCAGCCCCTTCTTCACGAGGTAGTCCGCGAGGTCGGTGGCGTTGATGAAGCCCTCCTGCGCCGCGCGCAGCAGCTTGTCCTCGTTCACCGCCATCGTCTCGACCATCGGCGCGCACACGCGCAGGCACATCTTCACGGTGTCGCAGGCGTCGAAGATGCTCTCCTTGTCCTCCTGCATGTCCTTGTTGTAGGCCAGCGGCAGGCCCTTGAGCATCGTGAGCGTGCCCATCAGATCGCCGTAGACGCGCCCGGTCTTGCCGCGCACGAGCTCGGCCATGTCGGGGTTCTTTTTCTGCGGCATGATGCTGCTGCCCGTCGTGTAGCTGTCGGAAAGCTCGATGAACTTGAACTCCCAGCTGCTCCAGAGGATCAGCTCCTCGGAAAAGCGGGACAGGTGCATCATCAGGATCGACAGCGCGCCCAGAAGCTCTGCGCAGAAATCGCGGTCGGAAACGCCGTCGAGACTGTTGCGGGCGATGTCGTCAAAGCCCAGCGCCTTTGCCTCGCCGACGCGGTCGGTGTCGTAGGTGGTCCCGGCGAGGGCGCAGCAGCCGATGGGGCTGACGTTCATGCGCCGGGCACAGTCGGAAAGGCGGCCGAGGTCGCGCAGCAGCATCATGGCGTAGGCCATCATGTGATGGCCGAAGCTGACGGGCTGCGCGCGCTGCAGGTGGGTGTAGCCCGGCATGATGGCGGCCTTGTGCGCCTCCGCCTGCGCGCACAGCGCCGCCAGCAGCGCCTTCACGAGCGCGCGAATCTCCGCGATCTCGTCCCGGAGATACATTCGCAGGTCGAGCGCCACCTGATCGTTGCGCGAGCGCGCGGTGTGCAGCTTCTTCCCCACGTCGCCCAGCCGCTCGGTGAGCACCTGCTCGACGAACATGTGGATGTCCTCGCAGGAAAGATCGATTTCCAGCGCGCCGCTTTGCAGGTCGTCGAGGATGCCCTGCAAACCGTCGACGAGCTGCGCGGCCTCGTCCGCGCCGATGATGCCCTGCGCGCCCAGCATGTGCGCGTGCGCCATGCTGCCCGTGATGTCCTGCTTCGCCATCGCGCAATCAAAGCGGATGGAGGAGTTGAAGTCGTCCGCGATCTTGTCGGTATTGCCGGCTGTTCTGCCGGCCCACATCTTTGCCATAAGCTAACCGCCTTATGTTTTCTATTTGAAGGCTTCCCCTCGAGGAGAAGCTGTCAGCGAGGAACGAGCTGACTGATGAGGTGGAAACGAGATCGTCCGGACACCTCATCCGACCTCGCTTCGCTCGGCCACCTTCCCCTCAAGGGGAAGGCAAATCCGGCTTAAAGTTTTCCCTGCTCGCGCAGCGCCTGCACCGTGGTCGGCAGGCCCCAGAGGTTGATGAAGCCCGCGGCCTGCGCCTGGTCGTAATCGCTCTCGCCGAAGGTGACGAGATTCTCGCTGTACAGCGAATACGGCGAGGTCGTCCCGGCGGGGATGATGTTGCCCTTGTAGAGCTTGAGCTTCACCGTGCCGGTGACGTACTTGTTGCTCTCGTTGGCGAATGCGACCAGCGCCTCGGTCAGCGGAGAATACCACTTGCCGTTGTAGATCTGGTCGGCCAGATCGACGGCCAGCTTCTGCTTTTCGTGCAGGGTGTCCTTGTCAACGGTCAGCATCTCCAGCTGCGCGTGAGCAAAGTAGAGGATCGTGCCGCCCGGCGTCTCGTAAACGCCGCGGTCCTTCATGCCGACAAGGCGGTTTTCCACGATGTCGATGATGCCGATGCCGTTGGCGCCGCCGATGGCGTTGAGCCCCTCGATGATCTTGCTGGCCTTCATCTTTTCGCCGTTGAGCGCCACGGGCGCGCCGGCCTCGAAGTCGATGGTGACATAGGTGGGCTTGTCCGGGGCCTTCATCGGGGAGACGCCCATCTCCAGGAAGCCGGGCTTGTCATAGTCGGGCTCGTTGGCCGGGTCCTCAAGGTCAAGGCCCTCATGGCTCAAATGCCACAGGTTCTTGTCCTTGGAATAGTTCGTCTCGCGGCTGATCTTCAGCGGGACATTGTGCGCCTCGGCGTAGTCGATCTCCTCGTCGCGGGCCTTGATGTCCCACAGCCGCCAGGGGGCGATCACGGGCATGTCCGGCGCGAAGGCCTTGATGGCCAGCTCAAAGCGCACCTGGTCGTTGCCCTTGCCGGTGCAGCCGTGGGCGATGGCGTCCGCGCCCTCGGCCAGCGCGATCTCCGCCAGCTTCTTGCCGATGACGGGGCGGGCAAAGGCCGTGCCGAGCAGATAGCTCTCATAGTTCGCGCCCATCTTCATCGCGGGGATGATGATGTCGTCCACCATCTCGTCCACGAGGTCGGCGACGATCAGCTTGCTCGCGCCGGTCTTGATCGCCTTTTCCTCCAGGCCATCCAGCTCGTCGCCCTGTCCCACGTTGCCGGAGACCGCAATGA
>CAMJPK010000090.1 GCA_946407675.1 uncultured Clostridia bacterium
TCCCCGCCTGACACGGTTCACGGGGCTCCATTGCGCGAGACCGGAACGTCAACGCCACCTGCTGAAGTCAGACGACACATCACTTTCCCTCAGACGGGAATTCATCCCTGCTGTAGCGGATTGCAGGTTACAGGGCACCGCTGGCTCCCCGACTAGTGCAGCCTTGTCAAAGACCGTAGAAAGATAGCATATACAGTTTACAACAATTCTATGCGCTTGGCAAGGAAAACCTGAAATGCGCGCCACGCCCGGATGTTGGGCTATAATCCCTCCCCCTCTGGGGGAGGGTGCCGCCGCAGGCGGCAGGTGAGGGCGCCGCTTACTCCGCCGCCGGGGCCGCGCCGGGTTTATTCCCGCCGCCGCCTCTGCGCCGCCGCTTGCGCGCGTTGGGCTTCTTCTCGCCCTCCGCGGCGGGCTTCGGCGCGCCCTGCGCGCTGCGTGCGCTCGCGTCCTTCGCGATCTTCGGCGCGCCCTGCGGCCTTTGCCGTTTCCCGCCGGGCCTGCCGCCCTCCGCCTTCGGCTTGGGCTGCTCCGGCTTCGGCTGCGCGGGCTTTGCTTGCTGCTGCTGTCCCTCCGGCTTCTCGCCGCCGCCTCTGCGCCGCCGCCGTCCGCCGCGGGACTTGTTCTCGCCGCTGGGCGCGCTGGTGCGCTGCTGCGCGTCGGGCTGCGGCTGGCCCTCCGGCTTTTCGCCGTCGCCGGCGCCGCCCTTGCCGCGGCCGCGGCCGCCCCTGCGGCGGCGGGACGGGCGCTTTTCGTCCTTGTCCGCGCCGTCGTCCGGCTCCGGCAGGTTCGCCGTGTCCTCCGCGAAGATGGCGGGCAGGGCCCACTCGTCCTCCTTCTCCTCCGGCTTCGGCTTGGGCTTGACGACGGGCTTGAGCACATGGGGCAGCGGCTCGCCGGGCTTCGGCCGCCCGCCGGGCACCGCGGCCACCTCGTCCGCGTCAAAGCCGCGCACGGACTCGTCGTCGTCCAGCTTGACCTTGACGGTCTGGCGCAGCAGGTTGACCTGCGTGACGTTGCCGTAGCCGACCGGCGTTTCCACAAAGGCGCCGTTCTTCGGCACGCCCTTGACCAGCTCCTCATAGGCCTCCTGCTCGTAGCGCAGGCAGCACATCAGGCGCCCGCAGCTGCCGGAGATCTTGGCCGGGTTGAGCGAGAGCGACTGCGTCTTGGCCATCTTGGTGCTGACCGGCTCAAAGTCGTCCATAAACTGGTGACAGCAGAAGGGCAGCCCGCAGATGCCGAGCCCGCCGAGCATCTTGGCCTCGTCGCGCACGCCGATCTGCCGCAGCTCGATGCGCGTGCGGAACACGCCCGCGAGGTCCTTGACCAGCTCGCGGAAGTCCACGCGCCCCTCGGAGGTGAAGAAAAAGAGGATCTTGCTGCCCTCAAAATTGCACTCCACGTCCACGAGCTTCATATCCAGCCCGTGCGCGGCGATCTTCTCCTCGGCGATGGCGAACGCTTCCTTCTCGCGCGCCTTGCACAGCTCCGCGATGCGCAGGTCGTCCGCGGTGGCGATGCGCGCCACGGGGCGCAGCGGCGGCACGATGCGCTCGTCGGTGACCTCGTGGTTGCCCTGGACGCAGGTGGCGAGCTCCAGCCCCTTGCTGGTCTCCACGACCACCTGCGCGCCCTCCGGCACCTCGATGCCGTTGGGATCGAAGAAATAGGTCTTGCCGCGACCTTTGAATTTGATGCTGACTACGATCATGGTATGGTTCCTCTCCGGGGATCATTCCCCGTTTGCTGCGTCCACGGCCAGCAGGCCGAGGACGTGCTTGGTGCTGACGTTGAAGCGCAGGTATTCCTGCGCGGTGCGCAGCAGCGCCAGAAGCGCCGCCATGCGCCTGTGCGACATGCGCAGATCGGGCAGGCGGCCGCAGAGCATGTCCGTCAACATCAGCTGCGCCGCCGTGACAAAGTCCGTCATCTCCGCGTTGCCCAGGTCGGCGCACTCGTTGGTGAAGCTCAGAAGCGAGATCTTCGCGCCCGTCGCCGCATAGTCGAGAAAGCGCTCGGCGCGTTCCCGTGCCTCCGCCGGCGGCGCGGCGTTCTCCCCGAAGGTGTACAGCGTCACGCAGCGGGAGCGCACCGTCTCCAGCAGCGGGGCGGGGGAGGCGGCGACCAGCACGATGGAGACGAAGCGCGGCGGCTCCTCCAGAAGCTTGAGCAGCGCGTTCTGCGCCGCGGCGTTCATCGTGTCCGCGTCGCGGATGATGTAGACCTTGCGCTCGGCCTCGTTGGGCAGGACCACGGCGTCGGTGACGAGGGCGCGGATCTGATCGACGTAAATCTCGCGCTTCGGCCGCCCCTTGTCGTCGCTCAGGCGCGCCACCGTGATGATGTCCGGGTGGATGCCCTTCGCGGCCTTGCGGCAGTGGGGGCAGGTCCCGCAGGGGCGCTGCGCGGCCTCCGGCGCGGCGCAGAGCATAGTCTGCGCCAGACGCATCGCCGCGGCGTAGCCGGCCTCCGGCTGCGCGAGCAGCAGATAGGCGTGCGTCAGCGCGGCGGCGTTCAGTTCCAGATCTCCCTGCGCCACGGCGCACACCTCCCGTCCTGCGGAATCGAACAAATTATTTTATCGTTTTTCCCGCGATCCGTCAAGTGGCGCGGCGGTGAAAAAAGCTGTTCTTTTCCGAAACAATGTGATACAATCATAACATAAAGCGCAAACCGTAAGAAAACCCACCCAACCACGTCACGAAAAGGAGCGGAGAGCATGAAAGATTTCAAGGGCAAGATCGCATTCATCACCGGCGGCGCCTGCGGCGCGGGCCTCGGCTACGCCCAGCGCTTTGCCGAGAGGGGCATGAAGGTCGTCATCGCGGACAACCGCGCCGACCACATGGACGAGGCAAAGGCGTTTTTCAGGGACAGGGACGCCGAGGTGCATTACATTCTCATGGACGTGACCGACCGCGCGGGCTTTGCCGCCGCCGCGGACGAGACGGAGCGCGTGTTCGGCGGCGTGCCGGACCTGCTGGTGCTCAACGCGGGCGTGAACGTGTTCGGCCCGGCGGAGGCATCCACCTATGACGATTTCGACTGGGTGATGGGCGTGTGCTTCGGCGGCGTGGTCAACGGCCTCGTCACCTTCGTGCCGCGCATGATCAAGGCCGGCGGGGAAAGGCACATCGCGACCACCGTGTCGTGGGGCGCCTTCGGCGCGGGCGCGGTCGTCGCGCCGTACTGCGCGGCCAAGGCGGCCGTCCTGAACCTGATGGAGAGCTACTGGCAGGCGCTCAAGCCCTACGGCATCGGCGTCACCGCCATCTGCCCGGCCAACATCCGCACCCGCATCTACGAGGCCGCGATCCAAAACCGCCCGGCGCGCTACGCCGACACCGGCTACCACGTCACCGAGACGACGCAGAAGTTCCTCTCCACGATCCACGCCCACGGAATGGACCCGCTGGTGCTGGCCGACTGGCTTGTGAAGGGCATCGAGAACGACCAGTTCCTCGTCGTGCCCTACGACCACGGCCCGCGCATGGCAGAACTGGCGATGGAGCGCTTCCGCTATTACGCCGACCCGGCGGCGCTGCCCGGCTATCTGGCGAAGCAGGCCGAGCCGCCGACGCAGGAAGACATTCTGCTGGCCTCCGAGCGCGAGGGCTACGACATGACCGAGAGCCTGAAGCAGCGCCGGACCCCGCCGAGCGCGGACGCAAAACCCCCAAAGGACACCATCGGCTTCGGCAAGGCCCGCGCCGACCTCGATTGGGTCGATCCGCGCAAGCGTTTCGCGCCGTAAGCCCCCGCGGGCCCTACGTAAGCATCCGTCATTGCGAGGCGTCGTCAGAAACGGCTCGGATGCTTCGCGCTGCCGCGCAGCGCCAGCGCTCGATCATCCCGCCGTTTCTTCCTCTTCCGCCCGGATCCGCTTCGCGCTTTTCCGGGCGGATTCCTTTCCGGCCGTGGCAATCCGTTTTCCCGCCCGCAGACAACGCACAAGGCCCTCCGGCCATGCCGGGGGGCCTTGTATTGCATTTTCCCGCGCCTGCGCCGCGGCCTCAGCCGTTCACGAACTCGTCGTGGAACTCGGCGTAGACCTCCGGCAGGATCGCGGCAAGGTTCGTAAACTCCTTGATGTTGTGGTGCAGCAGCGCCTTGACGGGCGCGAGCGTCGGGAACTTCATGCCCTCGGGCAGCGCGCGGACCATTTTCCCGTTTTCGCACTTGTAGCCGAAGAAGAAGCGGGTGCGCAGCTCGCAGCCGCCCTCGGTCGGGCGGAAGAAGTGGACCATGTTGCCGGCGGCGGAGCAGACGATCGTGCCGTCGAACTTCGCCAGCTTCTCCTTGCTGAAGCCGATGTCGGCGGGGTTGGCGAAGGTGATCTTGATCGGCTGCTTGCCCATGTTGCAGTCCTCCTCGATGTCGTGGGTGGTGCCCCACAGGCGCTCGCGCAGGGAGCGGGACTTGTCGAGGGCGATCTCCGGGTTCATGGTCTGGCAGTAGTAGTGCTGGTCGCGGTTCCAGATCTTGTAGCGCATGGACTCGATCGGGTGCCACGCAAACCAGAAGTCGAACATGTCGACCGTCGCGCCCGGGAACTGCGTTAAGTTGGCGAGGATCGCGCAGCCGTCGGGCAGGTAGCCGTAGCCGAGCTCCACCGGCATGTAGCCGGGCTCAAAGAGATTGTCCAGATGCAGCGCGCTCTCCTCCTCGGGAAAGTCGACGGGCTCCTGCGTCATCGCGTACTTCGCCGGGTCGGGCTCGGCCATCTCCCGCATGAAATACTTGTAAAGCGGGCCATTCTTTTCTTCTTCGGTGATCGGTACCATGGTGTGTGCTCCTTTCGTATTCAGATGATTGGGGTTTCAAATGTCAGCTCGGTGTACACTTCCGGCGGGTATTTCTCCTGCGCGTACTGCGCCATCTGCGGCACGATGCGCCGGAAATGCTCCGAGGCCATGTGCGCCTGCAGCGCCTCCATGCTCTCCCACGCCTCGATCATCGCGTGCAGCCGCCTGTCCTCCGTGCTTTGGTTCATGGTGTAAAAGACGTTGCCGGGCTCGCGCACGGTCTTTTCGACGATCTCCTTTGCCAGCGCCTGATATGCCTCGATACATTCGGCGCGGACCAGCGTCCGCGCGACGACCTTGACCATGGCTCATTGCTCCTTTCGATTGTATGTGCGTCCGGTTTCTTTGCCTGTCTTGTCTCATAGAACAGCATACGCAAGGGAAGCGGACTTGTCAATGACCGCGCTCCGGATCTTATGGAAAAAAGCACGCGAAAGCGTGCTTTTTTCATGGCGGAGAGTGTGGGATTCGAACCCACGTGCCGGCTCATCACCGACAACTCGATTTCGAGCGAATTTGTTTTCCCCGGTTTTGCCGCAGGCAGTGGGGACTATGGGCAAGTAGGCGTGACTTGCGAACGCCCTCCCTCCGGGGCCCAAGCGGGGGCGAAGGGCCGAAAAACGCTGATTTTTCAAGGGGTTCCCGGCTTTTTATTCATTCAAACAACTTTTCGTTTTTTCCGTGCGGAAACCGCGAAGCTGATGTTTCCGCGGGGCCCGGTTTTTCAATTGTTTTCTGCACGAAACCCTCTTACACGCATTTCGCCCGGAAAACGACGCAAAAATCCGCGAATGTACCGAGGTTCTTTGGTGGGGTTAAATCCTGCCCCTGTTTCCGCCGTGCCGACGGAAAGGAGCAAAGATGGCAAAGCCGAAGAAAACCGAGTACACCATCGACGAGTGCTACCTGATGATGTTCTCCGAGTATGAGGACGTCGTCACGGCACAGGAGGCTGCCGGTATGCTGCGGCTGCCGCTCAAGCGGGTCTACCGCATGTTCCGCGCCGGGGAGATCAAGAGCCTCAAGGTGGGCAAGGACGTGCGGACCTGCAAGCTCTGGATCATCGAATATATCCAGAAATACGGCTTCATCCGGCAGGAGAAGTTCCATCACGAGCGGCAGGCGGCGGTCACGGTGTTCTGCCAGACGCCCAAGAGCCGCAAGCAGATCCAGGAGTTCCTTGATCTGGCCGACCGGCGCTTCTTCAAGGACTCGGTGCTGGACCCCCTGCTGGAAGACGGAACACTCGTCATGACCAATCCGGACAGGCCCGGCGACGTCCACCAGAAATATGTGGCGACGCGGAAGCTGGAACCGGAGCAAACAATTGAAGACTGAATCACGAAATAAGGCATCGTGGTACTTTTTCCGAAAGTACACGGTGCCTTTTTCTATGTCAAAGGAGGAAATCATGGCAGAAAAACCTATTGATTTAGGCCTGGGTAAGGCCTACGACGCGCTCTTTTCGTCCCAGGAGCAGCGGGACGACGAGAAGCGGGAGAAGATCATCGACATCCCGCTTTCGGAGCTGCACACCTTCAAAAATCACCCCTTCCGCGTGGAGGTGAACGACGAGCTGCGGGAGATGGCCCGCAGCATCCTGGATCACGGCGTGGTGACGCCCGCCATCGCCCGGCCCAGGCCGGAGGGCGGCTATGAGCTGCTCAGCGGCCACCGCCGCAAGGCCGCCTGTCAGCTGGCGGGGCTGGAGACCCTGCCCACGGTGGTGCGGGAGCTGGACGACGACGCGGCCACCATCGTCATGGTGGACAGCAACCAGCAGCGGGAAAACCTGCTGCCCAGCGAAAAGGCTTTCGCGTATCAGATGAAGTACGAAGCTATGAAACGCAAAGCGGGCAGGCCAGGAAAAAATATGCGCCAAGTTGGCACAGATTTGATTGGCAAGCGGTCCGATGAGCTCTTCGCTGAAAGCGCTGATGAGAGTGCCCGAACCGTCCAGCGCTATATCCGCCTGACCTATCTGTTGCCTGAGCTGCTGAAAATGGTGGACGAGGGACGCATCGCCATGACGCCCGCCGTGGAGCTGAGCTACCTGCCGAAGAAGCTGCTGGAGGAGCTGCTGGACACCTGTGAAATGCTGGACTGCACGCCGTCTCTCTCCCAGGCCGTGGAGATGAAAAAGCTCGCCCAGGCGGGGAAGCTCAAGGCGGAGGACGTGGTCACGATCATGTCCCGGCTGAAGGCCAACCAGCAGGACAAGCTGACCTTCCGCAAGGACACCTTTGAGGCCTACTTTCCCAAGGGCTACACGGCGAAGCAGATGGAGGAGAGCATCATCAACCTGCTGAAAGAGCGCAAGCGGCAGCTGGACCGCCGACGGGACGAAGCGAGGTGAGACCCATGAAGATCAGCGTCAGCGAGGCCTACAAAACCATGCTCACCGGGTATCCCGAAGTGCTGACCATTCAGCAGACGGCAAAACTTCTCGGCTGTGACGACCACACGGTGTATAAGATGATCGACTACGGCTGTTTCCCCGCCGTGAAGCCCGGTAAAGGTTACTGCATTTCCAAGTACGGACTGATCCAGTATCTGCTGGAAGAAAACAAATCACCGAAAGGAGAAAACAAACATGACTGACTTTATCCGTGAACTGTACTATGGTAATCTCCGCCCCATGAGTGAGGGCGAGATCCCCGATGATCTGGCCGAGCTGGTCACCCATGCCGGCGACCTGGAGGAACACCTGACCGACGCCCTGGAGGGCGAGCTGCTCAATCTGTTCCTTGACTACGTGGATACCTGCAATGAGGCCGGCGCCCTTGACGGCGAGGAGAGCTTCATCACCGGCTTCCGCTACGGCGCCCGCTTCATGGCGGACGTCTTCGGCGGAGACGAGAACTATCTGAGGGAGGATGACTGATATGGAACTGGAATACAGAAAAGAGGGCGATTACTACCTGCCCAATCTGCTGCCGCCGGACAGCCCCCGCGTGGGGAAATTCGGCCGGATGTACCTGCGTCACCTGCGGGAGGACAAGGAGGGCATCTACACCGGGATGCTGCTCAAGGGCACCCTCAAGGAGCATGTGGAGACCATCGACCGGGACGCCCAGGACCTGTACGAGACCATCGTCCGCAACCAGGCCAAACAGTACGGGGTCAACGAGGAGCTCAAGGCCCGCGACCAGATGGAATGGGTCCGCTGGATGAATGCGATCCGCCTGGTGGCCGAGGAAGTGGTCATCAAAGAGGTGCTGCAGCTGTAAACTGAATTAGGCAAACGAGAGGCCGTCGGGGCAACCCGACGGCCTCTTTATTGGATGTGATGGTCAAGCATATGTATTCAGCATGTATTGAAGACGTTGCTCCGTAAAAGCCCATTCAGCCGGAATTTGATCAACACTTCCGCTTGCAACTGATTTGTTTCCCCAAGCATGGAACTCTCTGAGAACAGTTTCACCGTTTCCGGCTCGCGAAGCATGCAGCATGTCAGCGATTTCAGTCGGAGTTGCCAAGTACATCCTCGGTAGTTCGTTTTCAGCTACACCTTGGAATTGCACAAGGCAGAAAATCGTTTTCTTTCCGTGCGCCGAAAGCCAACGGTTGATGGCCTCATGGTAATCGCAGTCTTTCTTGAAACCTTGCGTCAGTCCCCAGCCACCATCTTGACTACCTTTTACGGAGATTTTCAGCATTTTATCTTCTATCTCGG
>CAMJPK010000091.1 GCA_946407675.1 uncultured Clostridia bacterium
CGGCGTCGATGGCGATGTTCGCCTGCTCGCGCATGAACATCAAGATTTCGTTGTCCGTGCGCGGCTCGATGCCGCCGGTGTCGACGATATCAAATTTTCTGCCGTTCCACTCCGCGGTGGCGTAGAGCCGGTCGCGGGTGACGCCCGGCGTGTCCTCCACGATGGAAAGGCGCTGCCCCGCGAGGCGGTTGAACAGCAGGCTCTTGCCCACGTTCGGCCGTCCCACGATGGCGATCAGCGGTCTTGCCATGGACCGTCACACTCCTTTCGCGGCGTCCTGCTCCCGCAGGAAGGCCGCGGCCTTGCGCAGCACGTCGCGGTCGCTGTCGTAGGTCAGCGTCCGCAGCGCGTCCATCTCCGACAGCCACAAAATCTCGCTGACCTCCTCCGGCTGCGCCATCGTATTCATATTTGCGGCGTGCGCGAGGAAGAACACAACGGTCTTCACGCTGCCGGGAAAGGCGCTGTATTCCGTGCTCTCACGGAAGCCGTCGAGGAATTCGACCTCCAGCGCGGTCTCCTCGCGGATCTCCCGCGCGGCGGTCTCGTGCTCGGTCTCCCGGCCCTCGACATGGCCCTTGCACAGCGAGATGTGGCCCTTCTTCATGCGCTCGATCAGGTAGAAGCGCTCGCCCCAGCGCTCGGTGAAGATCACTGCCCCGCAGCTCTTCTCCGGGATCAGCGCCCTGCCGCGCGCCAGATACTCGTTTTTCAGAATGGAGTAGTACGCCTCGTCGCAGATGCCGGCGTTGCACATGCCCGCCTGCCGCAGCACGCCCTCATAGGTCATGCCGAGCTTCTGCATCACGCGGCCGGACTTGGGGTTGCGGACGTCGTGCCGCGCCGCGACGCGGTTCATGCCCACCTCGTCGAAGAGATAGGCGATGACGGCGGCGCCGGCCTCCGGCATGATGCCCTGCCCCCACCACTTCTTGCCGATGCACCAGCCCAGCTCGCACGCGGCCGTCTTCTCGTCGATGTGCATGGCCGAGATGCTGCCGATGGGCTCCTCGATGCTCTTCAGCTCGATCGCCCACTGGTAGACGGACGGGTCCTCCGCCGTCTCCTTGGCCCAGCGCGTCAGAAGCTCGGCGGTCGCCGCCGGGGATTCGTGCGGCGGCCAGGTGAGGAATTCCGTCACCGTGCTGTCGCTCGCCCAGTTGCGGAACATGGCCGGGGCGTCCTCCACCGTGAAGGGGCGCAGGACGAGGCGGTGCGTGCGGATCACTTTTGTTCCCTTGTTCTCCATGCGTCTGTACCTCAGTTATACTTGTTGTAGGCCGTGTCCTCCGCGTCGGGGACGGGCTGCGGCACGTCCGGCAGAATGCCGAACATCGCGTCGCACAGCGCCCCGCCGTCGCACGCCACGGGGTAGATCGGGACGCCGAGCGCCGCCGATGCTTCGCGCAGCGGCACGGAGTCGAGGAAGTCGACCTCCTCGCGCCGCAGCATGTCCGCGGAGATGAGCAGCCGCGCGCCGAGGTCCCGGCCGCGCAGCTGGGCGATCAGGTCCTGGCCCGTGACGAGCCCCGCCACGGTGACGCTGCGCCCAAAGAAGTCGTTTTGAATGGGATATACCCTTCCATTCAGTTTATCATACTTTTCCTTTGCGGAAAAGAGGAGTTTTTCGAGCATCGGCGCGGCGGCCGTCCCGGTCGCGATGGCGAAGGGCACGCCGTCCGGCGCGTCGGCACAGCGCAGGGCGGCGTCGAACTCCGCCTCCAGCAGCCGCAGCATCCCGACGCCGTTTTCCAGCTGCACGTGCTCCTCGTAGAATTCATTCGGCGGCAGCGCGCGCTGTGCCGTCAAATAGAGCTCGTCCGAGCAGAACGCCAGCCGCGTCCCCAATTCTTCCACGCACTTGTTTCCGAATTGCGTCACCTGCCCGATGAGCGCCGCGGCCGTCTCCTTCGTAAACGGCGTGAGCGCCGGCAGCCCCGCGCGGTGGCAGGTCAGGCCGACGGGCACGACGGACACGCTGCGCACCGCCGGGTGCAGCGCCTTGAGGTCGGCAAGCGTGCGCTCCAGCGCCGCGCCGTCGTTGAGCCCCGGGCAGCAGACGATCTGGCAGTTCATCTCGATGCCCGCGGCGGCGAAGCGGCGCATGATGCCGAGCGCCTCCCCCGCCCGCGGGTTGCCCAGCAGCTTCTCGCGCAGCGCGCCGTCGGTGGCGTGGACGGAGATGTTCACCGGCGAGACGCGCAGGGCGATGATCCGCTCGATCTCGCGCGGCGTGAGGTTCGTGAGCGTGATGTAGCAGCCCATAAGGAAGCTCAAGCGCGCGTCGTCGTCCTTGAAATAAATGCTCTTGCGCATGCCCGGCGGGTTCTGGTCGATGAAGCAGAAGACGCAGCGGTTGGCGCAGGCGCGCGGGCGATCCATGAGATAGGTCTCGAAGTCCAGCCCCAGGTCCTGCCCCTCGGCCTTGCGCACGCGCACGAGGCGCAGCTTCCCCTCCGGCGTGCGCAGTTCCAGCAGCAGGTCGCGGTCGTAGGTATAAAACTTGTAGTCCAGCACGTCGCGGATGAGCTTCCCGTTGACCGAAAGCAGCGCTTCGCCCGGGCGCGCCCTGCCCGCCAGCGGGCCGGCCGCGTCCACCTGCCGTATGATGTTCTGTGCCACGCCGTCGCCCCCTTTCGCCGCCTGAAATAAAAAGCGGAGGCGTCGCCTCCGCTTTTCATGCGTGATTACTTCTTGTCCTCTTCCAGCTTCAGGACCTGGCGGCCGTTGTACATGCCGCAGGCCTTGCAAGCGCGATGGGGCAGATGATAAGCGCCGCAATTCGGGCAGGCGACGATGCTGGGGGCCTCAAGCTTCCAGACGTTGCTGCGACGCTTGTCGCGTCTTGCCTTGGATACTTTTCTCTTAGGAACAGCCATGTTGATTTACCTCCAATACTTCTGAAACGAAAATGTTAATCTGTCGGATCGTCTGGCGTTTCCAGCAGGCTGCCGAGCACGGCAAACCGCGGATCGCCGGCCTTTGTGCACCTGCACGGGCCTTCGTTGAGATTCTTTCCGCAAGTCGGGCACAGCCCCTTGCAATCGTCCCGGCAGAGCACCTTTTGCTCCATATCCAGGATAAAACAGGTTTCCGCGACCTCGCTGACGTCGATGCCGTCGCCCTCCACGGCAAACACCTCGGGGCTCAGCTCATCGCTGACGTCGGCGGCCAGAGGGACATCCAGCCGGAGAATCTTCGTTCGGTCAAAGACCGTTCCACAGCGGTCACAGACACAGATCATCTCCGCAGTGAGCTCGCCGCGCAGATTGAGGAGCCCCGCGGTGTTTACCACTTCACCGCGCGCCTCCGGCGGGCGCTTGAAGCCCTCGATGGCGCCGATGCGCAGCTGCTCCGGGTCGAGTGTCACCGCGAAGCCGAGCGAGGCGCCGGGGGTTTCAATGATTTTTCGCAAATCCAGCCACATACGTTGTTTCCCTCATAATTGCATGCAAAACCAGCGGCTTCCCATGCAGTCGCCTAGATATTATAAGAGATGCTTCCCGGCTTGTCAATACAAAAATCGTTGACATTCGGGCTTTTTGCAAGGATAATATGTACAAATCCGCAGCGCGGGAGAGGGTGAAGCATGAAGGAACTGCAAATCCGGGAAAATGACGCCGGCCAGCGCCTTGACCGCTTTGTGGGCAAGGCGGTGCCGCTGCTGCCGGATTCCCTGCTGCAAAAGTATATCCGCCTAAAGCGCATCAAGCTCAACGGCAAAGGCGCGAAGCGCGACGCGCGGCTTTGCGCGGGCGACGCGGTGCAGCTTTACATCAACGATGAATTCTTCGAGCCCCCCCGCGAGGAGAACGCCTACCTCAAGGTCGGCGCGCCGAAGCTGGACATCGTCTACGAGGACGAGAACATTTTGCTCGCGGACAAGAAGCCCGGCGTGCTGTGCCACAGCGCGGGCAAGTGGGACTACAACACGCTGATTGCGAACATCCAGGCCTACGCCTACCAGTCCGGCGCGTGGAAGCCGCGGGAGGAGCACAGCTTCGCCCCGGCGCTGTGCAACCGCATCGACCGCAACACCGGCGGCATCGTGATCGCCGCGAAAAACGCGGAAGCATTGCGCATCCTCAACGAAAAGATCCGCGGCCGGGAGATCGACAAGCGCTATCTCTGCGTTGTGCGCGGTCGGCCCAAGCCGCCGGAGGGCCGGCTGGAGGGCTACATCTTCAAGGACGCGAAGAAAAACCAGGTCTACGTGAAGGACCGCCCCGAGCCCGGCGCGAAAACCGCCGTCACCGAATACCGCCTGCTGCGCTTTGCCGGCGGGCTCTCGCTCGTGGAGTGCACGCTGCACACCGGGCGCACGCACCAGATCCGCGCGCAGATGGCGCACGCGGGCTGGCCGCTGCTGGGCGACGGGAAATACGGCAGCGAGCGGGAAAACCGCCGCTTCGAGGAAACGGCGGGGCAGGCGCTCTACTCCTACCGCCTGTGCTTCGACTTCCCCACGGACGCGGGAATACTCAATTACCTGCGCGGCCGGACGTTCACCGTATCGCACATCGACTTTGTGGAGAAATACTTCCCGGACTGCAAGCTGTAACGGAAACAGGGCCGCTGCGCGCGCAGCGGCCCTGTTTCCGTTTTTCATATATAGTCGTCCCGCCGCGCGGCCCGCTTGACGAGGCGCAGCGCCACGATGAACATGGCGATGACGAACGCGAGAAAGACCAGCGCATAGCCCCCGGCGCTCAGCGACGCGATGAAGTCATAGCAGCCGTGCAGCAGCGCCGGGATCACGACGCACAGCCATCGCGCGGTCTTTGCGCGGTCGGGATACCCGTAGAGCTCCCAGCGCTTGGCGACGCCGTACCACACGCCCATGAACACGCCGAAGCAGGCGTGGCCCGGCACGGCGGTCAGCGCGCGGGCGAGGGCGGTCTGCATGCCGAACATCAGCACATAGCCGATGTTCTCCCACAGGGCGAAGCCCAGCGAGACGAACACCGCGTACACCACGCCGTCATACTGGCAGTCGAATTCCGGGTGCCGCCAGGTGCGCCAGCGCAGCACGGCGTATTTGAAGCCCTCCTCCGCCGGGCCGACGACGAGGAAGAAAAACAGCGCGTTGCGGGCGACGGAGCTGTCGTCCAGAACGTAGGACAAAATCCGGTCGCCGAGCTGCTCCGCCGTCCCCGCCAGCGCGGTGGAGATCATGCCGAGCAGCACCAGCCCCAGCAGCATCCGGGGCGGCTCGCGCTCCAGCCGGTCGGACCGGTAGACCTTCCACATGAGATAGGCGGCGGGCAGCACCGCCGCGAGGATCAACAGAAGCATTGCGTTTTCCCGCTTTCCTTACCGATGTTGATGCCCCTGCCGGACCTTGGCTCCGGCAGGGGCATCGTCGCTGTTTCGGCGCTGATGTGATTACAGTGCGCCGATGCTCTTTGCGCACTTGGCGCAGATCTGCTTTCCGTGGAACTCCTTCAGGTCCTTGGACCCGCCGCAGAACAGGCAGTTCGTCTCATACTTGCGCAGGACGATGCTATCGCCCTCCATGCAGATCTCCACGCGGTCATGCTCCGCCAAATCGAAGCTGCGCCGCATCTCGATGGGCAGTACGATCCTCCCCAGGTCATCCAGTCGGCGAACGATCCCTTTTGTCTTCATTGCTTACCTCCATGTTCACTCCCACAACGATTCCGGATAGACTCCGGCCTGCTTCAAGGCCGCAATGGCACACTGTACCGATTGCAGATCCTCGCGATAGGTGACGCCGTGCCAGACTTCGCCGCACTCCAGCACGCGCACTGTTCCGAGTCCCTCCTGCAGCACTGCATTGGCTACCGCAGGCAGATAGTATTCACTCTTGATCGGATCGGCAGGCATCTGCCGGTCCAGGAACGCGGGGAACCGCGCCCACAGCTCGTCCAGCATGGACGGGGCGAAGCCCCAGAAGTTCATGCTGACGGTCTCGTCGCCGGTCAGGGGGTGTTCCCCGCCGTCGTCGATGTATGCCGCGGCGTCGCCGCGCTTGACGATCTTCGTCCGCTCGGTCACGCCGGTCAAAAATCCGTTTTCCACGGTGCAGATGCCGCGGGCCACGGCGCCGTTCTCCGTCACCGTGTTGCGCAGACGGTAGCCCACCATCGCGTGCTCGGTCCCGCTGTGCGCCGCCGCCAGAAAGTCATAGATCGTGCGGAAGGCGCCCGCGCCGTAAAAATCGTCCGCGTTGATCACCGCAAAGGGGCTGTCCACCGTACCGCGGCAGCAGGCCACGGCGTGGCCGGTGCCCCAGGGCTTCACGCGGTCCGCCGGGACGGTGTAGCCCGCGGGGAGCACGTCCGGCTCCTGAAACACGTAGTCCACATCAAACTGCCGCTCCATGCGCCGTCCGATGACCTCGCGGAACTGCTGCTCGATGGCGTGCTTGATGATGAACACCACGCGCGCAAACCCGGCGCGCCTGGCGTCGTACATCGAAAAATCTATGATCGGGTGGCCCTGCGGATCGACGGGCATCAGCTGTTTGAGTCCGCCGAAGCGGCTGCCCATCCCGGCCGCCATGACCACAAGCGTCGGCTGCTGCATTCCTGCCTCCTGCGCAATGCTTTCATTTCCAACAGTTATATCACAACCTGGCAAAAAAAGCAATACAGGATTTCCGCCGTCCCTTTTCTCTTAAGTGTTGACGGGTTATAACTCCGTCAGTGTCACCAAACACGGTTGCAGAGCAAGTAGGCCTTGAAACGGACATGGCAATATGGTAAAGTAGGCCTGATAAAAACAGACCACCCGCAATCTGCAGAGATACCGCTATGAAAGGAATTGAACCGCATTTTTACTTGCGGAAGCCGCAGAAGATATGAAGAGAAAAAGAATCCTGTATCTCACTGACCTGAGTTATCAGGCAAAAGGGAGAGTATACAGCGAAGAAGACATTTATATAACAGACAGACTGAAAGAAAACTTTGATGTCGTGCTGTGCCACCCTGTATGCGCGGAAGCTTTTGAAGGCATGGCAGACCTTATTGTTTTCAGAAACACGGGCAGTGTGATCGGCTATAAGGATACATACAATTCATTTGTAAAGCGTGTAAAAGAAAAAGGACTCAAAACATTCAATACCTTTACCGGCAAAGCGGATATGCAGGGCAAGCAATACCTGCTTGATTTAACGCAGAAAAACTATCCCGTAATTCCGACGGTTGATTCCTGGGACAGCCTTGATATACTGCCTGAAACAGAGCGATATGTAATAAAGCCGAAAGACGGGGCGGATTCCATCGGGCTTGAATTTGCAACAAGAGAAGAGCTTGCGCATCGCAGGCTGGCCGGAGGCAGATTTCTCTTTCAGCCGGAAATAGATTTTGATTACGAGGTTTCCTTCTATTTTATCAACGATAAGTTTGAATACGCGCTTTACGCACCCGATAAGACTAAGAGATGGGAATTAAAGCAGTATAATTACTCCGAAGAAGATATATCGTTCGCAAAGATGTTTATTGACTGGAACACAATCGATAAAGGTATTCAGAGAGTAGACGCCTGCAGAGCAAAGGACGGCAGACTCCTCCTGGTGGAACTTGAAGACCTGAATCCGTATCTCTCGCTGCTTGAGGTTGACGATAAAACAAGAGAGATCTTTCTGACGGATTTTATCAGCGAGATCAGTCATATTTAGAACGGCCGGCCTTGTCAGTTCCGGTTTGTCGCGCAGCCCCGCAAACGGGGCTGCGTTCTTTTTGCCGGGAGGTCATCCGGCTTTGCGCGCTTCGGCGAACGAACGGAAAACAGGATCTGAATCAACACCAAAGAGAAAAGGGAGTTTCCGCCGTCAGTTTGACGAAGCGGAAAACCGGATGCGTCAACGGAAAGCCTCCGTCATTGCGAGCCAGTGCTCACACTGGTGTGGCAATCCGCATCCTTTCCGCCGTAAACCTTGCAAGCGGCATGGAAGTATGGTACATTGTGCGCATAAGAAGCGTTGCGGAGCGAAAGCCAATGAGACTGCTGTTTGAACTGGACAAAAAGGATTACGGCGACTGCACCCATACGTTCCGGCGCGATTCCGCCAGAAGCATCCTCATCCGCGACGGCAAGCTCGCCATGATCCACAGCCAAACGCATGATTGCTACAAATTCCCGGGCGGCGGCATCGAAGCCGGCGAGGACCCCGTCGCCGCCATGATCCGGGAGACGCGGGAGGAAGCGGGGCTGCTCGTCCTTCCGGAGACCGTAACGGAATACGGATACGTGCATCGCATCCAAAAAAGCCTCTATGATCCGTCGGAGTGTTTTGTGCAGGACAACTATTACTATCTCTGCGACGCGATGGACGCCCTGGTATTGCAAGCCCTCGACGCCTACGAAAAGCAGGAGGCCTATCGGCTGGAATACGTCGCGCCCGCCTTTGCCATAGAAGCAAACCGCAGGGCGAAGAAAACCCCCTATAACCAAATGAGAGACTATCCCGAAAATTGTGTAAACCTCCGAAGTGGTGTAGAATAGGAGCACCA
>CAMJPK010000092.1 GCA_946407675.1 uncultured Clostridia bacterium
AAGCGCGCCAGGGCGTACTTTTCCGCGAACTCCTTGCGCTCGGCCGGGTGAATGCCGCCGTAATAGCCGTCGAAGCGGGCTTCGCGGATGGCGTTCACATAGTCGTGGATGACCTTGAAATTGATCTTGGAATAGTCGCGCAGCTGTACGGGCTGGGCCTTGAACTCGGCAAGGCGGCCCTGCGCGGCGAGGCGCTGGTTGATCTTCTCCCACGCGCAGTCCTTGTCGGGGCTGACCTCGCACTTGCCGTTCTTCGCGCCGCCGCACTGTCCGTTCACCAGGCTCTTGGAGCAGTCCACGATGGGGCAGATGCCGCCGGTGAGGTTCAGGTAGCACTGGGCGCAGGCGTCGCAGGCCTTCTTCGTCAGTGCCATGCCGTGGTGGCCGGTGTAATTGAGGGAATTTGCCGCGGCGATCACGGGCAGCTTGACCGCGTCCGCCATCGTCTGCACGCCGAGGCCGCAGGAGATCACGACGACGTTCTCCGTATCCTCGGGAATGCAGTTGAACTCCTCCAGCTTGCGCAGGGTCTGGACCTTGTTGCAGAGGAAGTCGAACTTGATGCTGGTCGTGATGGTCTTGCCGCACTCGGCGGCGACGCGCAGGAACTCCTCGCAGTCGTTCTCCTCAACGGTTTCAAACTCCTTGAAACACTTGTTGCAGGCGATCACGAAGAAATTGTCCTTGCCCTCCATCAGCTGTGTCAGCTCGTCGATCTTCTTCAGCCGGTACTTGGTGTAGTTCTCCAATTTCTCACCTTCCTTATTGAATTGCGTCCTGGGTATTCCATCCGGCCTCTCCCCTTGCGCGTCGGGCGAAAGGCCTGAATATTCGCGCTATTTTGAGTATAGCATAGCTTCCGCGTGATGGCAATTAAATAATTATGAAAATGTCTGTCGCGGAAAATTAAAAAGTGCTGGATATCACGGGCGCGGTGTTGTATAATAATGTAATTCAATATGTCATTCCATCCAATGCAACGCAGGACCACATACGGAGACCGCCTATGAAAAAGCTCACCGCACTGCTTCTCCTCGCCTCGCTGCTGCTCCTGCTCCCCTCCGCGGCGAACGCAGCCGGGCGCGAGAGCGCGCACACGAATTACATCACCGACGTCTTCAACGAGGACACCGGTCTGCCCACCGGGGAGGCCAACGCCGTCGTCCAGGGCGCAGACGGCTATCTCTGGATCGGCAGCTACGGCGGCCTGATCCGCTACGACGGCTCGATCTTCACGGATTACAGCAGCCGCCTTGCCAGCAGCGCCATCCGCGCGCTCTTCGTGAGCAGCGACGGCGCGCTCTGGATCGGCACGAACGACGCCGGGGCCTACCGCATGAAGGATGATCATTTCACCCAGATCATGCCGGGGGACGACGCGCACAGCTTTCTCTGCGTCCGCGACTTCTGCGAGGGGCCGGACGGCACGGTCTACGTCGCCTCCACCACCGGCGTCGGAACGCTGGACGGCGACAGCGTCCGCCCGTACGACTACCCCGCGCTCGACGGGGAGCATTTCCTCAACATCCTCCTCGACGCCGACGGCAGCGTCTGGGCGATGAGCGACAGCGGGAACGTCTGCGTCTTCAATGAGACCGCCTATCTGGCGACGGTCGCGCCCGAGGCGCTCTTCGAGCGGGGGCGGATCTACGCCATCGCGTACAGCGGCAGGAACGAGCTCTACGTCGGCTCGTCCGAGGGGGAGCTCGTCCGGCTGGTCGCCCTGTCCGGCAGCGTCCCGGGCGACGTCTCCACCTACAGGCGCACGGACTATGACCTCGGCGGGATCGGCGCGGTCAACCGCATCAAGCCGCTGGCCGACGGCAGCGTGCTCGTCAGCGCCCTCAACGGCTTCGGCGTCCTGGACGGCGAAGGCTTCCGTCGCGTGGACAGCGCCGGGGACAAGAACCTCTCCGCCAACTGGGCGGAGCAAGACCACGAGGGCAACCTCTGGGTCGCCTCGAGCAACTACGGCGTCATCCGCTACTGCGTCGGCTGCTTCGACAGCTGCAACTACAACAGCGCGCTCGGCGACTATACGGTCAACGCCGTCGCGCGCTCCGGCGACCGCTACTATGTCGGCGTCGACACCGGCGTGCTGGTCTTCGACGACGACTGGAACCAGCTTCACACGCCGCTGACCGAGCTCATACAGGGCTTCCGCGTACGCAACGTCGCGACGGACGCGCGCGGGCGCGTCTGGATGGCGACCTACTCCAGCCACGGCGCGGCCTGCTACGATCCCGCGACGGACACGCTCACGGACTTCGGCGCGGCGCAGGGCCTCAACAGCGAGACGGTCCGCGTCGTCTATCCCCTGTCCGACGGGCGGATGCTGGTCGGCAGCCAGCTCGGCGTCAACCTCATCGAAAGCGGGAAAATCACCGAAAGCTACGGCGCCGCGGACGGCATGGAGAACACCTCCGTCCTGTGCGCGCTGGAGCTGGACGGCCGCATCCTCGTCGGCACGGACGGCAGCGGCATCTATGAGCTCACCCCCGCCGGGCTGGTCCACTACGGCCCGGACGAGGGGCTGACGCAGGGCGTCGTGCTGCGCATGGCGCCGGACGCCGACGGCAACGGGAATTACTACGTCTGCGCGGGCGACAAGCTCTATTACTGCGAAAACGGGCAGTTCCGCGTTTTGAGCGGCATGGAGCACGGCGCGGGCAGCATCTACAGCGTCTACGACGTGAACGGGCGCATCTGGCTGCTGCAAAACGGCGGCGTCTACGCCGCGGACAAGGCGGACGTGCTGAACGAGCTGGAGACCTACACCGCGCAGTACGGCGTCAAATGCGGCATGACCGGAACGCTCAGCGCCAACACCTGGAACTGGCTCGACGCAACGGGCGCGCTCTACATGCCCACCCGCAGCGGCGTCAGCAAGTTTTACTTCTACGGGCCGACGGTCATCACGCCGCGCGCCATCCTCAACAGCATCACCGTGGACGGCACGGTGTACGAGCACCCGGCGTCCCTCACCCTGTCGGGCGACGCGCGCCGCGTCACCGTGGACATCTCCGAGCTGCTCTTCTCCGACACCAGCGAATTTGTCCTCGGCTACCAGCTCGACGGCTTCGACACGGAGGAGAACTTCACCTTCGATAAGCACGTCACGGTCAGCTACACGAACCTCAAGGGCGGCAATTACACGCTGCGCATGCGCGTCATCGACCCGCTGACCGGCGAATCGACGGCGCAGAAGGACGTGACGATCTCCAAGACGCTGCGCATGACCGAGAGCCCGTGGTTCTACATCGGCTGCGCGCTGCTCGCCGTGATCGCCGGCGTGCTGCTCACGCACCTGTACGCGCAGCACCAGACGCGCCAGCTCCTCAAAAAGCAGGAGGAGCAGGACCGCTACATCGGCGATATCACGAAGGTCTTCTCCGAGTGCGTCGATCTGCGCGACGCCTACACCAACGGCCACTCCGCCCGCGTGGCGATGTATACGCGCATGCTGGCCGAGAAGCTGGGCAAGTCCCCGGAGGAGGTCGAGCGGATGTACCGCATCGCCCTGCTGCACGACGTGGGCAAGATCAGCATCCCCGACGCGGTGCTCAATAAGCCCGGCCGCCTGACGGACGAGGAATACGCCGTCATGAAGAGCCACTCGCAGCGCGGACAGGACGTGCTGAAGAACATCGACATCGCGCCGGACCTGGCGCTCGGCGCGGGCTGCCACCACGAGCGCTGGGACGGCAAGGGCTACCCCAACGGCCTGAAGGGAGACGAGATCCCCGAGGTGGCGCAGATCATCGGCGTGGCGGACACCTTTGACGCGATGTTCTCCACGCGCCCCTACCGCAAAAAGATGCCGCTGGCCGACGTGGTGGCGGAGATCAGGCGCTGCCGCGGCACGCAGCTCAGCCCGAAGGTCGTGGACGCGTTTCTGCAGCTTGTGGACGAGGGCGTGTTCAACGACGACGATGTGAAATAAGAGGGGGAGAGACGATGGACCATATGGCAGACCTGCAGCGCATCGCGGACAGCTTTGACACGATGACCTGCGTCATGAGCGTGGAGCGCCGGCCAGACGGCGGCCACGGCGCGATCCGGATCGTGACGGGCAACCGCAAATACCTCGAATCCATTGAGCGCCCCGCGCCCGGCACGGAGCTTTTGACGACGCGCTTTGAGCCCAACAGCGAATACACCCGCTATCTCACGCGGGACCTGAATTTTGAGGACTACTGCTACCGCGCCGCGGTGGAGAAGAAGTGCCTGCACTCCTACGCGCACCCCGAGCGGATCCGCGCGTGGTTCAACATGACCTTCCTGCCGCTGGCCATCGAGGACGGCGACACCTGCTACTGCACCTACACGATGGAGATCAACTTCGAGGCCAGCACGGAGCAGCTGTCGAACATCTCCGGCGCGCTGGCCTCCGCGGTGCTGGAGACGACGCTGAAGCTGAGTAACGCGAAGGACTTCCCCGCCGCCATGCACGACGTCATCCAGAATTTCCGTACCCTGTGCAAGGCCGGCTATTCCTGCATTCTGCTGCTCAACCGCGACCAGCGGCGGTGCAAGGTGCTGGCCGAGGATTTTGCGCCCGAGGCCGGGCCGAGTCACGCGCCGGTGCTGGAGGCGGAGGACTTTTACGCCGTCGCGGAGAGCTGGAAGGACACGATCGCCGGCAGCAACTGCCTGATCGCGAAAAACGAGGCGGAGATGCAGGTCGTGCGCGAGCGCAACCCCCTCTGGTACGAATCGCTGTGTGCAAGCCACATCCGGACCATCGTGCTGTTCCCGCTGGTGTCGCAGGATGAGCTGCTCGGCTACCTCTGGGCGACCAACTTCGCGCCGGAGAATGCGGGCAAGATCAAGGAGACGCTGGAGCTCGCCACCTTCATCCTCAGCTCGGAGATCGCCAACTGGCTGCTGCTGCGCCAGCTGCGCCACCTGAGCAGCACGGATATGCTCACCGGGCTATATAACCGCAACGAGATGCACCGCTGGATGTCCGCCTACGCGGGCGGGAAGCTGCCGCAGCCCGTGGGCATCCTCTTCGCGGACCTCAACGGCCTCAAGACCGTGAACGACACCGACGGGCACGACGCCGGCGACCGGCTTTTGCGCGACGCGGCGTGCGCGCTGCGGGAGGTATTCGGCAGCTATGAGGTCTACCGCGTCGGCGGCGACGAATTTGCGGTGTTCCTCCCCGGCGTGACCGAAGCGGAGCTGGCGGCGAAGGCCGAGGCCCTGCGCGCCGCCGCCGCGCGCTACGGCAAGGTCGACTTTGCCATCGGCTGGTGCGTCGAGGACGGCGGACTGGACATCGAGCAGGCGCTCAACACCGCCGACGAGCGCATGTATGCCGACAAGCGCCGCTACTACGCCCGCCACCCCGAAAAGAAGCGGGGCATCTGAGCCCTCATCCGCAAAGCGTAATCCATATCATCTATATATAAGAACAGGAGAAACAAACCGACATGTCTGATTATATCATCGCCACCTCCTCCACCTCCGACCTGCCCCGCAGCTGGCTGGACGCGCACAACGTCCCCTTTATCCCCTACGGCTATACGGTGAACGACCGCGCCGTGGAGGACGACTGCCGCGAGGAAAGCCGCGCCGCGGTCTACGCCGGGATGCGCAAGGGCGACCTGCTCAAGACCTCGATGATCAACGAGTTCGTGTACTACGACTTCTTCCGCACGCTGCTGGACCTCGGCAAGGACGTCATCTTCCTCGACATGAGCAAGGAAATGAGCGCCTCCTTTGCCAACTGCGCCGCCGCCGCGGAAAAGATCGCGATGGAATACCCGAACCGCCGGCTTTACGTCATGGACACCCGCTGCATCTCCGGCGGCCTCGGCACGCTGGTGGAACAGATGGTGCAGCGCATGGAGCAAGGCGCGAGCTGGCAGGAGGTCATCGACTGGGGCGAGCAAAACAAGCTGAAGATCGCCCACCGCTTCACGGTGGACGACCTCAAATACCTCAAGATGGGCGGCCGCGTCTCCAACGCCTCGGCGCTGGTCGGCTCGCTGCTGAACATCAAGCCGGTGCTCTACGTCCCCGACCGCGGGACGCTGGACGTTGTGAAGAAGGCGCGCGGCCGCACCGCGGCGCTGAACGCCATCCGCGACGGCGTGCTGCACGACCTCTCGGAGATCGACGCCGCCGGCCTGACGATCCACATCCTCCACGCCGACTGCCGCACCGACGCGGAGTACATCCGCGACGAGGTGCGCCGCGTCCACCCGGAGGTGGGCGAGATCACGATCACGCAGCTCGGCGTCGTCATCGGCGCGCACTGCGGTCCCGGCCTGCTGACCGTGTTCTACCTGTGCGCCGGCCGCCGGCCGGAATGAGGCGGGAGGCATGTGCATGGTTCGTCCCGGCCGTTTTCTCCGCGCGCTCGCCGCTGCACTCGCCTGCGCGCTGCTCCTGCTCCCCACCGCCGCGCTTGCGGCGCAGCCGAAGGTCGTCCGCTCGCCGCAAAAGCTGACGGTGGACGGGCTGAACGTCGCCTGCGAAAAGTACAACATCGACGACTACAACTATTTCAAGCTGCGCGATCTGGCCTGCCTGCTCAGCGGCACCGGCAGCCAGTTCTCCGTCGGCTATGACGACGCGACGCGCACCGTCACCGTCGTCACCGGCCAGCCCTACGCGAAGCAGTCCGGCGATCTGGAGCTGGGCGCGGACAAATCCGCGACGGCGGTCCGTTCCTCGCAGTCCATCCGCATCGACGGCGTGGCCTACACCGGCCTGAACGTCTTCAACATCGGCGGCGTCAACGGCAACAACTACTTCAAGCTCGCGGAGATCGGCCCGATCCTCGGCTTTGACGTGAGCTATGACGCGGCCAGCAACACCGCGCAGATCACCTCGCGCGCCAAGTCCGCCGACGGTCAGCCGGCCAGCACGGCGCGCCTCGGCCAGACCGCGGACGCCGGGCGCGACTACCTCGACCGGATCATCTTCCTCGGCGACAGCACGACCTACGGCATCGGCGTATACTACAAAATGGGCTACACCGCCCTGTGCCCCTCCGAGCAGGTCTGGACGCCGAAGAGCGGCTGGATGGGCCTGCATCAGGTGGAGGACGCGAAGATCTGGTACCACGCCACGGGCGAGGAGCTGCTGATCCGTGACGCCGTGGCCAAGGCCAAGCCGGACATCCTGCTCGTCACGCTGGGCATCGACAGCATCGCGCTCATCGGCAAGGACGACTTCGTGCGCTACTACACCACGCTCATCGACGCCGTCAAGGCGGCCAGCCCGGACACGAAGATCATCCTCAACTCCATCTACCCCGTCGCGGACAGCTACAAATACAAGAAAGACATCAACAACGACAAGATCAACGCCGCCAACGGCTGGATCGAGGATCTGGCGGTCAGCAGCGGCTGCCGCTTCCTGTACAGCTGGGAGGCGCTGGCGGTGAACGGCAGGCTGCCGGAGACGATGCAGAACGGCGACGGGCTGCACCTCAACGGCGAGGCCTTCACCAAGGTCATGCAGTACATCCGCACCCACGCATACGCCTGATTCCAACCGATCCGAGGAATTCTAGAAAGGGTGAGCCAAATGACGGCATGCATCGTTCTTCTGGTCTGCGGCGCGCTGGCGCTGGCGCTGTTTCTGCGCCAGAAGCTCCGCGGCCCGACGCTGAAGGCCGCGATCTGCAAATCCGTGACCTCCGTGCTCTTCGTCGCGCTGGCGGTCTGCGCGTGGCTGCACGCCGCGGCGGGCGGGGTTCTGCCGATCCTCGGCGCCTTCGTCGTGCCGGGGCTGGTGTTCGGCCTGATGGGTGACATCTGGCTGGATTTGAAGTACGTCTACCCGCACGACGACGCGCCCTTGACCTACGCCGGCTTCGCCGCCTTCGGCGTCGGCCACATCCTCTACCAGCAGGGGCTAATCCAGCAGTTTTACATCCACGGCCGCCCGGCTTACGTGCTGATCCCGCTGGGGCTGGCGCTGGTGCTGTCGCTCGGCAACACCTTCGTGATGGAAAAGCCGATGAAGCTGCGCTACGGCGACATGAAGCTCGTCGTCTTTGCCTACGGCTTTCTCCTGTTTTTGACCGTCCTGCTCTCCGGCGCGCTGGCGCTGCTGCACGCGTGGCGCGAGGCCGCGCTGAACCTCTTTTTCATCGGGAGCGTCCTCTTTGCCGCCTCTGACCTCGTGCTCAGCGGCACCTACTTCGGCGAGGGGAAGAACCGCCCGGTGGACATCGTGCTCAACTACCTCACCTATTACCCCGCCCAGTTCCTGATCGCCCTCTCGCTGGCCTTTGTGTGACCGAACATAGAGAAATCCCCCCGCCGGTTGCGGCGGGGGGATCCTTCTTTCCGTAGGGCGCGGCGACCCGGCGCGCCGCCGTAGGGCGCGGCGACCTCGGCGCGCCGCCGTAGGGCGCGACGACCTCGGCGCGCCGCCGTAGGGCGCGACGACCCGGCGCGCCGCCGTAGGGCGCGACGAC
>CAMJPK010000093.1 GCA_946407675.1 uncultured Clostridia bacterium
CCGATCTCCTCGCCGTAGTAGATGAACGGCGAGCCGCTGGAGAGCAGATAGAGGTTCGCGGCCATCTTCATGTGGCCGCTGGCGACGGTGAGGTAGCCCGCCGCGCGGTCCGTGTCGTGGTTGGCGATGAAGGGGATGATCATCGCGTCGGGGTTGATGCTGTGCACCTTGTCGAGGTATTGGTCCACATAGGCGGTGTAGGGGTTCACGTTGCCCTTCTTCGCGGTCATCGCGATGAGGCCCTCGCTCTGCGAGGTCGTGAAGTCGAAGCAGTTCATGGCGCTGTAGTAGATGTCGGTGATGCCGTCGCTGTCCCAGACCTCGCCGACAAGGTAGACGTCCGGCTTGCGGGCCTTCAGCTCGCCGGCGTACCACTGCCAGAACGCCGCGCTGCGCTGATTCTCGCCAAGGTAGATGTACTTCGCCGCGTCAAAGCGGAAGCCGTCCACGCCGAGGTCCAGCCAGTAGTCTGCCACGTCCAGCACCGTCTGCCGCACGGTCTCGTTGTCGAAATTCAGCTCCGGCATGTCGGAGGAGAAGTTGCATTCATAGTAGTCCTGCGTCCCGGCGATCGGCTCGAAGTGCCGCCCCGCGGGGGCGGTGTCGCCGGCGCCGTACCAGCAGTAAAAGTCATAATAGGGGTCGGCGGGATTCCCGTCCCGGTGGGCCTTTTTGAACTGCCCGAACCAGTCGCACAGCGGCCCGGTGTGGTTGATGGGCAGGTCGAGGATCAGCTTGACGCCCCGCTTGTGGCACAGCTCGACCAGCTCCTTCAGGTCGTCCACGGTCCCGAAGGCCGGATCAATGGCGTAATAGTCGTTGACGTCGTACTTGTGATACGAGCCCGAGGGGAAGACCGGCGAGAGCCACAGTCCCTCCACGCCCAGCGACATGCCGTTGGCCGGCTGTCCGTCGTTGAGATAGTTGATGCGGTTGATGATGCCGCGCAGGTCGCCCGTCCCGTCGCCGTCGCCGTCGGAAAACGAGCCGACAAAGATCTCGTAGAACACGCGGTAATTGTCCTCGCTGCGCGCGGCCTTTTCGAAAAACGCGTCGTTCAGCACGGCCTCGCCGCTCTTGCTCAGCGGATACGCGCCGCTGTAGTCCATCTTCGTCTTGCCGCAGCCGCTCAGCAGGAGCAGCAGCGCAAGCAGCAGCGCAAAGGCGCGGCGTTTGTTCGTCATGGAGATCGCCTCCCAAAGTGGTGTTTCCGATGCCATAGTAAAGGATTCGCGCGGCAAATGTCAATAGTTGCATCTGCCGCCGCCGGCATGCTATAATCCGTGATATGGATACTTGGATCGAACTGTATTCCCCGGCGCAGCAAAAGCGCACGCTCCGGGCGCGCATCCTCATATCGCTGCTCTTCTGGGCCGTTGCGCTGGGAGGGCTGCTTTTCTGCGTCCTTACCTGCCTGCGCGCCGACCCCGCGGCGGGGCGGGCGCTGATCGTGCGTCTGCTGCTCGCCGCCGTCCCGTGCGGCTGGGTCTGCATCGCGCTGTGGCTGGAGCTGCTGTCCCCGCTGCGCCGTCTGGCGGCGCACGCGGCGCATATGCGCGAGGGCGCGCGCGAGACGCTGCACGGCGTCGTGACCGTCACGGATGAGCGCATCCGCATCCGGCGCAGCATCACCGTGCGCACCGTGCTGCTGCGTACCGGGGAGACGACGCAGCGGCTGAACGTCTATGCGCCCTATGCCCGCCTGCTCGGCGGCACGCCGCGGGAGATGACGCTCGCCGTCGTCCACAGCTACATCGCGGCCTTCACCCCCGCCCCGCCGGACGGCCCGGCGAAGCGCGGCGGAAATCGCGCGCTTTTGCGCGCGCTGCGGCGCTTTTTCGCGACGCTGCACAACTATGTTCTCTGGGCGCTGATCGCGGTTTTTCTCTGCGCCTTCGCCTGCAGCCGCGCGACGGATACGACCCCGGCCAACAAGGTCACCGTGATGATCGACGCGCCCGCCGCGGACGAGGCGGCGCTGACCGCGGCGCTGGCCGCGGCGAAGCCGGAGGGCCTGCGCATGGTGAAGGTCCACACCTTCTCCTATGCCTTCATGGAGACGCGCTCGTTGCAGGGCGCGGACATCTTCATCGTGCCCGCCTCGAAGACAGCGCAGTATCTCCCCGACTTTCAGCCGCTCCCGCCGGGGCTGGAGGGGACGTATTACACCGCCGACGGGGAAATCTGGGGCGTGCGCGTCTATGACGCCGCCGCGCTTCGCGGCTGCGCCGACACCTATATTCAATATACGGCGCCCGGCGCGGACGCGGAGGATTACTATCTCTTTTTCGGGAAGGGCTCCCTGCATGCAGGCGCGCAGGACGATGCCGCCTGCGTCATCGCGCGCGCGCTGATGGCGCTGGACGCCCCCGCCCCGGAGGCGGCAGCGCCGCTGCGCGTCGCGCCGGTGGACGGTCTGCCGCCGGATTTCATCCTCGGCATGGACGTCTCCTCCGTTCTGGCGGAGGAGGCCAGCGGCGTGCGCTATCACGATTTTGACGGCGCGGAGCGGGACCTGTTTGAGATCCTCGCCGGCGCCGGCGTCACCCACATCCGGGTGCGCGTCTGGAACGATCCGTACGACGGCGCCGGCAACGGCTACGGCGGCGGCAACTGCGACGTAAGCTGCGCCGCGCAGATCGGGCGGCGCGCGGCGGCGGCCGGAGAGCAAGTCATCGTGGACTTCCACTACTCCGATTTCTGGGCCGACCCCGGCAAGCAGACGCCGCCGAAGGCCTGGTCCGGGATGTCGGCGGAGGAAAAGGCCGGCGCGCTTTACGACTTCACCCGCGAGAGCTTGCAGACGATCATGGACGCCGGGGCGGACATCGCCATGGTCCAGATCGGCAACGAGACCAACGGCTTTTTCTGCGGCGAGCGGGATTGGGACGC
Organism: uncultured Clostridia bacterium; assembly: GCA_946407675.1. GTDB lineage: Bacteria > Bacillota > Clostridia > Oscillospirales > Oscillospiraceae > SVKR01. The sequence continues at coordinate 2,893 of CAMJPK010000093.1, forward strand.
CATCGCGCTTTTGATGCAAAGCGGTGCGCGCGCCGTCCGTGAGACCTGTCCGGACGCGCGCGTCGCGCTGCACTTCACGAACCCCGAGCGCGCGGGCGCCTACGCCGATTACGGCGCGCAGCTCGCCGCGCGCGGCGTGGACTACGACGTGTTTGCCACCTCCTACTACCCCTTCTGGCACGGCACGCTGCAAAACCTCACCGACGTGCTCTCCGCCGTTGCGGAGACTTACGGCAAACGCACACTGGTCATGGAGACCTCTTATGCCTACACGCCCGCGGACACGGACTTCTCCGCCAACACGATCAGCGACGGCAGCAAGGTCGCAAAGCCCTACCCCTACACCGTGCAGGGGCAGGCCGATGCGCTGCGCGACGTGATCGCCGCCGCGGCGCGCGCAGACGGCTGCCTCGGCGTCGTGTACTGGGAGGGGGCGTGGATCAGCGTCGGCGGCGCCGGCCAGGCGTCCAACAGCGCCCGCTGGGAGAAATTCGGCTCCGGCTGGGCCAGCCGCTTCGCCGCGGACTACGATCCCGCGGACGCCGGGAAGTACTACGGCGGCTGCGCGGTGGACAATCAGGCGCTCTTCGGACCCGACGGGCTTCCGCTGGATTCGCTGCGCGTTTTTTCTCTGGTGCGCGGCGAAAACTGAAGCCCCGCAATTTGCACAGTTTTGGGCGTTCATTCGCCGCAACGAGTACAAAAAAAGTGGAATTCACATTCAAAAATGTAGACAATCCGATGGGAAAGTGCTATAATGCAGCCGACGTTCGGAAAGCCATGTTCGGCCCCGGACGAAAGCAACATTTTTGGCATAAAAACAAGCAAAATCTGGCAAAAATCAGACAGGAGGAAACAAAATGAAGAAACTGCTTGCAATGCTTCTTGCGCTGGCGCTGGTCCTCTCTCTTGCGGCCTGCGGCGGCGGCAAGACCGAGACCGCCAAGACCGGCTCGGACGATTCCCTTGCCGGCACCTATGACATCAAGGTCTGGGTTGCCGAGGCCGCTGTCGATCTGACCAAGAAGCAGATCGACGACTTCAACGCTTCCAATTCCGACGGCATCAAGTTCAACGCCACGATCCAGCCCGTCGGCGAAAGCGACATCGCCACGCAGATTATCACCGACGTGGAAGCTGCCGGCGACATCTACATCTTCGCGCAGGACCAGTTCGCCCGCCTGATCCAGGCCGGCGCAATCGCCAAGCTCGGCCAGGGCGCGGCGCAGATCGTGAAGGACAACAGCACCCCCGAGTCCGTCGCGGCTGTCACGCTGAACAACGAGCTCTACGGCTACCCCGTCACCGCCGACAACGGCTACTTCATGTACTATGACAAGTCCGTCATCCCCGAGGAGGACGTCGATTCCCTCGAGAAGATCATCGCCGACTGCGAGAAGGCGAACAAGTACTTCGCCATGGAGCTGCAGTCCTCCGCGTGGTATCTGGCCGGCTTCTTCTTCGCCACCGGCTGCGTCTCTGAGTGGACGCTCGATGACACCGGCATGGCCACCGCCCTGAAGGACACCTTTGATTCTCCCGAGGGCCTGATCGCCGCCAAGGGCATGAAGAAGCTCCTTGACTCCCCGATGCACCTGAGCTCCTCCGCCGCCAGCGAGTTCGCCTCCGGCGCCGCCGTCGTGGTCTGCGGCACCTGGGCCTATAACGACATTAAGGCCATCCTCGGCGACAACCTCGGCGCCACCGACCTGCCCTCCTTCAACGTGGACGGCAAGGATTACCACATCGGCTCCTTCAACGGCTTCAAGCTCATGGGCGTCAAGCCGCAGACCGACGCGAAGAAGCAGGCCGCGCTGCATAAGCTGGCCCAGTTCCTGACCGACGAGACCCGCCAGCTCGAGCGCTTCAACGAGCTCGCCTGGGGCCCGGCCAACACCGTGGCCCAGAAGGATCCCGCCGTCTCCTCCAACGCCGGCCAGATCGCCATCAACGCCCAGGCGCCTTACGCCACGCCGCAGGGCCAGATCAGCGGCGCATGGTGGAACATCGCCAAGGTCATCGGCGATGAGGTCAAGGACGCCAAGGACGACGCCGGCATCCAGGCCGCGCTGGACAACTACAAGGCAAAGTGCGACGCGCTGATCGGCGTCGGCGGCTTCGTCTTCGTGGGTGCCTGGAACGGCTGGGACAACGCCGACATGACGCACAAGCTCGAGGAGAGCGGCGGCGTTTACGCCATTACCCTTGAGGTCGAGCAGAGCGATTACATGGGCGGCCGCATCGTCGCAGCCACCACCTGGGACACCGATCACGGCGCTGCGCAGGTCACCACCGGCGCGGATCTGATCGACGTGGAGGCCGGCGGCGGCGACAACAACATCGTCTTCAAGGCCCCCGGCAACTACACCGTGAAGTGGACCGAGTCCAGCAACACCATCGAGATCGTGAAGAACTGATGGGCACCGGAGCTGCAAACAGCTCTGGCCGCCAGCCATAAACATTTGGCCGGAGCCGGGCATATCTCGGCTCCGGCATTTCCTTAAGAGAGAGGGGTGTTATGGATGAAGCAATACAGCGATCTCGAGTTCCTGCGGCTTTCCAAATGGGAAAAATTCCGCTATAAGCTGTTATGCTTCTTTGCGGCGATCCCGCGCGCGCTGAAAAACGCCGGCATCGGCATCGGCCGCTTCTTCAAAAACGCCGTCCTCGGCATCGGCCGGGAGTTCAAGGACCTCTGGCTGACCTTCAGGGAGGGCGACTGGAAAACGAAGACCAGCTATCTTGTGATGGGCTTCGGCTGCCTGGCCCGCGGGCAGATCCTGCGCGGGCTCATGTTCCTGCTGTTCGAGATCGTGTTCATCTTCTATATGATCGTCGCGGGCGGCTACTGGATCAGCATGCTGCCCTCCCTGGGCAAAACCGGTCCCGGCGAGGTCTACAACGCGGTCCTCGACACGTATTCCTATGAGTACAACGACAACTCCTTCAAGATCCTGCTCTACGGCGTGCTGACGATCTTCTTCATCGTCGCGTTCATTTACACCTGGCGCGCCAATATCAAGCAAAACCGCGTCGCCGAGCAGATCCTCCGCTCCGGCAAAAAGCTGAAAAGCGGCAAGGACGACCTGCGCTCGCTCGTGGACGATCAGTTCCACAAGACGCTGCTCGCCCTGCCTCTTACCGGCATCCTGATCTTCACAGTCCTGCCGATCATCTTCATGATCCTCGTGGCCTTCACGAACTACGACGGCTCCCATGACGGCTACATCAACTCGCTGTTTACCTGGCAGGGCCTTGAAAACTTCCGCACCATGCTGGTCTGGAAGGGCGCGGGCGGGCGCTCCTATTCCGCCACCTTCGGCGAGATCCTGACCTGGACGCTGATCTGGGCCTTCTTCGCCACCTTTACGAACTACTTCCTCGGCATGTTCGTGGCCATGATGATCAACAAGAAGGGCATCCGCGTCAAGAAGCTCTGGCGCACGATCCTCATTCTGACCATCGCGATCCCGCAGTTCATCTCCCTGCTGTACGTCTCGAAGATGTTCGCGAAAAACGGCATCGTCAACGGCCTGCTGCTGGATCTCGGCTGGATCGACCAGGCGATCGACTTCTGGGGCAGCACGGCCCACAACGGTCTGACCGCCCGCGTGCTGGTCATCGTCATCAACATATGGATCGGCATCCCCTACCTGATGCTGATCGCCACCGGCATTCTGATGAACATCCCGCAGGACCTCTACGAGTCGGCCCGCATCGACGGCGCCAACCCCTGGCAGCAGTTCCGCAAGATCACGCTTCCGTATATGCTGTTCATCACCGGTCCCTACCTGCTGACGCAGTTCACCGGCAACATGAACAACTTCAACGTGATCTACCTGCTGACCGGCGGCGCGCCGACCAACGCGGCGGCGTCGTGGGCGTCGGGCAACGTCGGCTATACCGACCTGCTGATCACCTGGCTGTTCAAGATCACCACCGGCGAGGACGCGAAGTATTACCTGGCCTCCGTCGTCGGCATCCTGGTCTTCGTGGTCGTCGCGGTGATCTCGCTCATCGTCTACAACGTCCTGCCGTCGATCAAGAATGAGGAGGACTTCCAATGAACGAAAAACGTCATATGGGCATCAAGGCCTCCCGTGCGCTGTCGAACACGATCATCCACATTCTGCTCGTGATCATCAGCATCATCTGGCTGATCCCCTTCGTCTGCATTTTGCTGCAGTCCTTCCGCGTGGAGTCCACCTGGCAGGTCGGCTACGTCATACCGCAGCAATGGGGGCTGGACAACTACGCCGCCATCTTCAAGTCCGACTTCACCCACTGGTATCTGAACACCTTCATCATCGCGCTCGTGAACGCGGTGCTGCAGACGGTCATCGTCCTTTGCATGAGCTATACGCTCTCGCGCTTCCGCTTCAAGATCCGCGGCGCGCTGATGCGCTTCATGCTGATCCTCGGGATGTTCCCCGGCATGCTCACGATGATCATCCTCTACCGCGTGCTCAAGGACCTCGGCATGACGGAGGCCAACGCGGTCCCCGGCCTGATCCTGGTCTATGTGGCCTCCTCCGGCATGGGCTACTATGTGTCGAAGGGCTTCTTTGACACGATCCCGAAGTCCCTCGACGAGGCCGCCCGCGTGGACGGCGCGACCCGGTTCCAGGTGCTCACGAAGATCATCCTTCCGCTGGCCAAGCCCATCGTCATCTACACGATCCTGACCGCGTTCATGGCGCCCTGGGGCGACTTTGTGTTCGCCCGCTACATCTCCTTCGGAAACCCGTTCGGAATGAACGTGGCCGTCGGTATGTACAACTGGCTGAACAAGGATATGATCAACAGCTGCTATACCATGTTCTGCGCCGGCGGCGTCATCGTCGCCCTCCCCGTTACGATCCTCTTCATGTGCCTGCAGCGGTACTACGTCGAGGGCGTCACGGGCGGCGCTGTCAAGGGTTGAGAAAGGAGTGAAGCGAAATGGCAAGCGTCAAACTGACAGGTGTTAAAAAGATCTATGACAACAAGGTCGTCGCGGTACACGACTTTGATCTGGATATCAAGGACAAGGAATTCATCGTTTTCGTCGGCCCCTCCGGCTGCGGCAAGTCCACCACGCTGCGCATGATCGCGGGTCTGGAGGACATCAGCGAGGGCACGCTGGAGATCGACGGCGAGGTCGTCAACGATCTGCAGCCGAAGGACCGCGGCATCGCGATGGTCTTCCAGAACTATGCGCTGTATCCGCACATGACGGTGTATGACAACATCGCCTTCTCGCTCCGGCTGCAAAAGGTGCCGGAGGACCAGATCTATGAGAAGGTCACCCGCGCCGCGGAGATCCTCGGCATCACCGACTATCTGCTGCGCAAGCCGCGCGCGCTCTCCGGCGGCCAGCGCCAGCGCGTGGCCATCGGCCGCGCCATGGTGCGCGATTCAAAGGTCTTTCTGATGGACGAGCCGCTGTCGAACCTCGACGCGAAGCTCCGCAACCAGATGCGCGCGGAGATCATCCTGCTGCGCCAGAAGCTGGACACCACCTTCATCTACGTCACCCACG
>CAMJPK010000094.1 GCA_946407675.1 uncultured Clostridia bacterium
GCGGCAACACGCCGTCGTGCAAGATGTGCGCCGACCGCGCCGTGAAGTATCAGCTCATCCAGCACCGTCTGCTGGAGCCCGCCGGCAGTGAGCCCGACTTCACCCGCGGCACGCTGGAGGGCGACATCGCCCCGTCCGACATCACCTTCTACCGCCTGCAGTGCGACAGCGAAGGCACGCTGCGCGCCTACATCGCGCAGGGCGAGGTGCTCCCGGTTGCCACCGGCTCCTTCGGCGGCATCGGCGTGTTCGCGATTCCCGAGATGGGCCGCTTCTACCGCCATGTGCTGATCGCCAAGCGCTATCCGCACCACGGCGCGGTGGCCTTCGGCCACTACGGCAAGGCGCTGTACTCCCTCTTCCGCTATCTCGGCGTGAAGGACGTGCAGTTCAACCGTCCGAAGTCCCAGCCCTATCCCACCGAGAACCCGTGGGGCTGATGCGAGAGGACGCGACATGCTGAAAGCACTGAAAAAGCAGGTCCTCGAGGCCAACCTGATGCTGCCGCGCCACCGGCTCGTCACCTTTACCTGGGGCAACGTCTCCGGCATCGACCGGAAAAGGGGGCTTGTGGTCATCAAGCCCTCCGGCGTGCCCTATGAGACGATGACGGCGGAGGACATGGTCGTCGTCGATCTCGCGGGCGAGGTGGTCGAGGGCAAGTGGAAGCCCTCCAGCGACACGGCGACGCATCTGGCGCTCTACAATGCCTTCCCCTGCATCGGCGGCGTGGTGCACACCCACTCCCGCTGGGCCACCACCTTTGCGCAGGCCGGGATGGCCATTCCCGCGATGGGCACCACCCACGCGGACTACTTCTACGGCGACATCCCCTGCACCCGTCCGATGACCGATGAGGAGATCGGCGGCGCCTATGAGGCCGAGACCGGCAGAGTCATCATCGAGACCTTCAACGCCGCCGGGAGAAGCCCCGAGGCCATCCCCGGCGTGCTGGTGTACTCCCACGGCCCCTTCGCCTGGGGCAAGGACGCCTTTGAGGCGGTGCACAACGCCGTGGTCATGGAGGAGATCGCCTTCATGGACTGGCACGCGCTGATGCTCAACCCCGAACACCGGGAGATCCAGCAGGCGCTTCTGGACCGCCACTATCTGCGCAAGCACGGTCCCGGCGCTTACTACGGGCAGGGCTGAGCCATGAAGCTCTACTTTGCCGGCTCCATCCGCGGCGGGCGCGCGGATGCGCAGCTCTACGCGCGCCTGATCGCCCGCCTGAAGGAGCGCCACACGGTCCTGACCGAGCATGTCGGCGCGCCGTCGGCCCTCCCCACGGTGGAGACGGGCATGACGGACGGCGACATCTGGGCGCAGGACATGGCATGGCTGCGCGAAAGCGACGCCGTGATCGCCGAATGCTCCACCCCCTCGCTGGGCGTGGGCTACGAGCTGGCGATGGCGCAGCAGCTCGGAAAGCCGGTGCACATCTTTTTCGATGCGCGCAGGGGCTGCCTCTCCGCGATGCTGACCGGCGATCCCTATTACCGCATCCACCCCTATACGAGCGAGGAAGCGCTCTTCCGGGCGCTGGACGCCGCGCTCGAAGCGATCTGACTACACAACGAAAGCCCGCCGCGAAATGATCGCGGCGGGCTTTTCCTATGTTCGTTTCAAACCTCTTTGCGGAAATAGAAGAACGTTTCATCCTCCCCCGCCCTGCGCATACAGGCGGAGAGCATGCGCAGCGAGGCGGCGTTTTCTTTGTAGCATTTTGCGACGACAGCGCTGAGCTGGAGCGAATAGAGCCCCCAGTCGGCGGCGGCGGCGAAGGCCTCCGCGCCGTAGCCGTTCCCGGCGTGCTCCGGCAAGATGCGGCAGCCGAGCTCGGCCTCGCCGCGCCCGGTGAAGTGATAAAAGACCGCCTCGCCGATGCACCGCCCGTCCAGCCGGACGGCGAAGTTGAGCGCCGTGTGCGCGGCGAAGTCCGCGCGCGTGACGTCCAGAAAATATGTCTCCAGCGGCTCGCCGCGCCAGTCCGCGCGGTAGTCGTAGCCCCACCAGCGGTTGCGCGCATCATCGAGGCACAGGCGGTTGTAGGCGTCCCGGTCCGCATCCGTCAGCGGGGAGAGCGTCAGGCGCTCGGTTTTCAGCGTCGGGATCTCCGGCAGGGCGTACAGCTCGTTTTCCACGTCGAAGCAGTATTTTTCCGCCAGAAACGTCGGGCGGTATTGCAGCTTGGAGGTGCGCAGTCCCTTGTCGTCGGCGTCGTCCTCGCGGTTGAGCCAGCGGACCCCGTCCACGGCGAAGGTGCGCGCGAAGGCCTGCGCCGTCGCGGGATAGACGCCCGGGACGGCGGCGAGGGCGCGCTCGATGTGGACGGAGATCGTCTCGCCGCAGCGCTCCCCCATCGCCACGGAAAGGAGCTTCCCGCCGCGCTCCATCCCGCCCCAGAGCAGGTGGGGATCGCCCAGCAGGCCGATCATCCGCTCGGCGAGGTCCAGATCGCGCAGCGCCTTTTCGCCCTGCTTGGCTTCCTGCCGGTAAGCCGCAAAGAACGCCTCGACCAGCGGCCGGTCTGCCTTGCCCAGCACGCGAAACGCCGCGTCGGGGCAGGCGGCGCGGAATTTGTTGACATGGTTGCGCTGCCCGGCGTAATGCCGCCCCGGATAGTCGCGCAGATCGTCCGCGGCGTAGACATAGTCGCGCCAGTTGCGCAGATTGCGGACGCGTGTGCGCGGATAGCGCGCCAGCAGCAGCGCCGCCTTTTCCGCGGGGACGACGGAAATCTTCAGCGGCGTCCCCGTCTCGGCGCACCAGCGCTCGATCGCCTCCAGCGCGGCTAGCTCGTCGCCGTCCGGCCCGGGCACGGGATAGTCGAAATAGAGCTCCCCGTCGATGAGGTTGTAGACGACGAGACAGCCCGCCGCCTCGGTCCACGCCGGGCGCAGATGCGCGCGCCACATGAGCTTGACGATCGCGCTGTACTCGCACAGAACGTAGCCGCAATTTCTATAGTATTTCCGCAGACGCGGCAGATCCCGCCGCGTCACCGATTTGAACTCCACAGATCACCATGCCCTTTCGGAAAAACAGCCGGACGCGCCGTTGGCACGTCCGGCTCTTTTTCGGATTATACCGCGCGGCACAGAGAATGTCAAACGCGGAAGAGCGTGCGCAGGAAGTCGGAAAGCGTGCGGAAGATCAGGTCCTGTCCCTGCATCGAGGGGTGGATGCCGTCGGCGCACAACAGCGCCTCCGGGCGCCGATAATCGCGCAAAAACGCACCGCGCAGGTCAATGAGCGGGACGTTTTCCTCCCGCGCAAGGCGGTCGACCATGCCGGAGTAGGATTCCTGCCAGCGGTAGATGTGCTCCACGTCGCCGAGCCAGCGGACGATGTTGTCGCGGCTCAGGCCGTCGCGGCACAGAAAGCGGAGATAGAGCTCGGAGTTGATCGGCGGCAGCGTGGCCAGCACGACCTTGCGGCCGCTTTCGCACAGCAGGCGGATCGCGCGGCGGTAGCACGCCATGAATTTTTCCGGCGGCGTCTTGCATTCGTGCGCTTCCTCCGGGGCGGCGGCGATGGCGGCCCAGTCGTAGTCGCAGTCGTTCCCGCCCAGCTCCAGAAGCGCGTACTCGTCTTCCCGGCAGGGCGCGGCGCTGTCCTTTTCGATGCGGGGCATGGCCTTTTCGATGGTATTGCCGAAGCGGGAGCGGTTGGCGATTTGCAGGCCAAAGCCCTCCGCCAGCGCGTTTTCCCAGCTGTGGTCGATCACATAGCGCCCGTCCTGAAAGCGGACGCCCCGCAGAATGGAATCCCCATAGACCGTGACGTTCATTGTATCGCCTCCGCTATCATCTAATACTTTATATCAGATTATCTCGCTCGTCCTATATTGTCAAGTGCTTTCATAGATTGTTTACAAGTTTTTCTCGCTTCGCCGGGGGAAACCACTTTACTGCGGCAAATCGGTGTGGTAAGATGATGTCACTTTTCCGATAGAAATGGGGAATCCGTATGAAACAGTTGCTGCTTGGCAACGCCGCCGCCGCCCGCGGGCTCTATGAAGCGGGCGTGGCCGTCGCCTCCAGCTATCCGGGCACGCCGAGCACCGAGATCACCGAGGAGCTGGCGAAATTTGATGCGGTCACCTGCGAATGGGCGCCGAACGAGAAGGTCGCCATGGAGGTCGCCTTCGGCGCGTCGCTCGCAGGCAAGCGCAGCTTTTGCGCGATGAAGCACGTCGGCCTGAACGTCGCCGCCGACCCGCTGTTCACCGTGAGCTATACCGGCGTGAACGCGGGCATGGTCATCGCGGTGGCCGACGACGCGGGCATGCACTCGTCGCAGAACGAGCAGGACTCCCGCCACTACGCCCGCTCGGCCAAGCTCCCGATGCTGGAGCCCGCCGACAGCGCGGAGGCGCTCGGGTTTGCAAAGCTGGCCTATACGCTCTCGGAGCAGTTCGACTGCCCGGTGCTGCTGAAGATGTGCACGCGCATCGCACACTCGCAGTCCGTCGTGGAGACGGGCGCGCGCGTGGAGCCGCCGGCAAAGCCCTATGAGAAGAACATCGCCAAGTATGTCATGATGCCCGCCAACGCCATCCGCCGCCACCCGCACGTGGAGCAGCGCATGGCCGCGCTGGCCGACTGGGCCGAGACGGCGGACGTGAACCGCGTCGAGCCCGGCGCCGACCGCAGCATGGGCATCGTCACCTCCTCCACGAGCTATCAGTACGTCAAGGAGGTCTGCGGCGACCGCTTCCCGGTGCTGAAGCTCGGCATGGTCTGGCCGCTGCCGGAGAAAAAGCTGCGCGATTTCGCCGCGGGCGTGGACAAGCTCGTGATCGTGGAGGAGCTGGACAGCTTCATTGAGACCTACTGCCGCGAGCTCGGCCTGCCGTGCGTCGGCAAGGCGCTGTTCCCGCCGCTCGGCGAGTTCTCGCAGAACCTCGTGGCGGAAAAGCTCGGCCTGCCCGTGCCGCAGGGCGCGGCGCTATCCGTGCCGATCCCCGCGCGGCCCCCGGTCATGTGCGCCGGCTGCCCGCACCGCGGACTGCTCTACACGCTGGCCCGCAACAAGTGTACGGTCCTCGGCGACATCGGCTGCTATACGCTCGGCGCCGTGGCACCGCTGAGCGCGATGGAGATGACGCTGTGCATGGGCGCGTCGGTCAGCGCGCTGCACGGCTTCAACAAGGCGCTGGGCGCGGCGGCGGAGGGAAAGACCGTCGCGGTCATCGGCGACAGCACCTTCATGCACTCCGGCATGACCGGTCTGGCCGACATCGCCTACAACCAGTCCAATTCGACGGTCATCATCCTCGACAACTCCATCACCGGCATGACCGGCCACCAGCAAAACCCCACCACCGGCTACAACATCAAGGGCGACCCCGCCGGAAAGATCGATCTGGAGGCGCTGTGCCGCGCGATGGGCTTCCGGCGCGTCCGCGTGGTCGACCCCTACGACCTCGCCGCCTGCGACAAAGCGGTGAAGGAGGAGCTGGCCGCGGCCGAGCCGTCGGTCATCATCTCCCGCCGCCCCTGCGCGCTTTTGAAATATGTCAAGCACGCACCGCCGCTGAAGGTGGACGCGGACAAGTGCATCGGCTGTAAAAGCTGCATGCGCATCGGCTGCCCCGCCATCTCCGTCCGGAGCGGCAAGGCCCGCATCGACGCGACGCTGTGCGTCGGCTGCGGCGTGTGCAGCCAGCTTTGCAAGGTCGGCGCCCTGTGCGCCGCGGGAAAGGAGTGAGCGGAGCGATGGAATCCAAGAATATCATGATCGTCGGCGTCGGCGGACAGGGCAGCCTGCTGGCCAGCAAGCTGCTCGGCAGATTGCTCCTTTCGCAGGGCTACGATGTGAAGGTCTCCGAGGTGCACGGCATGAGCCAACGCGGCGGCAGCGTCGTCACCTATGTCCGCTGCGGCGAGGCGGTGCACTCCCCTGTCATCGACAAGGGCGAGGCGGACATCATCGTGTCCTTTGAGCTGCTGGAGGCGGCCCGCTGGCTGGAGTACCTGCGCCCCGGCGGACAGATCGTCACCAGCACGCAGCAGATCGACCCCATGCCGGTCATCACCGGCGCGGCGGAATACCCGACCGGGCTTGTCGACGCGATGCGCAATGCCGGTGCAAAGGTGGACGCGCTGGGCTGCCTTGCGCTCGCGGAAAAAGCGGGCAGCAGCAAGGCCGTCAACATCGTGCTGATGGGGCGCCTGTCGCACTGCTTCGATCTTCCGGCGGCGGCGTGGGATGCCGCGCTGGAGGCGGTCGTCCCGCCGAAGTTCCTGGAGCTCAACCGCAGGGCCTTCGCCCTCGGAAGAGACGCATAAGTTTGCAACAAGCAGAGATGCCGCCCGGCCGGGCGGCATCTCCTGCTGTCGACAAACTGTCGACAGCAGGAACAGCAAAAACCGAAACATCGAAAAATGTTCCGGTTTTTGCATGAATTGAACGTGCAGGGGGACTCCCGTCCCCCCTCACGCCCCCCCATGCGAGCCTTTTTGTGGCCGCATTGAGGCTTGTCTGCAATCTGAGATGCCGCCCAGTGGGCGGCATCTCTTTTCTTCATTTTCGGCGGAGGTTGCCGGAGATCTCCGTCAGCGCGGCGGCGGCCTCCATGTCGCAGTTGCTGTCCCGCGCCATATCGCACAGCGTCACGATCCCCACGAGGCGCCCCTCGTCCAGCACGGGAAGCCGGCGCACCTGATCCTCGCTCATGCGCCGGACCGCGGCGTTGACCTCCTCAAGCGGCGAGGCGGTGACGACGCCCCGGCTCATGATCTCCCCCACCGGCGTTTCCTCCGGATCGGCGCCCAGCGCGACGCAGCGCGTCACGATGTCGCGGTCTGTCACGATGCCGCGCAGACGCTGTTTCGCGTCGCAAACCGGCAGCGCGCCGATGTTGGCGCGCTTGAGCAGCTTGGCCGCCGCGCTCACCGGCTCGTTTTGCCCGATGCTGATGACTCTGCTGCTCATGATATCGCTGACTTTCATTTGCAATTCCTCCCTTTCGGTGATGTACATTCGGGAGTATCACCGGAAAGGGCGTTTTTTATTCCGCCGCGCTGTCCACCAGGCGCGCCAGTGCCGCGCCCGCCGTCGCGCCGAACAGCTCTGCCGCGGTCAGCGCCTCGCGCAGCGTGTTGCCCGTGGAGCCGACCTCGAGGATCAGCATCCCCGTCGAGAGCTGCTGGTTGTAGCGCTCGCTCACCAGCTCGATCGGCCGCATCAGCGTCGGGGCCTGCGCGTCCGCCGCCTCCTGCAGATACATCGCGAGCTTCAGGTTTTCCCGCCAGTTGGGATGCCACAGCCCGTTTTCCCCCGTTCCGACCAGCAGCATCGCCTGTGCGCTGCTCCGTCCGTTCAAAAGCGCCTGTGTCTTGTACACCACGTCCCCGCTGCCGAGCGCATCGCGGTGCAGGTCGATCACCACCCGGATGCTCGGGTGCGCCGCGAGCGCCTGCTCCACCGCCGCGCCGGAGCGTCCGTAGGAGCCGGTGTAGCTGGGGTAATCATAGATCTCCCGGTCGTGCAGCACCGTCAGGCCCTGCCGCTCCAGCGCAGCCGTCAGCGCGTCGCCCACGCGGATGACGCTCTGCGTCTTGTCCTCGGTGCGGTAAGGGTCGCTGGCTTCGTACTGATCGGTTTCGTCGGGCGTGTAGGCCTCGCTGGAATGGGTATGGATGATCAGCACCTGCGGCCCCTCCGCCGGCAGACGCAGCGCCAGCCCCTCCGCGGCAAGCGCGGCGAGGTCGATGTCGATTTGCGTCCGGTTGTTGACCTCGCAGCCGCCGCTGAGATCGGCGGCTCGGATCTGGGGCGCAGGCACGTCCGATGCACGCTCCGCCGTCTCCGGCGTCGGCCGCGGCGTGACCTCCACCAGCAGCAAAGCCGGCGCTGCGCTTTCCTGCGCCCGCGCATCCGGCGGCGCCGGCGGCTCCGACGTCTCCTCCGTCTGCGCCGCCTCCGCTTCCTCACGCGCGCCCAGCTCGATGTCCAGCGTCGCGCGCACCAGGCGGCCGTCGCCCACATGGTCACGGACGAACTGCTCCAGACGCTCCCCGCCGCCCGCCAGCACGGCCAGCCGCAGGGCAAGGCCCAGCAGCGCCGCCGCCGCGATCCCCTTTTTCCGCATACCCTCACCGCCCGTCCGATCAGTATCGGTTCAGCGTATGCCGGGCGCGGAGAAACTATGCATGGGACTTGCTATTTTCCGACGGTTGGGCTATAATACAACTACTTTTTCCGATCCGGAGGGTGCACCATGGATAAGAAGGCGCTCAAAAAGGCCATTGTGCTGTTTATTGCGGAGTTCGTCGTCTGGCTTTTGGCCGGCATCATCATCGGCGCGATCTTCAAGAAGGACT
>CAMJPK010000095.1 GCA_946407675.1 uncultured Clostridia bacterium
GTGCCGCCGTCAAGGGTGAAGCCGTTTAAGTCCAGCAAGGCCGTGACGCCCGCCGGGACCTCCAGAATGCTGTTGCGCTCCGCCGGGGCGGTCACGTCGGCACGCAGCTTCACCTCGCCGCCTTTTGCAAGGGCCGCGGAGAGCGCGTCCCAGTCGGATGCCTCCGCCGCCGCGGCGGGCAGGCACATAAGCGACGCGAGCAGCGCGAGGATCAGGCACAGGGAAATCAGTTTTTGTGGTTTCATGGAGAACCCTCCTCGTTATTTTCCGCCGGGCCGGGTATGCGCGATCCGGCGTGCCGAATGTGTTGGGCGCGCCGACCCGGCACGCCGAAGGTAGGGCGCGCCGACCCGGCGCGCCGAAATCATTGCGCGTAGAGCAGCCCGATGATGCGGTTGCGTACCCCGCAGGGGAGCAGCTTCGCCAGCAGGCAGAGGAACTTGTACTGAAACCCGATGGCATACTCCGGCTTGACATGCGTTTGCAGCGCCAGACGCGCAATGTACCGCCCCGCAAAGGCGGGGTCCATGCCGGTCTGTTCGTCGTGCTCCATGACGGCGACGGACTTGGCGATGCGCCCGCCGTACACGTCGTCCCCGACGGGGTTTTTCTCCCGCGCGGCGGTGAAGCCCGTGCGGATGTCGCCGGGCAGGACGGCGCAGAGCGTCACGCCGAAGGGGCGCACCTCGTTGGCCAGCGCGGCGGTATAGGTGCTCACCGCGGCCTTGCTGACCGAGTACCAGACCTGAAACGGGATCGCGCAGGGCGCCGCGACGGAGCTGAGGTTCACGATGCGCCCGCCGCCCTGCGCGCGCATGACGGGCAGCACGGCCTTGCAGCCGTTCACCATGCCGAAAAGGTTCACATCCAGCAGCTTTTTCGCCTGCGCGTTGTCGGTGAACTCCGCCGCGCCGGAGATGCCGAAGCCGGCGTTGTTCACAAGGATGTCGATGCGCCCCTCGGCGTCAAGAACCGTCCGGACCGCGGCGGCAAACTGCGCCTCGTCGGAGACGTCGCACTGCACGTGTGTGACGCCCTCGGTCCCGGCGTCGTGCCGGGAGAACTCATACACCGTGCAGCCGCGCGCAAGCAGAGCCTTTGCGGTCTCGCGCCCGATGCCGCTGCTGCCGCCGGTGACAATGGCGATCTTATTCTTCATAGCTTTGCAACACGTCGATGATGATATCCGTCGCCTCGTCGATGAGGGCCTTGGTGTGCGTCGCCATGAGGGTGCAGCGCAGCAGGCACTCGCCGGGCGCGCAGGCCGGCGGCAGCGTGGCGTTGACGTACACGCCGCGCTCGTAGAGCTCCTTCTGGACACGCAGCGTCTTGATGGGCTCGTAGGTGTAGATCGGGATGATCGGCGTGTCGCTGACGATGATCGGGATGCCCGCGGCGATCAGCTTCTCGCGCATATACCGCGCGTTGTCCAGCAGCTTTCCGGGCAGCTCGGGGTGCGCGATCAGGTGCTCCAGCGCGGCGGTGGCGACGGCGATCTGTGCCGGGGGCACGCTGGCCGCGAAGATGTAGGGGCGGGAATTCGTGCGGATGTAGTCGATGACGCGCGCCTCGGCCGCGATGTAGCCGCCGAGGGAGGCGAGGGACTTCGAGAAGGTGCCCATGTAGATATCCACCTGGTCCTCCAGCCCGAAGTGGCTGGCGCTGCCGCGGCCGCCCTTGCCGAGGATGCCGAGGGCGTGGGCGTCGTCCACCATGACGCGCGCGCCGTACTTCTTCGCCAGCGCGCAGATCTCGGGCAGCTTGGCGATGTCGCCGCCCATGGAGAACACGCCGTCCGTCACGATCAGCGCGCCCGCCGTCTCCGGCACGGCCTTGAGCTTGGCCTCCAGATCGTCCATATCGCTGTGGCGGAAGCGCAGCATCTTGCCGTAGCTGAGCTTGCAGCCGTCGTAGATCGAGGCGTGGTTCTCGCGGTCGCAGATCACATAGTCGCTTCGGCCGACGATGGCGCTGATGCAGCCGAGGTTGCTCTGAAACCCGGACGGGAAGGTGCACACGTCGTCCTTGCCGAGAAACTGCGCCATCTCGCGCTCAAACTTCTGATGCAGCACCAGCGTGCCGTTGAGAAGGCGGGAGCCGGAGCAGCCCGTACCGTATTCCTGCAGGGCCTTGACGCCCGCGGCGATGATCTCGGGGTTCACGGTCAGGCCGAGGTAGTTGTTGCTGCCGAGCATGATGCGGCGCTTGCCCTCCATGATGACCTCGACATCCTGCCGGGACTGCAGCTCGCGGAAAAAGGGGAAGAGGTCCTGCTCGCGCAGCTCGTCCACATAGGTATGGGCATAGCACTTTTCAAAAATATCCATTCAAATCCTCCGAAAAGCCCGCCGTCGGGCAGGCGTACTTTATTGCAATAAAGAAATAAACACTATATATGATACTTGGTATTGCCGCAAATGTCAAGATTTTGTATTCTGTATACGAAAAGCGCGCTTCCGTTGCGAAGCGCGCTTTGCCTTATCCCTCTTCGTCGATCGCGGCGACCGTCCGCTTGTCGGCGTCCAGCTCTTCAAAGAAGGAGCAGCCGCGGCCGTCGGCGTTCTTGACGCTGTACAGCGCAACGTCGGCCTGCCGGTAGATGTCCCGGATATCAAGCCCCGCGCCGCCGAACGCGACGCCGCAGCTGATGGACACCGTCGGGAGCCCGTCGTCCGTGTTGGCGAGCAGCTTGTTGATGTAATTGATCTTGCCGCGGATGAGCGGGATGTTGCTGCGTCCTGCGGCGATCATGATCGCGGCGAACTCGTCGCCGCCGATGCGGCAGATATAGTCGCCGCTGCGGAACGCGCCGCGCACCACGTCGGCCACCTTGACCAGCACCTCGTCGCCGATGTCGTGGCCGTTGGAATCGTTGACGCGCTTGAACTTATCGACGTCGAACAGCAGCAGCGCCGCGTTGTCGAAATCCATGTTTTTGCGCAGGAACTCAAAGCCGCTGCGGTTGTAGAGCTTCGTGAGCTGGTCGTGCGTCGCCTCGTAGGCGAGCTGCTCCTTGCTCTCGCGGTTGGCCTCGTACATCAGGTTGTAGGTCTTGGCGAGGAAGCGGAACTCGTAGGAGCCGCGCACGGGGAGCGGCTGGTCGGCGCGGACCTTGATGACCGCGCGCAGCAGCGGGCTGATGACCAGCAGGAAGGTCAGCAGCACGATGCTGAGCACGACGATGATCATGATGATGATGAGCCACTGCTCGGTCTTGATCAGCTTGTGCAGGTCGTCGGTCGCGCCGCCCATCTCGCGGTCGGTCTCCTCGACCAGCGCGTTTAAGCACTTCTGCATGCTGTCGCTGATGGCCTGCTTCTGCGCGTGGTAGTTGTCGTCAAACACCATCGCGCGCGCCAGCGCCTCCTTTTCCTCCGGGGGCAGCGCCTGTGCCGCGGCGTCAAGGACAACGCTCTGGACCTCGGCAGGGAAGTCCGCGAGGTCGTAGCCGAAGGCGTCCACCGTCAGGCGCATGGCGTAATACTCGCGGTCCATGAGCGTCACGGACTTTTCCATCGCGGCGGTCAGGTTGTTGTAGGCCTCGCTGTCGGCCATGTCCTCGGAAAGCGCCTCCAGCGCCTTGTCGCGGCGGCGGGTGACCTTGGCCTCCTCAAAGTAGTTGTCGAGGTAGACGCGCTCGCCGGTGACGGTGAAGCAGCGGACCTGCTCGGTGAGGTAATCGGAGCTGATCTGCAGCTCAAACGCGCGCTGCTGCTTGTCGATGTAGCGGTCCGTCGTGTCGCGCATCGAGTGGTAGCCGATGCCGGTGCGGTAGACCGCGAAAAGCAGCAGCACGGAGATGACGAGCGTGACCACCGCCATTACCAAATTCAGCTTTTGCATGGAGACGCCGCGGGTGCTATTGAGTTTTTTGAGGGTATCGTCAGACATCCTGTTTCTTTCTCCGCATGCAGAAGGTATTTACGCGCAGGCGCGTAGATACAATAAATCTATCATAAAGAAAGCCGCAATGCAAGGAAAACCAGCGCAAAAACGGGAATCGGATCGGATCGCACCGCCGGTCCGGACACGCGCTGTTTGCTGCCCCGGCGGGTTTTGTCAACCGGGCGGCACGCTTCGACACGGCGCATGCCGGCGGCGCGTCGCAAAAACGCAAATGCGGTCAAAGCAGGTCAAAGCGTGTCGGACTATGGTATGAAATCATCGAATTATGTAAACAATTTATCGAACGCCATGCGGGGCGGAATGATTGATATACGCGGTGAATTATGGTAGATTATACCTAAACACACGGCAATATAGGGGAGAAATACATAGCCGGAGTATTCTGAAATAATTCGGAGGAAAATGTTATGGAAACTAAAATCAAGGTGCTGATCGCGGACGCTGGCGAGGATTACCGCACGCTGCTGCGTGATACGCTGCGCGCCGAGGAGGACATGGAGGTCGTCGGCACGGCGGCGGACGGCGCGGAGGCGCTGGCGCTGCTGGAGCGGGAAAAGCCGGACGTGCTGCTGCTCGATCTCGTGCTGCCCCGCGTGGACGGCGTGGAGGTGCTGCGGCGCATGGGCGAGACCGGCGCGCAGCCCGCCGTGCTGGTCGTCTCCGCGTTTTTCAACCAGCAGATGATCAGCCGCTGCGCCGAGCTCGGCGCGTGGTATTTCATCCCCAAGCCCTGCGACGTCCCGGCGCTCACGGAGCGCATCCGCCAGTCCGTCCGCAGCGTACACGCCGAGCCCGCCGCCATCGCGGATTTCCGCCCGCGCGAGCCGGATCTGGAGACCACCGTCACCGAGGTCATCCACGAAATCGGCGTGCCCGCCCACATCAAGGGCTACCAGTATCTGCGCGAGGCGATCATTCTCACCATCAACGATATGGAGATCATCAACGCGGTCACGAAGGTGCTCTATCCCGCTGTGGCGAAGAAGTTCGGCACGACGCCGAGCCGTGTCGAGCGCGCCATCCGCCACGCCATCGAGGTCGCGTGGGACCGCGGCGACCTTGAGACGCTCCAGAAGTTCTTCGGCTACACCGTATCCAATATCAAGGGCAAGCCCACGAACAGCGAGTTCATTGCCATGATCGCCGACTGCCTCAGTTTGCGCCGCAAGACGCAGGCCCGTGCCCGCTGAAAAATGATCGTTGGCTTCCCCTTGAGGGGAAGCTGTCGCCGCAAGGCGACTGATGAGGTGTATACTCCATGCGCCGCCTGCATCCGCAGGCGGCGCTTCTAATTCCCCATGACCGGAAAATGATACATTTGCGTGCTACACACAAAATGGTGTATACTCAAACCACGATTTCAGACATAGCCGCAAAGGATGATCCATATGAAACGACAAGCGATCGCGCTTTGCCTTGCGCTGGCGCTGCTGCTCGCGCCGGCCGTGCCGGCGTATGCCGACGCGCTGGGCGAGCGCGTGGATGAATGGAGCGCGCAGCTTCCCGCGGGCGCGACATTGTCCGGCAGCAGCTACTGGACGGGGGACGACCTGCGCACGGAATACCTGCTGACGCTCGCGCCCGGCGCCGCCGCCGTGCCCGTCGCGGTGAGCGCCGACCCGCTGCGCGCGCAGCAGCATCTGACCGAGGCCGCCGCCGCGCTGGAGGCGCAGGGCAGACACGTGCTCGGCGGCGTCAACGGCGGCTTTTACACCGTCGCCACCGGGGAGCCGGTCGGCTTCGCCGCGGCGGGCGGGCGACTGCTGCACGACGACGAGGGGCTGCAGGCCGTGGGCTTCCGCGCCGACGGCAGCGTGATCTTCGGCAGCCCCGCGATCTCGATGAAGCTGCGCACCGAAACGGAGGAATGGACCGTCGGCGCGTGGAACCGCGCCATAGCGACGGCCTTCTCGGCCTACACGCCCGACTGCGCGAAGACCATCGCCGTGCCGGAGCACGGGCTGTGCGTCTTTCTGCGCGTGGAGGAGCTGCCCGGCTTATCCGTGGAGACGAAGTGCACGATCCTTGAGATCCGCGAGGGGGATGGCAGTCCCGTCGCCGTGCCGGAGGGCACGGTCATGCTGACGCTGCCGCCCAACGACGCCGAGACGGCCTGCACGCTGCCGGACGCCTTTGCCGCGGACGCGGAGATGACGCTGGAGATCACCTGCGCGCCGGGCTGGGAGGACGTCGAAAGCGGCGTCGGCATTTTGTACCCGCTGCTGGAAAACGGCGCGGTGCTGCCGAAGCTGACCGCCTCCGCCGCGCCGCGCACCGCCATCGGTCAGCGCGCCGACGGCACGCTGCTGCTCTACGCCCTCGACGGGCGGCGCAGCGGCTACAGCGTCGGCGGCGGCCTGACCGACGTTGCCGAGCGCCTGCGCGAGCTCGGCTGCGTGACCGCCGGGGCGCTCGACGGCGGCGGCTCGACGATCCTGGCCGCCTTCCTGCCGGGCGACGCCGGGCTGCGCACCTTCAACAGCCCCTCGGACGGCAAGCCGCGCAAGGTCGCCAACTACATCCTGCTGACCGTGCCCGCGGAGCCGACCGGGCAGGCGACGCAGCTGAGCATGGAGCCGCTGCACTTAAACTGCGTATCTGGCGCCGCCGTCCCCCTGACCGTCCGCGCCGCGGATGACGCGGGCTTCGGCGCCGCGCTGCCGGACAACCTGACCTTCACCGTCACCGACGGGCTCGGCGCGGTGGTCGGCGGGCAGTACCACGCCGCCGGCGCCGGCGAAGGGACGATCACCGTCTCCGCGCCCGGCATGCGCGGCGTCTCGATCCCCGTCCGCGTGACCGAATCCCCGGCGGAACTGCAGGTCTACGGCGAGAAGTACGGCAAGCGCGTCGAAACGCTGACGCTGGAGCCCGGCTACGAGGTGGACCTGACCGTCCGCGCCTTTGACCGCCATATCCCCCTGAGCACCAACGACCTGTGCTACACCTGGGAGCTCGACCCCGAGGTCGGCACGGTGGACGAGACCGGCCACCTGATCCCCGGCGAGGTCGCCGTCACGGGGCTGCTGCGCGTCACGGCGGGGGAGACCGCCGTTGAGATCCCCATCACCGTCACGACCGGCCTGCCGTTCCGCGACGTGCCGAAAAGTTATGGTAACTTTGATGCGATCCGCTACGTCTACGAGCACCGCATCTTCATTGGCACCGGCGACGACACCTTCGAGCCGGAGACCGTGATGAACCGCGGCATGCTTGTGACGGTGCTGTGGCGCATGGAGGGCGAGCCCGCCGCGTCGCAGCCCGTCGCCTTTGAGGACGTCGCGCTAGATGCGTGGTACGCCGACGCCGTGGCCTGGGCCGCGGAGAACGGCGTCGTCAACGGCTACGGCGACGGGCGCTTCGGCCCGACGGACGATCTGACGCGCGAGCAGATCCTCACGATCCTGCACCGCTGGGCGGGTCTCCCCGCCGTGCCGGAGGGGGAGGACGTGCCGCAATACCCGGACGAATCCCTTGTCTCCGACTGGGCGCTTGAGGCGATGCGCTGGGCGACGGGCGCGCGCGTGTCCGTATGGGACGAGCGCAGCGGCCCGTTCCCGCCGCCGGACGTGCCGATGACGCGCGCCGCCGTGGCGGACGTTCTGACGCGCTACGACACGCTGGTGCGGGCGAATTTGGTCAATTCGTCAGAAGCGGACGGGAATTGATTGTGCGAATTGTGAAAAAAGGCGATTGACTTTAGCAGTTAAAATTGCTAAACTACGGGACATAAAGCCAAAGCGACGACGAAAAGGAGTAGGACGCCAAACGGCCCCTCCAGAGAGCTGCCGGACGGTGCAAGGCAGCAGGGGACGGACGTCTGAATACATTTCCGAGCAGCGAGCTGAACGCGCCGCACAAGGGCGCAAGTAGGGGAGACGGGGACGCCCGTTACAGCGTTCTGGGTTTGCTGGAACCCTAGGAGGCCGCGCGCCGTGAGGCCGCGGTAAACCAGAGGTGGTACCACGGATTTTTCCGTCCTCTGTCTGCAGGTATGCGGACAGAGGGCGGTTTTTCATTACACAGGAGGAAACAACATGGTCATTACGGATTTATTGGAACGAAACGCGCGCCTTTGGGGCGGGGACGTCGCCCTTGTGGAGCTCAACCCCAGCGACGACCGCGACGCGGCGCAGAACTGGCGCGAGGCCAGTCTTATTGAGGCCGCCTCGCCGGACGCGCCGTACCGCCGCGAGATGAGCTGGAAGGACTTTGACCGCCGCGCCAACCGCTTCGCCAACCTGCTGCTCAGCCGCGGCATCAAGCGGGGCACGAAGGTCGCGATCCTGATGATGAACTGCCTGGAGTACCTGCCGATCTACTTCGGCATCCTCAAGGCCGGCTGCATCGTCGTTCCGATGAACTTCCGATACGCAAGCGACGAGATCAAGTACTGCCTGGAGCTGGCGGACGT
>CAMJPK010000096.1 GCA_946407675.1 uncultured Clostridia bacterium
GGCTACACGCCGCACTGCGGCGCGGAAGGCGCCGTGCTCCCCTGCCGGGAGAGCGCCAGCACCCTGCGGTTTTTTCTCCCGCTCTGCCTGTTCGGTCCGCCGATCACGCTGACCGGAAGCGCGCGGCTGATGGCGCGCCCGCTGGAGCCGTACCGGACGCTCTGCGAGCGGCAGGGCATCCGCTTTGCGCGGACGGATACGTCCGTCACGGTGCAGGGAACGCTTTCGCCCGGGCAGTTCCGCCTGCCCGGCGACGTCTCCAGCCAGTTCGTCAGCGGTCTGCTGTTCGCGCTGCCGGGACTGGACGGCGACAGCGTCGTCCGCCTGCGCCCGCCCGTCGTCAGCCGCAGCTACATCAACATGACGATGGCCGCGCTGCGCGCCTTCGGCGTGGAGACGCGCTGGACGGACCGGGAGACGATCGCGGTCCCGGGGCGGCAGTATTACGCGTTCCGCCCCGACGTGACCGTTGAGGGAGACTGGTCCAACGCCGCGCCGTTTCTGGCGCTGGGCGTGGAGGTGACCGGGCTGGACGCGGAGAGCTTACAGGGCGACCGGGTCTGCACCGAATCCTTCCGGCTTCTTGACGCGGGGCGGGCGACGCTCGACCTTACCGACTGTCCCGACCTCGCCCCGGTGCTGATGGCGTACGCCGCCATGCGCCGCGGCGGGACCTTCACCGGCACGCACCGGCTGCGCTTCAAGGAGAGCGACCGCGGCGCGGCGATGGCGCAGGAGCTCGCGAAATTCGGCGTGGACGTAGCCGTCGGATGGGACGAGATCACGGTCGAAGGCGGCCTGCGCGCGCCCTCGGAAACGCTCGACGGCCACGGCGACCACCGCGTCGTCATGGCGCTTTCGGTGCTGTGCGCACGCACCGGCGGGACGATCGCCGGGGCGGAGGCTGTGCGCAAGAGCTTCCCGGATTTCTTTGAGAAGCTGCGGCTCGCCGGCGTCCGGCTGGAATACGGAAAGGAATCAACGCTATGAATATGGAGTTCAAACGCAAGCTGCCCATCCCGATGGAGGCCAAGGAGATGTATCCGCTTTCCCCGGAGGCGGCGACGCACATCGAACGCCGCCGCGCGGAGCTGAAGGCCGTTTTCTCCGGCGAGAGCGACAAGCTCGTGCTCATCATCGGCCCCTGCTCGGCGGACAACGAGGACAGCGTGCTGGACTATATCTCCCGCCTGCTCCCGGTGCAGGAGCGGGTGAAGGACAAGCTGCTCATCGTGCCGCGCGTGTATACCAACAAGCCGCGCACCGCGGGCGACGGCTACAAGGGCATGATCCACCAGCCCGACCCCGCCGCGCAGCCCGATCTTTTCAAGGGCATCATCACGACGCGCGAGATCCACATGCGCGTCGTCGCGGAGACCGGCTTCGCCAGCGCCGACGAGATGCTCTACCCGGAGAACTACAAGTACCTTGACGACATCCTCGGCTACGTCGCCGTGGGCGCGCGCAGCGTGGAGGACCAGCAGCACCGCCTGACCGCCAGCGCGATCGACGGCCCCGTGGGCATGAAAAACCCCACCGGCGGCGATCTGACCGTGATGCTCAACGCCATCCGCACGGCGCAGCACGGACACGATTTCATCTACCGCGGCTGGGAGGGCCGCTCCCACGGCAACCCGTGGGCGCACGCGATCCTGCGCGGCTACGTCGATCCGCAGGGTGTGGCGTACCCGAACTATCACTACGAAACGCTGCTGTACCTCGCGGAGCTGTATGCGAAGTGGGGGCTGCAAAACCCCGGCGTCGTCGTGGACTGCAGCCACGCTAACAGCGGCAAGAACCCCTTCGAGCAGCCGCGCATCCTCAAGGAGGTGCTGCACTCCGCGCGCTGCAACGCCGCCATCCGGGGGCTTTTGCGCGGCTTCATGGTGGAAAGCTACATCGTCGACGGCGCCCAGAGCGTCGGCGGCGGGGTCTACGGGCAGAGCATCACCGATGCCTGCCTCGGCTGGGAAAAGAGCGAACGGCTCATCTACGAAATGGCGGAGGCGCTGTGAGCATGGAAAAGAACGATCTGCGGAGCATCCGGCTGTGGCTGTTCGACATGGACGGCACGCTTTATCTGGGCGAGCGACTGTTTGATTTCACAAAGGAGCTGCTGGGGCGCATCCGGGAGACCGGCGGGCAATACCTCTATCTCACGAACAATTCCTCGAAGTCCGTGGCGGACTACGTGCGCAAAATGGAGCGGCTGGGCATCGCGGCGGCGGAGGCGGATTTCCTCACCAGCGCGCAGGCCACGGCGTGGTATCTGCACGCCCACCACGCGGGCGCCCGGCTCTACGTCTGCGGCACCGCCTCGCTGCAAAGCGAGCTGCGCGCGCAGGGCTTTCCCGTCGTGAACGACGACCCCGACAGCGCGGAGTGCATCGTCATGGGCTACGACACGGAGCTGACCTACCAAAAGCTGCTGGACGTCTCGCGGCTGCTGACCGAGCGGCCGGAGCTGCCCTACATCGCGACGAACCCGGACCTCGTCTGCCCGACGGAGTTCGGCTTCGTGCCGGACTGCGGCAGCGTCTGCGGCATGATCAAAACCGCCACGGGGCGCACGCCGCGCATCATCGGCAAGCCCGAGCCGCTGATGGTACAGATGGCGATGGAGCGCATGGGCGCGACGCGCGCGCAGACCGCCGTGGTGGGCGACCGCATCTACACGGACGTGAAAAGCGGCCTCAACGCCGGGGCGGCGGGCGTGCTTGTCATGAGCGGGGAGACGACGCCGGAGATCCTCGCGGCGAGCCCGGACAGGCCCGACCTCGTGCTGTCCTCCGCCGCGGAGATCCTCGACGTGCTTCGGTGATTTACAAATCCGGCGATCGGGTGTAGACTGATCGCAGACTATCGGCGAAAGGAAGAGAGTAAATGAGCAAATCCAAGGCCGCCCCCGGCGGGCTGAAGCTGAACCTGAAGCGCACCTTCCTCATCGGCTTTGCCTTCTTCGGCATTTTGCTGCTGTGGCAGGTGTACGATTCCTGGTGCCCCACCTTCCTGACGGACATCTTCGCCCGCAGGATGTACAACCTCTCCTCCGCGGAGCTCAAGGCGGGCGACCCGGAGAAGATCCTGAACGTCCAGTGGATCGTCGGCATCATCATGGCCTGCGACAATCTCGCGGCGCTGATATTGCTGCCGATCTTCGGCAACCTCTCCGACAAGACGAAGACGCCCATCGGCAAGCGCATGCCCTACATCCTGACGGGCACGCTGGTCGCCGCGGTGGCCTTCCCGTTCATCCCGCTGTTCTTCCACGCCAACAACGTCGTCGGCATGGTGATCATGATGGGCATTGTGCTGATGTTCATGATGATGTACCGCAACCCCGCCGTCGCCCTCATGCCGGACATCACGCCCAAGCCCCTGCGCGCGAAGGCCAACGGCATCATCAACATCATGGGCTACTTCGGCGGCGCGGCGGCCACGGTGCTCGGCATCTTCCTGAAGCTCAGCGACTACATCAACGCTGCCGACGAAGCGCGCAAGCTCTGGATCATCGAGATCCCCTTCATCATCGCGAGCATTTTGATGGTCATTTCCGCCTTCGTCCTCTTCCTCACGATCCGCGAGAACAAGCTGGCCGAGGAGATGCGCGAGGAGATGGAGCTGGGCGAGCGGCTTGCCGCCGTCGAGACCCCGATCGACGACAACGGCCCGATGAGCCCGGCGAACAAGCGCATGCTGCTGGCCATCCTCGGCGCGGAATTTCTGTGGTTCATGGCCGACAACGCCATCGGCACCTACATCGGCAACTACGTCATCTATTACCTCAACTCCGCCTCGAGCGCGACGATGCTGCTGACCATCATCGGCGGCGTCGCGTCCGTCGTCGGCTTTGCCGTAGCGGGCTCCGTCGCGGATAAGATCGGGCGCAAGTGGACGATCTCGACCGGCCTTGCGATCACGGTGGTCGCGCTTGCCGTCATGTGCTTCGTCGCGCCGACCGGCAAGGTCACCGGCGCCAACGGCGAGCACGCATTCCCGGCGGCGCTCTTCGGCGTCTGGGCGATCAAGGGCTTCGGCATGGCGCTGGTGCACAACTGCTCCTTCCCGATGGTCGTGGAGCTGTGCTCCAGCAAGCGCATCGGCAAGTTCACCGGCTACTACTACGCCGCGAGCATGTCCGCGCAGACCATCACGCCGATCCTGCTCGGCCTCGTCTTCAAGGTCACGCTGGCGTGGCGGGCCCTGCCGGTCTACGCCTGCATTCTCTTTATCGCCAGCTGCGTCGTGTTCACCGCGCTGGTGAAGAACATCAAGGCAAAGAAGCTCGAAAACGTCCACGGCCTCGAGGCCCTGGACGGGGATTGAGCCCCAAGGGATCGGAGGCAAACCAATGAAAGTCAGACATCTGATCGCAGCCGGCTGCCTTGCGGCGGCGCCCTTCGTGCTGTTGGCGCCGGGGCAGGCCTCGGAGTCGAAAAAAGCGCCGTTTCTGCACCGCAACTTTGCCCACCGCGGGCTGCACAGCGAGGACCAGAGCGTGCCGGAGAACTCGCGCAAGGCGTTTTCGCTGGCGGTCGAGGCGGGCTACGGCATGGAGCTGGACGTGCAGCTTTCGCGCGACGGGCAGGTGGTCGTCTTCCATGACGACACGCTGGACCGCGCCTGCGGCGTCGCCGCGCGCGTGGACGAGCTGGACCTTGCCGAGCTGCAAAAGCTCCCGCTGTTCGGCACGGACGAGCGCATCCCGCTGTTTGCCGACGTGCTCGCGCTCGTCGCCGGGCGCACGCCGCTGATCGTGGAGCTGAAAAACGGACCGCGCAACGACGAGCTTTGCAAAAAGACCTATGCGCTGCTGCGCACCTATCAGGGGCATTACTGCATTGAGAGCTTCAACCCGCTGATCGTCGCGTGGTTCCGCTTCCACGCCCCGGCGGTGCTGCGCGGGCAGCTTGCGCAGCTTCCGGAGGAGTACGTCCGCGCCGGGCGCAGCATCGCCGAGGGGCTCCTCCTCGGCAACACGCTGCTCAACGTGGCCGCGCGGCCGCAGTTCATCGCTTACCGCATCGGCCCGAAGCCGCTGTGCGTCCGCTTCGCGGAGGCCCTCGGCGCGATGCCCGTCGGCTGGACGAGCCACAGCCGCGACAGCGAATCGGGGCGCGACGCCGTGATCTTTGAATACTATCAGCCCGACGTCCGCTATTAAAATCTGAGAGAAGCCAAAAGCGCCCCCGCCCATTTGGGCGGGAGCGCTTTGCTGTGTGTGGGATTTACGCGTCGAGGTCGGCCTCCTGCTCCATCGGCGGAGCGCTCTCCGGCGGCGGGTCCTCCGTGACCTCCGCGGTCTCGGAAAGGCGGCGGATCTCCCGCGTGATCTTCACGACCATGGGGATCGCGATGGCCATGCTGAGCAGGTCGGCGGTCGCCTGGCTGACGGCCAGCCCGTTCACGCCGAACAGGAGCGATAGCGCGATGACCGCGGGGATCAGGCAGATCGCCTGCCGCGACAGCCCGAGGATCGCCGCGGGCAGCGCCCGGCCGAGCGCCTGGAACAGCCCGTTGATGATCATGACCCAGACATGGGCGAACATCGTGATGCACTGGGTGCGGATCATCAGCGTGCCGAGGCGGATGATCTCCGCGTCCTTCGCGGCGAACACCGCCACGAGCTGCGGCGCGAAAATGCCCATCGCGCCGCCGACCACCACGGCCATGACCGCGCCGATGGACGTGCTGACCCAGAACGCGCGGTTGACGCGGTGGTAGCGCTTCGCGCCCCAGCAGTAGCCGGCGACGGGCTGGAAGCCCTGTCCAAAGCCCATGATCGCGCTGCCGACAAGCCGGGTGCACTTGTTGGCGACGGAGACGGCAGCCAGCGCGCTGTCGCTGAACGAGCCGGCGAAGTTGTTGATGACGACGGTGGAGGTGCTCATCAGACTGGCGCGCAGAAAGGTGGGGATGCCCATGCGGGCGACCTCGCGGTAGATGGACCACCTCGGCGTGAAATAGCGGAAGCTCAGCTCCAGCATGGTCTTTTTGCGCAGGAAGGGCCAGAGCAGCACGAGGAAGGACACGGCCTTCGAGATGCTCGTCGCGATCGCGGCGCCCGCCACCTCCAGCCCGAAGGTGTGGATAAACAGCGGGTCGAGCGCCACATTGACGACGCAGCCGGACACCATGCCGAGCATCGAATAGCGCGTGCTGCCCTCCGAGCGCAGCATGTGGCTGAGCGAGACCTCGCCCGCCGTGAAGGGGACGGAGAGTAATATAAAACGCGCGTAGCTCATGGCGTAGGGCTTTGCCGAGGGCGTCGCGCCCAGCAGGGAGACGAGCGGATCGACGAAGATGAACGCGAGCACGGCCAGCGCCGAGAGCACGATCATGCTGGTGAACAGCGTCGTATTGCCGACGCGGCAGGCCTCCTCGTCGCGCTTCGCGCCCAGCAGGCGGGACATGTAGCTCGAAGCGCCGATGCCGAAGCCCATCGCGCAGGCGCGGATGAAATGCGTCATCGAGTCGTTGACGCCGACGGCGGCGGTGGCGGCCTTTCCGAGCTGGCTGACGAAGTAGGTGTCCGCGATGTTGTAGAGCGAATCGACCATCATCGAAATGATCATCGGGATGGCGATGATGGTGACGATCTTGCCGACCGGCTCATTGAGCATCATCCGCCGGCGCTCCGCGCGGTTTTGCGTCAGAGTATTCGCCATGGCGCGCCTCAATCAAAGCCGACGTCGAGCCAGAGATTCTTCATCTGCTGCTCGGGAATGGAAGCCAGCTCCTCCGGCGTCAAGTACTCCCAGAGGAACTTTTCCGTCTTCGGGTTGGCCTCCTGCACCTCGATAAACAGCCACGGGCGCGTGCAGGAATTGACGTGGTAAAAGCCGTGGGGCAGCCCGCCGGGGATGCGCAGGCAGCAAGAGCGGGTGAGGACGTGCTTTTCCATCTCCGGGCCGAAGCACATCTCCACCTCCGCGCCGAGATTGTAGGGGTCATTTGCATCGCCGCTCAAAAGGAACAGGATCTCGTTTTCCCTGTGCATGTGGGGCGGGTGGCCGACGACGCGCTGACCGGGGGCGGGCTTTGGCGCATCGGCGGGGTCAAAGGGCATGTTCCAGTGGATGGAATAGCTGCAACGGAACACCGGCTCGTCGTCCAACTTCGCCAGCCACGGGATCGGGCGGTACGTGGGGAACTCCATGTTCTCCGAGAAAATGACGCAATCATCGTATTTTCCCATCGTCGTTCCTTCTTTCAATCCATTTTTTAATACTCCAATATTGTATCATATCCCGCGGACGCGGGCAAGGGGAAAGCGCGTTTTTCCGGATCGCCGCCTTGAAAAACCAAGGGCTTTCCTGTATGATAGAGCCAGCAATCGACGCATGGTATTATGGTATTATGCGTGCGCGCGAACAAATCAGACGGGGAGGGGCTGCGCCATATGGAGAAGCTGTTTTTTTCCGAAGCACTGACCGGCAAGCTGGAAAAGGTGAAGACCTGCGCGCTCTCCGCGCTGGAGGCGCCCGCGGGCTACGGGAAGACCACGGCGGTCCGCTGGCTCTTTGCGGAAGGCGACGCGACGGTGCGTTGGTATACCTCCGTAGAGGGCATGGCGGACAACAGCTTCCGCTGGTTCATCCGCCAGCTCGGCGCCGTTGACGAGACGGCCGCCCGCGCGCTGGAGGATCTGGGCTACCTCAACCGAAGCAACGCGGAGCAGGCGGCGCAGATCCTCTCGGAGCTTCACCCCTCCGAGCTGCTGACGCTGATCTTCGACAATTTCCAGTTCGCGCTGCAAAGCTGGCAGCCGCAGGTGCTGGACGCGCTGGCAAAATGCGGCGCCGACGGCGTGCGCACCGTGTTCATCTCCCAAAACTTCGGGCGCCTGCGCGACGTGCTGAGCATTTTGGGCGACAGCGTCTGCTATATCCGAAGCCGCGACCTGCTGCTTTCGGAACGCGACATCGACACCTTTGCCCACCAGCTCGGCATCCCGGCCACGGCGGAGGAGATCCACGCCATCCATCAAAAAACGGACGGCTGGACGGCGGCGGTGGCGCTGTATCTGGAAAACCTGCGCGACGCGCTGCCGGAGAGCGGCTCCGAGGGGCTTGACGACCTGCTTTCCGCTACCTTTTGGCAGCGGCTGACGGAGGAGCAGCGCAGGGCCATGCTGCGGCTTTGCCTGTTCGACCAGATCACGCCCGAGACCCTGCACGCGCTCGCGCCGGCCGACCTGCTGCCGCCGGAGGAGCTGACGCAGCTTTTGCGCCGCGCGCCGCTCATTTTGTACCGGGAGACGCGGAAAAGCTACTACCCCCACGAGCTGCTCACCGCCTTTCT
>CAMJPK010000097.1 GCA_946407675.1 uncultured Clostridia bacterium
ATCCCCGTCCTGCGCGCCGACCCCGAACTGGGGCTGACGGCGGAGCAGGCGGAGGAGCGGCGGCAGCACGGCTATGCCAACGCGCCGGTCAGCTCTCCGGGCAAAAGCGTCGGACAGATCATATTCTCCAACGTCTTTACTTACTTCAACCTGATCTTCTTCTTTCTCGCGGCCTGCGTCATCGCCGTGCGCTCGTGGAACAACCTGATGTTCATGGGCGTCGTGCTGACGAACATGGTCATCGGCATCGTGCAGGAGCTTCGCAGTAAGCGCACGCTGGACAAGCTCAACCTGCTGACCGCCCCGCGCGGCGTCGCGGTGCGCGGCGGGCAGGAGCTGACGCTCGCCACCGCCGACATGGTGCGGGACGACATCGTGATCCTCCGAAGCGGCGATCAGATCTACGCCGACGCCGAGGTCGTGGACGGGACGTGCCAGGTCAACGAATCGCTCATCACCGGCGAGGCCGACGAGATCAAAAAGGAGCCCGGCGACGCGCTGCTCTCCGGCAGCTTCCTCGTCTCCGGCTCTTGCCGCTCGCGGCTCACCGCCGTCGGCGCGGACTCCTACGCCAGCAAGCTGACGCTGGAGGCAAAGCGGCGCGGCAAGCCGAAGCAAAGCGAGATGATGCGCTCGCTGAGCAATCTTGTCAAGTGGATCGGCATCGCGATCATCCCGCTCGGCGCGATCATGGCGATCAAGGAGATCTACTGGCTCGGCCGCCCGTTTTCCGAGGGCGTCGTCAGCACGGTCGCCGCGATGATCGGCATGATCCCGGAGGGGCTCTATCTGCTGACGAGCCTGGCGCTGGTCGCCAGCATTCTGCGTCTGGCGCAGAAGAAAACGCTGGTGCACGAGATGAGCTGCATCGAAACGCTGGCACGCGTGGACACGCTGTGCGTCGACAAGACCGGCACGATCACGGAGAACAAGATGATCGTCGATTCGGTCGTGCCGCTGTGCGCCGACCGCTACAACCTCGACGACATCCGGCTCATCATGGCCGACTACGTATCCGCCATGCGCGACGACAACGACACGATGGCGGCGCTGCGCGTGTTTTTCGCGGGCGAGGCGAAGCAGGAGGCCATCGCGGCCATGCCCTTCACCTCGTCGAAAAAGTTCGGCGGCGTCAGCTTCCATGAGGATGAGACGTATCTGCTGGGCGCGCCGGACGTGCTTCTGGGCGAGCGCTACGGCGAATTCTCCGAACAGATCGACGCCTACGCCGCCAAGGGCTGCCGCGTGCTGCTGCTGGCGGATTACAGCGGCACGCTGCGCGACAAGCAGCCCACCGCGGCGCTTTTGCCGCTGGCGCTCATTTTGCTGAACAACAAGATCCGCGCCGAGGCGCCGGACACCTTCCGCTTCTTCGCCGGGCAGGGCGTCGACATCAAGGTCATCTCCGGCGACAACCACGTCACCGTCTCCGAGGTGGCAAAACGCGCGGGCATCCGCGGCGCGGAGAACGCCGTCGACGCCCGGACGCTCACGACGGACGAGGACATTGCGCAGGCCGTGGAGCGCTACACGGTCTTCGGGCGCGTCACGCCGGCGCAGAAGAAGGCGATGGTGCTCGCGCTCAAGGCCAAGGGGCACACCGTCGCCATGACGGGCGACGGCGTCAACGACGTGCTGGCGCTCAAGGAGGCGGACTGCTCCGTCGCGATGGCCTCCGGCAGCGCGGCGGCGGGGCAGGTGAGCCACATCGTGCTTCTGCGCTCGGACTTCTCCGTGATGCCGTCTGTGGTGGCGGAGGGGCGCCGCGTGATCAACAACATCGAGCGCAGCGCAACGCTGTTCCTTGTGAAGAACATCTTCTCCTTCGCCCTCGCCATCGTCTCGCTGATCTTCACGATGCCCTATCCCTTCACCGCCGCGCAGCTTTCTCTGGTCAGCTCGCTGACCATCGGCTTCCCGGCCTTCGTGCTGGCGATGGAGCCGAATGAGAGCATCGTCAAGGGCAAATTCCTGCGCAACGTCCTGCGCGCGGCGCTGCCGCCGGCGATGACGGATTTCTTCCTCATTATCGGCATCATGCTGTTCTATTACGCCTTCGGCCTTCCGCGGGAGATGATGAGCACGATCTGCGCATTCACGATGGGCATCGTCGGGATCTTCGTGATCATACGCCTGTGCAAGCCCTTCACGCTGTTGCGCAAGCTGCTCATCGCCGCGGTCTGCGTCGCCTTCGTGTTCAGCGCGGTGTTCCTCAAGCGCCTGTTCACCCTCTCGCCGCTGGACTTTCCGGGCATGCTCCTGCTCGCCGTTTTCGCGCTTCTGGCGTGGCCTGCGCTGGGCGCGGCCTACAAGCTGCAATCAGCCGTCGCGCAGCGGCGAGGGCACAAATGAAACTTGAAAAAATTCTTGGGATAATCCCCAAGAATTTTTTTGTTTTTTATCACTTATTCCAAATTGAACAAATGCGATTGACAGACGCGCGGGCGGATGTTATAAGTAAATAGATAGACAATCAAAAATTTTATAGTATCAACGGAGAATGAAAACGATGACGCCGAGAGAAAACGCAATGGCGATCTTTGAACGCCGGCCACCGGAGACCTACAACGACTTTATGACATCTCTTGCTTTCGTCATCGACCCGATCTTCGGGCGCGACGCGATCCCGCGGGACGGGAAGATCCACAAGGATTCGTGGGGGACGCCGTTCCTCTTTCAGCCGGATTCCCCCGGCGCGCACCCGATGATCGACGACGAGACCGCCGTCATCAAGGACATCACGAAATGGCGCGAGCAGGTGACGGTCCCGACCTTTGACGGGCTGGACTGGAGCGCGGCGGAGGCGAAGGCGAAGGAGGTTGACCGCAGCGAGAAATTCTGCGCCTTCTTCTGTACGCGCGGCCTGTTTGAGCGCAGCCACCACCTGATGGGCATGCAGAACGCCTTTATGAACTTCATGCTCTATCCCGAGGAGATGGCGGCGCTGCTGCGCGTGATCGCGGATTTCAAGATCGAGACGATCAAGCAGGTGAGCGCGCATCTGCACCCCGAGGTCATCTTCTACCACGACGACTGGGGCTCCAAGCAAAACGTCTTTCTTCCGCCGGACCTCTGGCGCGAGATCATCAAGCCGCTGCACACCGAGATCGTCCAGACGGCGCACGACTGCGGCATCTTATTCGTCCACCACGCGGACTGCATCTGCCAGCCGCTGGCGCAGGACATGGTCGAGATGGGCATCGACATCTGGCAGGGCGTGATCCCGCAGAACGACATCGTGGAGATCCAGCGCGTCACGCAGGGGAAGCTCGCGATGATCGGCGGCATCGACGGTCCGGCCATCGACATTGCCAACATCACGGAGGAGCAGATCCGCGCGGAGGTGCGCCGCGCCATCGACACCTACTGTCCGGCGGGCCGCTTCTATCCCTCCATTCCCAACGGCCGCTGCTTCCGCGAGTGGAACAACACCATCGCCTTTGACGAGATGAAGAATTACGGCGCGGCGTGGGCAAAGGCACACCCGATTCTTCCCGGAACGGACCGTCCCTCCGGCTGCTGAACAAAAAAACGCCGCCCGGGAGAAAACCGGGCGGCGCGCAAGCGGATCGGTTCAGTTGGAATCGAGATTGCGGATGTGCATATAGATCGTCGCGATCGTGATATCCAGCGTGTCGGCGCAGATCTGAATGGCGTTCTTCACCTTGAAGACGCCGGCGTCGTTGAGGCGGCGGACGATCTCCTTGCGCTTGAACTTTGCGGGGATGCCGGCGTCGTTCATCACGGTGTCCTTGACCTTGAGGATCTCGTGCTTGATCGCGGTGTCGTAGCGGCTGTTGTCGGTCATCTGCAAGGGGAGCGCCGCGGTGTTCAGATAGCTCGGCAGGGCGAAGGACTTGATGACCTCGGAGAAGGGGATATCCAGCCAGTAGTTGAAGCAGATCATACCGATCAGCTTGCTGTCGCTGCCGACGATGCCGATGGACGCGCTTTTGTACTTTTTCCCGTCGGGGCGCACGCCGAAGGTCTCGGAGATGACCGGATCGCTGTGCTTCATGCGGATCTGCAGCTGCTCGATGGCGGTGAAGGCGGTTTCGGGGATCTTGCTGTCCGCCGTGCGGCCGGTGAGCGCGCCGTTGACGATGTGCAGCGTGAAGGGATCGTCCACGCCGAAGCTGTGGACGACGATCTCATAGGCGCCGCCGAGGTACATGCCGAGGCAGTCGGCCAGATGGCAGTAGGAATCCAGCAGCATCCGGTCCGCTTCCGTGAGCGCGACCTGGATCTTCCGATTTGCCTTTCTCAAGGTAATACCCCCGTTCCTCGTGAAAAGTTTGTTAATTCACTTTTTTTCATCGTAAATCATCCAACCCGGCTTGTCAACAAAAACGAATGGAAAACCGGAGGAAACCATGAATACAATCAAAAAAATTCTTGTGATCAACCTCGGCTCCACCTCCTCGAAGATCGCGTACTGCGAGAATGCGCGCATCGTCAGGCAGGTCGAGACGCAGCATGACACGGCGCTCCTGCGCGCCCTGAAGGGGGCGGAGGAGATCCTCGCGTTCTTCGGAAAGGCGGGCGAGGACTTCGTGCAAAGCGAGGGCATCGACGTCGCCGCGCTGGACGCCATAGCCGTCCGCGGCATCGGCAGACAGGGCAGCTACCGCCACGGCGCTTACCGCCTGACGCCGCAGCTGCTTTCCGACGTCACCTCCGGCCCGGTCGGCCACATCGGGCTGTATTCGTCCACCGTCATCGGCGGGCGTCTGTCGGAAGAGTACGGCGTCCCGGCCTTCCTCTACGACGTCGTCCCGACGGACGAGGTGCTGCCCATCGCGCGCATCACGGGCATTGCGCATTATCAGCGCCACATCGCCTCCCACACGCTCAACTGCCGCGCCGTCGCCCGGCGCGTCGCGGAGCAGATGGGGCGCGACCCGAACCATGTGAATTTCATCATCACGCATATGGGCGGCGGCTTCGGCACGCTGGCCTACCGCGACGGCACCATCATCGAGACCTACTCCGCCGAGGAGGGCAGCTTCACGCCCGAGCGCCCCGGCCGCGTCTCCGGCAGCATGGTGGCGGAGCTTTACAGCGATCCGCGCTACACGCCCGACGAGATCCGCCGCATCCTGAAAAAGGACGTCGGGCTCTACGGCTGGCTCGGCACGAGCGACTGCGTTGAGGTGGAGCGGCGCATCGACGCCGGCGACGAAAAGGCGAAGCTCGTCTACGAGGCGATGGCCTATCAGGTGTCGAAGGACATCTGCTCGCTCGGCGCGGTGTTCTGCGGCAAGGTGGACGCGATCATCCTCACCGGCGGCATCGCGCACTCCAAGCGCTTTACCGGCTGGATCGAGGAGCGCGTCGGCTTCCTCGCCCCGGTCGTGCGCATGCCGGGCGCCTTCGAGATCGAGGCGCTGGCCGGCGGCGTTACCCGCGTTTTGAACGGGGAGGAGCCGGTCAACGATTACAGCGAAGTAAAACCGTATCAGATGTTCAATAAGGAGGACTGATCGTTATGGCATATTCTTTCGGCAAATTCCCCGTCAAGGTTTCCGCCCGCCACATCCATCTCCGGCAGGACACCGTCGATCTCCTGTTCGGCAAGGGCCACGAGATCGTCCCGGACGGCCCTGCCCACGGGCAGTTTCTCTCCACCTCGCGCGTGACCGTCATCGGCCCGAAGAACCGCTTTGAGCGCGTGGCCGTCATGGGCCCGTGCCGCAATTTCGATCAGCTTGAGATCTCCGCGACGGACGCACGTACGCTCGGCGTGCCCGCCGTGCTGCGCGCCTCCGGCGACATCGAGGGCACGCCCGGCATCCGCGTGGTCGGTCCCGCCGGCGAGGTCGTCCTCGACAAGGGCGTCATCGTCGCCGAGCGCCACATCCACATGGGCCCGAAGACCGCGGAGGCCAACGGCCTAAAGGAGGGCGACAAGGTGCTCATGTGCGTGGAGAGCGAGGGGCGCACGACCATCTTCGGCGATACCGCCATCCACACCAACGGCCCGGATAACGGCGGCGCGCTGAGCCACATCGACACCGACGAGGGCAACGCCTGCGGCTCCGGCAAGGCGGCCATGGGCTACATTGTCGGCAAAATGGAAGACCTGCACAAGCTCTTCCCCGACGAGTAAACGGACGCGACTGAGAACGGAGGAAAACATGGCAAAGAAGACATATCTGGAGGCGGCCTGCGAGCTGCCCATTTACGACGAATGCGACGTGCTGGTCGTCGGCGGCGGCAGCGCCGGCCACAGCGCGGCGGTCGCCGCGGCCCGCGCGGGCTGCGAAAAGGTCATCCTCATGGAGCGCTTCGGTTTCTTCGGCGGCGACGTCACGGGCGGTTACGTCCTGATGATCCCGGCGCTGAGCTGGCACAGCTTCAACTGCGTGCGCGGCATCCAGGAGGAATGGTTCACCCGCCTCGACAAAAATGCGCCGTGGGCGTACATCTGCCCGGAGCGCGACGAGGTGGGCGAAAAGGACCCGTTCAAGCTGGAGCGCTGGGATCTGATCCACGGCTGCGTCTGCCCGGAGGAGGGGCATCACTGCCTCGTCCGCGCCCCGTATTATGAGCCGCAGCAGCTCAAGCTGGAGTTTGACAAGATGGTGGAGGAGCTGCCCAACATCAAGGTGATGATCCACTGCTGGGGCACCAAGCCGATCATGGACGGCGACACGATCAAGGGCGTCATCTTCGAGAGCAAGGAGGGCCGGCAGGCCATCCTCGCCAAGGTCGTCATCGACGCCACCGGCGACGGCGATATCTACTCCCAGTCCGGCGCGTCCGTGTTCCACGGCGCGACCAAGACCACCGACGTGCGCGCCGACCGCAGCGGCATGACCGCGCTGGTCTGGCGCATGGGCGGCGTCGACTTCGAGGGCTTCATGCGCTGGTTCAAGTCCCACCCGGAGGAGGGCAAGGCCTTCCGCGCCCAGCTCAACAAGATCGCCGGTTACTCCACGTTCTTCTTCCCGGCCGGCTGCAACGACGTCGTCTGGTGGAACAACTGGCTGCCCAACCGCAACTGCGCCAACCTCGACGACATCCGCTATACGGAATTCACGGTGCGCGATTCCATTCGAAAGCTTGTGGAATTCTGCCGCAAGAACATGCCCTACGGCCGCAACGCGTACCTTTACGACATCGCGCCGCAGCTCGGCTCGCGCTGCTCGCTGCGCCTTGACGGCGAGCACATCTACAGCAAGCTGGACATCGCCACCGGCGCGAAGTTCGACGACGTCATCGCGTGGCACAGCCTGGTCGGCATGATCAACGGCGGCGCGCCGGTCGAGATCCCCTACGGCTGCATTCTGCCGAAGAAGATCGAGAACCTGCTGTGCCCGGGCCGCCATCTCTCCGCCACGGCGGACGCGGTGGCCGGCATCACGCTGATCCCGCAGTGCGTCGGCACCGGCCAGGCCGCCGGCGTCGCGGCCGCGGTCTGCGTGAAGGACGGCACGACGACGCACAATGTCGATATCAGGAAGGTGCAGAAGATCCTGTGCACGGAGCAGGACGTCCCGCTGCCGCGCCAGGAGAACACCGATCCCGCGCTGGTGCGCGAGCTGGAGGAGTACAAATACGGCACCTATACCGAGGCGGCGAAGAAGATCCGCGAAGCCGCCGGCCTAGATTGGTAAGCTGATTCTGATTTGAAAGGGACAGGTGAACGAACATGGCACAGAAAACCTATCTGGAGGCGGCCTGCGAGCTGCCCATTTACGACGAATGTGACGTGCTGGTCGTCGGCGGCGGCTGCGCCGGCCACAGCGCGGCCATCGCCGCGGCCCGCGCCGGCTGCGAAAAGGTCATCCTCATGGAGCGCTTCGGTTACTTCGGCGGCGACGTCACGGGCGGCTACGTCCTGATGATCCCGGCGCTGAGCTGGCACCGCTTCAACTGCGTGCGCGGCCTGCAGGAGGAGTGGTTTGCGCGTCTGGACAAGAACGCGCCCGACTCCTACATCTGCCCGGAGCGCGAGGAAGTGGGGGAGAAGGACCCCTTCAAGCTGGAGCGCTGGGGCCTCATCCACGGCTGCGTCTCCCCGGAGAAGGGCAACCCCTATCTCGTCCGCGCCCCCTACTATGAGCCCACCCAGCTCAAGCTGGAGATGGACGCCATGGTGGAGGAGGAGCCCAACATCAAGGTGATGATCCACTGCTGGGGCACCAAGCCGATCATGGACGGC
>CAMJPK010000098.1 GCA_946407675.1 uncultured Clostridia bacterium
GTGCCCGGAGGGCCGACGAGCAGCACGCCCTTGGGGATGCGCGCGCCCATCTCGGTGTACTTCTTGGGGTTCTTGAGGAAGTGGACGATCTCCGCCAGCTCCTCCTTCTCCTCGTCGCAGCCCGCGACGTCGTCAAAGGTCTTTTTGTTCTTCTCGTCGCTGCCGAGCTGTGTGCGCGCCTTGCTGAAGCGCGCCACGCCGCCGGCGCCGCCCTGCATGCGGTTCATCGCGACGGACCAGACCACGACGAAGATGACCATGACGATCAGATACGGCAGGAAGGACGCCCACCATGGCGCCTGCCACTGGGGCGGATAGTCGTATTCCTTGAGGATCCCCTTATCCTTCTGCGTCTGCACCAGATCGTTCAGATCGTTGTAGAAGATGCTGATGGTGCTGAGCTCGCAGGTGACGACGCTCTCGTCCTTGAGCACGAGCGTCAGCTTGTTCCCCTCCGCGACAAAGGATTCGACCTTTTCCTGCAGGAAGAGATCGCGCACCTCCGAATACTCCACATTCGTGCTCTTTTTGTTGCCGAGGTTCAGCGTGAAGATCGTCGCCAGCAGAATGATGATCAGCAGCGCATAGAATCCGATGTCTCTCGCTTTGTTTCTTCCGGGTTTATTGTTCAAATGAAGCTCACTTCCTAACTTGGACCGATATTTATCGTTATCTGGAGTAGATTTCCGGTTTCAGTACGCCGATATAGGGCAGGTTGCGGTAGTCCTCCGCATAGTCGAGTCCGTAGCCGACGACGAACTCATCCGGCACGGAAAAGCCGCAGTAATCCGCCTTGATGTCCGCGCGGCGGCGCGCCGGCTTATCCAGCAGCGTCACGATGCGGATAGAGGCGGGCTTGCGGTTGAGAAGATACTTTTTGAGATAAGAAAGCGTGATGCCGGAATCGAGGATATCCTCCACAATGATGACATCCTTGCCCTCGATGTCGCGGCTGAGGTCCTTTGTGATGCGGACGGCGCCGGTCGAGCTTGTGCCGCCGCCGTAGGAAGAAACCGCCATAAAGTCCATGCTGCAGTGCAGGTCCACGCACCGGACCAGATCAGCCATAAAGACATAGCAGCCCTTGAGTACGCCGAGGAAAAACGGCGTCTTTCCCGCGTAGTCGCGGGTGATCTCCGCGCCCAGCTCCCTGACCTTTGACTGGATTTCCTCCTCGCTCAGAAGGACCTCCAGAATATCGTCCTGTAGTTTCTCCGCCATACCCTTATCCTCACATATCTCACATTTCTCTGATTTCTATACACTCCGCCGCTTCACCCGGCTTGGCCGCGCAGCGCTCGGCAACGCCGAAGCCGCAAACGGCGATCACGCCGTCGTCATCATACAGCACCGGCGTCCTCGCGCGCTCATGCAGCGGCATGTGCGCCTCGGCAAACAGCTTCTTCAGCGTTTTCGTGCAGCCGCGGCCGGCCAGGCGCACGCGCTCGCCCTCTCCGCGCGATGCGACGAATATCATACCACGTATTGAATCACAATGGAAGAAGAAAGTGGTGAAGGAATTGTGAATTTCTTCGTCCGGCGCCGCCCGCCGCCGAAGGATCCGCAGCCCAAGCTGCGGTAAAAGCGTCTCGCCGGGCGGCACCTCGCAGCGAAACGGCTGCGGCATGCAGGTGGCGTCCAGAAGCAGCCTGTCCCCATCCTTTTCGATCCTGCGCCCCGGCAGGTCCGCCGCGGCATGTGCCTGCGGGTTTCTGCACAGGGCGTACACCGCCGCGATGTGCGTGCGGGAAAGCGGACCGAGCGCGGTGGAAACAACGCGCGCTGCAATGCTCTCCGGCAGCGCCAGAAACGCCCCGACCGGCAGCGCACCGTCCTTGAGGTTCTCCGTCAAAAACTGCCGGGCGCAGCCGGACAGGTATTCCTCGTCCCGCCGCAAAAGCTCCGCCGCGGCGCTGATGTGCTCCGCAGCCGCCGTGTTCTCCTGCATCAGCAGCGGCAGCACCCGGTGGCGGATGCGGTTGCGGGCACAGTCGTCCAGCTCGTTTGTGCCGTCCTCTACATAGCTCTCGCCTTGCTCCGCGAGGTATTGCAGGATCTCCGCGCGCGTCGCAGTCAGCAGCGGGCGGACAATGCGCCCCCGCACGGGCGGGATGCCGCACAAGCCGCGCAGGCCGCTGCCTCTCGTAAGGTTCAGCAGGATCGTTTCCGCGTTGTCCTCCGCGTGGTGCGCGGTTGCGATGCGGTCAAAGCCGTGCGCCGTCGCCGTTTCCTCCAGAAAGGCGTAGCGCATTTCCCGCGCCGAAGCTTCCGTGCCCATGTGGTTTTGCGCCTCATACGCGGCCACGTCTCCGCCGCCGCAGAAGCACGCGACGCCGAGCTTGGCGCACAGCGCGCGCACAAAGTCCTCGTCGCGATCCGACTCCGCGCCGCGCAGCCGGTGGTTGAAGTGGGCGCAGCCGACCGTCAAATCGGGCGTCGCGCACAGCAAAAGCAGCAGCGCGGTGCTGTCCGGTCCGCCGCTGCAGGCGCACAGAACGCGGCTGCCCGCGGGAAGCATTCCGTATTCTTCAGCGTATGCCTTGAATTTCTCCGCGATCATTCGTGTTTCCTGTCCGCAGAAACATACGTGGTAAACTCCGAAAGGAAGCGAAGATAGACGGTGCCCGTCTCGCCTTTTCGGTTTTTCAGCACGATGGCCTCCGCAGCGCTCGGATCCTCACATTCCTTGTTATAGTATCCCTCACGATACAGGCCGATGACGACGTCGGCATCCTGCTCGATGGCGCCGGATTCGCGCAGGTCGGAGAGCATGGGGCGCTTGTCGGAGCGCGCTTCGTTGGCGCGGCTGAGCTGGCTCAAGCACAGCACGGGCACCTCCAGCTCCTTCGCCATGATCTTCAGCATGCGCGACATGTCCGCGACGATCTGCTGGCGGTTTTCCGCGTTATTCTGCTTCCCGCCGGCGGACTGCATGAGCTGCAGATAGTCCACGACGACCAGACCGAGGTTCTGTACGCGGCGGCACTGTGCGTTCATGTCCGCAACGGAAAGCGTCGGGTTGTCGTCAACGAGGATGTTCGTCGCGCCGACCACCGCCGCGGCCATGACGATCTTGCGCCATTCCTCCGCGCTGAGGTTGCCCTTCAGCAGCTTTTTGTTGTCTACGCGCGCTTCGCCGGAGAGGATGCGGCTGACCAGCTGCTCCCTGCTCATTTCAAGCGAGAAAACCGCCACCGCCTTCCCCGACGCCTTTGCCGCATTCATCACAATGTTCATTGCGATGGAGGTCTTGCCCATGCCGGGGCGGGAGGCGATCAGCACCAGCTCGCCCTTGTTCAGGCCGAGGATGCGACTGTCCAGATCGACAAGGCCGGTCGGAAGGCCGGGCAGCGTCTCCCCTTCCTGCGCGAGCCGGTTGAGATTGTTATAGACCGTCTGCACGATCTCGGAGATCGGCTTGAGCCCGCCGATGGTGCGGTCCCGCCGCAGGGCGTAGATGTTCCGCTCGGCGGATTCCAGCATGTCGTCCGCGCTGCCGAGCCCCTCGTTCACCATCTGCGTGATGTCGCCCGCGACCTTGCCCAGATCGCGCTGGAGCGACTTGTCGCGGATGATGGCGACGTATTGCGTGACGTTCGCCGCGGTCGGCGTGATCGTAATGAGCTCGCGGATGTACGCCTCCGTGCTGCCCTCCTGATATACGCCGCGCTCCTTCATGCGATCCATGATGGTCACCGGGTCGATGGTCTGCCCGAAGTTGAACATGGAAAGGATCGTTTCAAAGATATCACGGTTGGCTTTTTGGTAAAAATGCTCCGGCTTTGCGTCCGTCAGAACGATCGGAATACACGCGGGGTCGATCAGCATCGAGCCGATGACCGCCTGCTCCGCCTGCGGACTTTGCGGCACGCGGGTGCCGAATAGCTCGTCCATTGCCGTTTCCTCCGCAGCTGCTTTATTTTTCTTCCACGACCAGAACGTGGATCACGCCGTTGATCTCGTAACCGAACTTGCACTTGACCTCATAGCTGCCGTAGCTCTTGATCGGCTCGCTCTGAATGATCTTCTGCTTTTCGATCTCGATGCCGTACTGCTCGCGCAGGGCGTCGCTGATCTCCTGGCTCGTCACGGCGCCGAACAGCTTTCCGGCGGAGCCGGCGCGGGCGGCGACCTTGACAACGATGCTCTCCAGCTGCTTTGCGTTCTCCAGCGCCTTGGCCTTCTCCGCCGCGATCGCGGCCGCCTTGGCCTTCTCCTTCAGGCGCAGCGCGTTCATGTTGTCTGTCGTGGCTTCAACCGCCAGCTTTCTCGGCAGCAGGTAATTGCGGACATAGCCGTCGGAGACGTCCTTCATCTCTCCCTTTTTCCCCTGTCCCTTGACGTCTACCGTAAAAATCACTTTCATTTCTGTCTCTCCTTTCAACTGTTCAGGTACTCGTCGATGGAGGCGCAAAGAGTGTTGACCGCCTCCCGAAGCTCCATATGGTCGATCTGGACGCCAGCCGCGGACTTGTTGCCGCCGCCGCCCAGCTTTTCGAGGATCAGCTGTACGTTCACCTCGCCGATGCTGCGCGCGCTGATGACGACGCCGCCCGTTTCCGTCGCATAGGCCACAAAGGACGCCTGGACGCCCGAGATGTTCAGCATCTCGTCCGCCGCCTGCGCGGCGACGACGCGGTCCACCTCCGTTTCGCTCGCCACGATCGCGATGCCCTCGCGGTAGATCTTGAGGTCCTGCAGAAGGTGGTACTTCTCCACCGCGTGGTCCACGTCGCTCTGCAGATACTTTTTGACCTCGGAGGTGTCGGCGCCGATGCGCCGCAGGAACGCCGCGGCGTCGAAGGTGCGCTCACCGGTGCGGATGGAGAAGTTCTTGGTGTCCAGAACGATGCCGGCCATCAGGGCCTCGGCCTCCAGGCGCGTGATGTCGCCGGGCTCCGTGAGCTCCTGGAGCAGCTCGCTCATAAGCTCGCAGACCGAGGAGGAGTACGGCTCGTGGAAGGTCAGCGCGGCGTTTTGGATATAGCTGGCGGCGCGGCGGTGATGGTCGATGACCGCGACACGCGTACAGGCCTCCAGCAGCGAGGCGTTCTCCACCTGCTCCGGTCGGTTGGTGTCCACGACGACAAGCAGCGTCCGGCTGTCCGCCTTGACGATGGCTTCTTCCGGGTCCAGAAAGACATCCCGGTATTCCGGCTCGGCGCGCAGCGCCTCGATCAGCTTCTGCGCGGTATTGTGTTCAAGGTCCACGACGATCTTCGCGCTCTTGCCCAGCTTGCGGGCGATACAGACCATGCCGACGGCGCCGCCGACGCTGTCCAGATCGCTGAGCTTGTGGCCCATGACGAAGATCTGGCTGGACGAGCGCATCAGCTCGGCAAGCGCGTTGGCTGCGACGCGGCTTTTCACCTTGCTGCGCGTTTCCACCTCGGTATTGCGCCCGCCGAAAAATTCAAAGTTGAAGCGGTTCTTGATGACCGCCTGATCGCCGCCGCGGCTGAGCGCCATCTCCACCGCCAGATTCGCAAAGGAAAAGTTCTCCTCAAATCCGTCTCCGTCCTCGCCGACGCCGATGGAAAGCGTTGCGTGGACGCCGCCGGGGCTTACCACGCCGTGCACCTTCTCAAGGATGTCGAATTTGCCCTCGGTGATCTCCCGCAGATAGCGGCTCTCAAAGATGAACATATAGCGGTCGCGGTCATAGCGGCGCGTCAGGCCACGTTTTCCCTCGCACCATTCGTTGACCAGGTCGTCGATCGCGCCGCGCAGCTCCACCTTGCCGCGGTCGGAGACGTTTTTCATCAGTTCGTCGTAGTTGTCGATAACGAACAGCATGGTGACCGGGCGGGAGTTTTCGTACTCCGTCT
Source organism: uncultured Clostridia bacterium (assembly GCA_946407675.1). GTDB lineage: Bacteria > Bacillota > Clostridia > Oscillospirales > Oscillospiraceae > SVKR01. Next base: position 5,829 of record CAMJPK010000098.1, read on the forward strand.
TGATGTTGTCGAATTCCGTCACGTCCACCCAGTAGGTGATGCCCATGAAGTCCTTCGCGCGCTCGGCCACGTCCTCATCCTTTGCGCGGATGATGTTGCCGTGGAGCTGGTATTTTCTGTCCCCCACCTGCACGAGGCCGGGATACTGCTTTTTGCCCTCCAGCAGCCACTTGCTCGTGAACCCGGGCACCATGTCGGAAAGCTCCGCCTCAAAGCTGGGCTGGCGGTCGCCGAACAGATTGAAGAAGATCTGGTTGCCCCAGATGATCTGGTTGTCCGACATGTTGAAAACGACGATGGGCAGCGGGAAATTCATCAGCGTGTTGTTCTTGGCCGACTCCGCGTTGTAGGTGACGTTTTCAATGTATTCCACCAGCTGCTTCCTGCGGTGGCGCGCCGCGAGGAAGTAATAGATGAGCAGCAGCGCAATGACGCCGCCCTCTATGATGGCGAGCGTTTCGTTGAAGAAAAACGTTGCGACGGCAAACAGCACCATGATCAGGATAAACAGTCTGGTTCCGGGCTCGATCAGCTTCTGCAGCTTCTTGTTCACCAAATCACCACCCACATTCGTCTAATACGCCGATTATATTTGGTTATTTTACCACAGTTTCCTCAATAATCAAAGTACAAATTCAAAAATTTCTCATTTGTCCGCGCCGCATGCGCCGCAGCAAAACTCAAATACTATGCGCAGCTTGACTTTGCATTTTGATTTGAGAGGAGAACGCGTTTTGAAAGCGATCATTTTGGCCGGCGGCGAGGGCACCCGCCTGAAATCCGTGACCGGCGATCTGCCGAAGCCGATGGTGGGGCTGTGCGGCAAGCCGGTGCTGGAGCATATATTCGATCTTCTGAAACGCAACGGCATCACGGACGCATGTTTGGCGCTGCATTACCGTCCGGAGGTGATCCGCGACCGTTACGGCGACGGGCAGGCACTCGGGATGCGTCTGGAATACCGCATCGAGACCGCGCAGCGCGGCACGGCCGGGGCGGTGCGCGCCTGCGCGGATTACTACGGCGACCGCGACTTTCTCGTGATCGCCGGCGACTGCATCTGCGACTTTGATCTGAAGTCGCTCATCGAGGCGCACCACCGCCACGGCAGCGCCGTAACGATGGCGCTGTACGCGCACGAACAGCCGCTGCAGTACGGCATCGTGCTGACCGACCGGCAGGACCGCGTCGTCAGCTTTGTGGAAAAGCCGGACTGGGAGCGGGTCGTCAGCGATCTCGTCAACACCGGCATCTATGTGATCTCCCCGGCGGCGATGGCGCAGGTGCCGCCGGATCGCCCCTATGATTTTGCGAAGGACCTGTTTCCGCTGCTCATGCAGCGCGGCTATGAAATGCGCGCCGTGCGCATGGACGGCTACTGGTGCGACATCGGCACGCCGCGGGCCTATTATCAATGCTGCCTCGATGCGCTGGACGGCAGGGTACGTCTGGAGGGCGTCGCAAAGCCGGAGCCGGAGCACCCCGGTTATGCCCGGCGCCCGGACGCCGGCGCGCAGCGCGTCTACGTCTGCCGCAGCCGCGCGCGTCTCATGCGCGTCCTCAGCCAGAGCTTGATGGAGGCGGGCGCCGATTTCTCCGACGGCGTCGCGCTGCGAAACGACGTCGGAAATGTCCGCATCGCGCCCGCGCCGGACCGGGAGGCCGTCACGATCAGCGCGCAGGCGGCGGACCCCTCCAGATCCGCCGAGCTGGCGGATGGCTTTCTCGGCTTTGTCAAAGGGCTGGACAGTCAAGCCTGAGCGTCCCTGCTCCCGCTGCGCACGCGGCGGGAGCAGGCGGAAAATCAGATGAAAAAAGATTGTAGAATCATGCGCTGCGGTGTATAATGTCCGTAAATTACGGATCAATGATGGAGGACATTGCCATGCCCAGCAGTTGGAAGCGTTCCCCCGAGGAACTGCACAAGACATACATCGCCAACACGGAAGCGTTTTACAAGGTGGCCGGACGCGGCCTGTCCGGTGAGCTGGACAGCTTCGTCACCGACTGCGCACTCCAGCTCTGGGGGCGCTGCGGCGGCGTCACGCAGGAGCATGTGGAGGCGATCAACCAGCTTTACTCGAAGGGCGCTGTGATGCCCAAGTGGCTGCTCTGGGAGCTCACCGAGAAAATCTGCGCCGGCGGGGAATTTCTGCCGCCGCTCTTTTTCTTG
>CAMJPK010000099.1 GCA_946407675.1 uncultured Clostridia bacterium
AGCCGGAGGAGGTCTATGCGCTGTTCGACTATGTCTCGCAGCACTATCTGGAGGTCATGGAGAAGCAGCTGGAGTATGTCAAGCCGGACGTCTACACGATCATGGACGACGACGCCGCCGCGCTGGCGCCCTTCTTCTCTCTCGACACCTACCGCAAGCTGGTGCGCCCCTTCCACGAAAAGCACGCCAAGCTGGCGCGGGAGCACGGCGTGTTCCTCGACCGGCACGACTGCGGCCACTGCGAGATGTTCATCGACGACTGGGTGCAGATGGGCGTGTGCTCCTGGAACCCCGCGCAGGTCAGCAACGATCTGAAGGGCATCAAGGCGAAATACGGCAACCGGCTCGCCATCTGCGGCGGCTGGGACAACAACGGCTTCCTCGGCTCCACGGCGGTGGACCTTGAGACGCTGCGGGAAAAGCTCATGGAATATGTGGATACGCTTGCGCCGAACGGCGGCTTTGTCTACGCGCCCGGCGTTGCCGGGAAGGCCGACGACCCGAAGGTCATCGAGCGCAAGCAGGTCCTCAGCGACGTGTACTATAACTACGCGAGGGACTATTACAAGACGCACTGATCGTTTTTTCGGCAGCCCCCCGGCTGCCGAAAAATTTTTCCATAATACCTCTTGACACGCAATACATCGTGTTGTATAGTATCACGCGAAAGGGGGTATTCGATGGACATTCAGATGAAGCGCGGGCTGCTGGACGCCTGCGTGCTGGCCTCGATCCGCGGTGCGCCCTCCTACGGCTATCAGATCATCAAGGATTTGAAGCCCTATGTGGAGATGTCGGAATCGACGCTTTATCCGATCCTGCGGCGGCTGGAGACCGCCAAGCTGCTGACGGTGCGCTCGGCAGAGCACAACGGGCGGCTGCGAAAATACTACCACATCACCCCGCAGGGCCTCCAGCGGCTTGAGACCTTCAAAACCGACTGGAACGAGCTGCTGGCCATTTACCAATACATCGTGAGGGAGGACGGAGGACATGCTGAATAAAGAACAGTTTCTCGCCGCGCTGCGCGCCCGGATCACCGGGCTGCCGAAGGACGATCTGGAGCGGACGCTCCAATATTACCGCGAGATGATCGACGACCGCATCGAGGACGGCATGACGGAATTTGAGGCCGTCGCGGACGTGGGCGATCCGGCCGAGCTGGCCGAGGCGATCCTGCAAAAGCCCGTGAAGCAGACGGCGGTTGGGGTAGCAAAGCCCCCGAAAGCGCCCAAGGAGCGCAAGCCCATGTCCGGCGGCGCCAAGGTCGCGCTCATCATCGTCGCCGCGCTGCTGATCATCGCGGGCGTGGGGGTCATTCTCGCGTCGCTGAATTTCGGTGGGAGGAACGCCATGGAAAAAGAATACACCTTTGCAAACGCGGGCATCCGCTCGTTTGTGCTCGAAACCGGCGCGGCCGAGGTAAAGCTACTCCCCGCGAAGGACGGGATCTGCACCGTCCGCTGCATCGAAAGCGCGACCCTGAAATACAAGGTTTGGCAGAACGGGGATACGCTGCACGTCGTACGCGAGCGCAGCGGGGCCTGGTCGTTCTTCGGCGCCTCGCTGAAGGAGGATTACGTCTGCGTCTATCTGCCGGAGCAGGCCTATGATTCCCTCTGGGTCAAGTCCTCCAGCGGCGGCGTGAGCGTCCCCGAGGACTTCCGCTTTACCACGGCGGTCATCACCGTCTCGAGCGGCGGCGTCGGCTTTTCCGCCGATGTGACCGAGCAGCTGGCCATCGAGGCCTCCAGCGGCGGCGTGGCTGTCATGAACGCCTCTCCCAATGAACTGCAGGTTCGCGCCTCCAGCGGCGGCGTCGCGCTGAGCGACATGCGCCCCGGCAGCGTCGCCCTGCACCTGAGCAGCGGCGGCCTGCGGCTCAGCGGCGTGCATTGCACCGGCGACCTGGGCGCGGAGAGCAGCAGCGGCAGCATCCGCTTCAGCGACGTGATCGCCCGCGGCAAGATGAAGCTGGAGTGCACCAGCGGCAGCATCAAGCTTGAGGACTGCGACGCCGACGAGCTGTACATCGAGTGCACCAGCGGCTCCGTCTCCGGCAATCTGCTGACGCCGAAGACCTATGTCGCCCGCGCCACCAGCGGCTCCGTCCGCGTCCCGTCAGGCAGCAGCGGCGGGCTGTGCGAGGTCAAGACCACGAGCGGCAGCATCCACTTTGAATGATGCCTGTTTCCATATGACAAACGGCGGGGCAGATCGCCCCGCCGTTTCTTTTGTTTTTAATGCGCCTCGCGCAGCGGGTTCCATCGCCCGCGGGCGTAGTAGACCGCGTACATTGCAAACAGCAGCAGATTGTGGCAGATCATGCAGCCCCAGGCCGCGCGCAGACCGAAGCCCAGCATTTGCGTACAGACGAAGGTGCCGACGATGCGGACGCCCCACATGCCGATCATGTTGAACACAAAGGGCATCAGCGTCTTCCCCGCGCCCTGCAGCATGCCCTCGATGACGATGCTGCAGCCGAAGAACGGCTCCGTGCAGGCCACCATGCGCAGCACGGCGCCGCCCAGCGCGATCACCGCGGCGTCCCGGCTGAAAATGCGCACCATGTTCGGCGCGAAGACGAAGAGCAGCCCGCCGGTGACGAGCATCAGGCCGACCTCACAGGTGAGGATCACGACGGCGAGATCGCGCTGCATCTGCCGCGACTTCGCGCCGATGGCGTTGCCCGTCAGCGTCGCGGCGGCGGCCATCATGCCGTAGCCGGGGATGTAGAAGGCGCTCTCGACGGTGTTCGCAATCGTGTGCGCCGCGGTCGAAAGCTCGCCGAGCGAGTTGATCATTGAGGCGAAAAAGACGTAGCCCAGGCTTGTGCCGAAGCGCTGGAGCATGTTGGGGAACGCGACCTTGACGCAGGGGATGAGGATCGTCCGGTCCGGGCGGATGGAGCGCCCCTTCGGGGAGATCTCCGGGTGCCGCCAGAACGCCGCGGTGATGGCGACGCCGCCGTAGAACAAGCTCGCCGCGCTGGCCGCCGCCGCGCCGAGCACGCCCAGATTTGCGCCCCACATCGGCAGCGAAAGGCCGAACACGCGGATCGTCCGCGGGGCATAGATCAGCAGAAAGTTCAGCACCACATTGATGAGGTTGACGCCGACGCCGACGCGCATCGGCGTTTTCGTGTCCCCCGAGGCGCGCAGCACCGTGCCGAAAATGATCGACGCGGCGCGCAGCAGCGTCGGGAGATACAGCACGAAGAAATAGCGCCCGGCCAGCGTGCGGATGGACGGATCGACGCGCATCCACACTGGGACATAGGCGCTCAGCGAGAGCGTCAGCACCGTAAACGCAAGCCCCACGGCCAGCACGGCCAGAACGCTCTGCGCCGCAGCCGCGCGCGCTTTCTCATACTCCCCCGCGCCGCGCGATTGCGAAATATAGGCGAGGAAGCCCACGCCGAAGGCCGAGATCGTGCTGCCCACCAGCCAGTTCACCGTCGTGGTCGCGCCGACGGCGGCGGTCGCGGCGGTGCCGAGGGAGCCGACCATCGCGGTGTCCACATACTGCACCGCGGTGCTCATGAGGTTTTCCAGCATCGTCGGCCACGCCAGCGCCAGCACCGTCGGCAGCAGGGCGGCGCGAAACCGTATTGCGTTGTCGGATCGCAGGTTTCTCACAGAAATATTGTCCTTCTTTATAAATCCAGCGCAGCGTGATAGGCGCGATAAGTTGCGCCGCGGATGATGTCGGGCTTTACGCAGTCGCCGATGACCTCGACGATCGGCGCCAAGCCGCGCAGCGCGTCCACGGTCTCCCTGCGCGGCTGCAGGCCCGCCGCGCACAGCACGCTGTCCGCTTCGATGAAGACCGCTTCTCCCGTCCCGTCGGCGCAGCGGACGCCCGCCGGCGTGATCTCCGTGACGCGCAGGCCGGTGCGCACGGTCGTGTGCGCCGCCAGCTCCGCCAAAAGCGCGGGGCGGTGGCGGGGGTTGGCGTCCACGGCGACGTCGCCGCGCATCTCGAGGATCGTGACGGTGTGGCCCTTCTGCGCAAGGTACAGTCCGCTCTCGCAGCCGACCAGTCCGCCGCCGATCACGGCGACGCGCGGCCCGAGCTCGCCCTCACGCTGCTCCAGCTGCGTGCCGTAGACCACGTTATCCCCGTCGATGCCGGGGATCGGCGGCCTTGCCGCCTGCGCGCCGACGGCGATGAACAGCGCGTCGGGCGCAAAATCGCGCACGAGCTCCGGCGTGACCGGGGTGTTCAAGCGCACCTCGACGCCCGCCAGCTCCATCTGCCGGGTCATGGTCGCGATGTACTTCGGGAACGCCGCCTTGAACGGAACATGCGCCTCGCAGCGCAGGTTCCCGCCGAGCGCGTCGGACGCCTCGCACAGCGTCACATGATGGCCGCGCCGCGCGGCGGTGACCGCCGCCTGCATCCCGCCGGGGCCGCCGCCCGCAATGAGCAGGCGTTTCGGCGCCGTGGGCGGGGCGTCGAATTTCGCCTCGTATTCCCTGCCGATCTGCGGATTGAGCGCGCAGATGCGCGTCTGGGTCAGCATGCGCTCGGCGTGGCAGGTGAAGCAGCGGATGCACCGCAGGATCTCGTCGGCGCGGTTTTGCGCCACCTTTTTCGGCAGCTCCGGATCGGCCAGCAGCGCCCGCGCCATGCACACGATGTCCGCCTGTCCGCTAGCAAGGATCTCCTCCATCTGCGCCGGTTCATTGAGCGCGCCCACCGTCGCGACGGGGATGCGCACGTGCTTCTCGATCTCGGCGGCATAGTGCACATTGCAGCCGGGCGCGGAGAACATCGGCGGGTGCGTAACATGAAAATCCGGCTCGCCGCCGGCGGAGACGTGGAGGATGTCCACCCTGTCCTGCACCGCCTCGGCGAAGGCGACGGCGTCCGGCAGCGTGATGCCGCCCGGCGCCGTTTCCATTGCGGAAAAGCGCAGCTCGATCGGGAAATCCGGCCCGACCGCGGCGCGCACGGCGTCAAGGACCTCCAGCGCGAAGCGGAAGCGCTTCTCCCGGCTGCCGCCGTAGTCGTCCGTGCGCTTGTTCGTCAGCGGGGATAAGAACTGGTGGATCAGCCAGCCGTGGCCGGCGTGGAGCATCAGCATATCGAAGCCCGCGCGCTTGCAAAGCGCCGCGCCGCGGGCGAAGCAGGCGATCGCTTCTCGGATCTGCGCCTGGCTCATCGCCCGGACGACCGTACCGGTGGGCAGGACCGTATCGCTCGGGCCGTAGTGTACGTTCTCGTCGCGCCGGCGCTCCGCCGTCACCACGTCGAAGTCCGAGAGCATCCCCGCATGATTGAGCTCGACGGAGGCCAGCGCGCCGTGGCGCCGGATCGCGCGGGCGCAGTTCGTGAGCCCGGCCAGCACGCCGGGGTTGCACAGGTTGATAAGCCGCCCGTGGCTCTTGCCGTTTTCATAGTCCACGCAGGCCTCGCTGACCGTCACGATCGCGGCGCCGCCGCGCGCGCGGTTTTCGTAGAAGGCGATCGCGCCCTCGGTGAGGCAGCCGTCCTCGGTAAGGTCGGGAAAGCCCATCGGGGCGGAGCACATGCGGCTGCGCAGCGTGACACGCCCTACACGCAGCGGGGCGCAGAGCAGCGGATAATCGGGCACATAGGGCTGGTTCATACGGACGACTCCTTATGTATCATGTAATGATCACAGTATAACAGAAGCGGCCCGGAAAAGAAAGCGGTGAATAAGAATTGCTTTTTTCCGTCGAAGCGGCTATACTGATTTTTATAAAAAGCAGACGCCGGAGGAACGCCATGCCGCAAACGATCCGTCTCATCGCGCTCGATCTGGACGGGACGCTGCTCGACAGTGAGAAGCGCATCCCGCCCGAAAACTACGCCGCGCTGGAGCGCACCCACCGCGCCGGCGCATACATCGTCCCAGCGACGGGGCGCTATTTTGCCGCCATGCCGGCGGTCGTCCGCGCCCTCCCCTTCCTGCGCTATGCCATCACGATCAACGGCGCGCGCGTCTCCAACGCGGACGACAGCGAGGTGCTTTACACCGCGGACCTGCCGCTTTCGCAGGCGCTGGCGCTCATGCGCTGGCTCGACACGCTGCCGGTCATCTACGACTGCTATATGGACTCCACCGGCTGGATGACGGAGGAGATGCAGCGCCGCGCGCCGGAATTCACGCTGCACGCGGACAAGTTCTTCCTGCCGATGGTGCGCAATCTGCGCACGCCCGTCCCGGAGCTCAAGGCCTTTCTCGCGGAGAAGGGACGCGACATCCAGAAGGTGCAGTTTTTCACCAACGACCTCGACGTGCACGCCGAGGTGCTGCGCACCTGCGCGCAGCGCTTCCCCGGCACGGTCGCCAGCGCCTCGTGTCCGAACAACGTGGAGATCAACCACGCCGACGCCACGAAGGGCAAGGCCCTGCTGGGGCTGTGCGGGGCGCTGGGCATCGATCCCGCCGAAACCATGGCCTTCGGCGACGGGCTCAACGACATCTCCATGCTGCGCGCCGCGGGCGTCGGCGTGGCGATGGGCAACGCGTCCGACAGCGTAAAGGCCGCGGCAGACGAGCTCACGCTGGACTGTGACCACGCGGGCGTCGCCGCCGTGGTATCCAGATTCTTTCCGGAATGAAGGAGGGACTTTCCATGCAGGAAGCCGATTGGAGCGCGCTTCCCGAGCGGGCGGCGGAGCGTGAGGTGCTCGCCGACGATCCGGATTACACGCTCACGAAAATGTCCGCACCGCCCTGCCGCGGTCCCGCGCCGCACAGCCACCCCCACAAGCAGCTGGTTTACGTCCTGCGCGGCAGCGGCGCCATGCTGGTGGGCGGCGCGCTGATCCCGGTGCACGCCGGCAGCGTGGTCGAGGTGCCGCCGAATGTGCCCCACATCATGCACCACGTGACCGAGCCGACCGAGTGGCTGGAATACTTCACCCCCGGCCGCGAAGACTGGCGCTGACTACGAATTAAAAAACGTTGAAATATTGATCGGAGGTAAACTGCCATGAACAACATCCCTGAAGTCAAGCTCGGCCTGATCGCCGTCTCCCGCGACTGCTTCCCCATCGCGCTTTCGATCCGGCGGCGCGAGGCCGTCAAGGCCGCCTACAAGGGCGAGCTGTACGAGTGCCCCGTCACCGTGGAGAACGAGGCCGACATGCTCAAGGCCGTCGCGGACGTCAACGCCGCCGGCTGCAATGCGCTGGTCGTCTTCCTCGGCAACTTCGGACCGGAGACGCCCGAGACGCTGATCGCTGACCGCTTCGACGGCCCCGTGATGTTCGCGGCCGCCGCCGAGGGCGACGGCGACCTCATCAACGGCCGCGGCGACGCCTACTGCGGCATGCTCAACTGCTCCTACAACCTCGGCATGCGCCACATCCCCGCCTACATCCCCGAGTATCCCGTCGGCACCGCCGAGGACATCGCGCAGATGATCGCGGACTTCGTGCCCGTCGCCCGCGCCGTCATCGGCCTGAAGAACCTGAAGCTCATCACCTTCGGCCCGCGCCCGCAGGACTTCTTCGCCTGCAACGCGCCGATCAAGGGCTTGTACGAGCTCGGCGTCGAGGTGGAGGAAAACAGCGAGCTCGACCTGCTGGTGGCCTACAAGGCCCACGCGGGAGATAAGCGCATCCCCGAGGTGTGCGCCGACATGGCCGCCGAGATGGGCGAGGGCAAGTACTTCCCCGACATGCTTGAGCGCATGGCGCAGTTTGAGCTGACGCTGCTCGACTGGGCGGAGCAGCACCGCGGCGCGCGCAAGTACGTCGCCTTCGCCGACAAGTGCTGGCCCGCGTTCCCCGAGCAGTTCGGCTTTGAGCCCTGCTACGTCAACTCCCGCCTGGCCGCGCGCGGCATCCCCGTGAGCTGCGAGGTGGATATCTACGGCGCGCTGAGCGAGTACA
>CAMJPK010000100.1 GCA_946407675.1 uncultured Clostridia bacterium
CGCCGACGGCGAGGCGAAGGCGGCCTATATCCGGCGCTTCTCCGACGTGACGGGCGCGGAATGGTACGCCTCCGCCGCCTCCTACGCGGCGGTCTACGGCCTGCTGGACGCGCACGACGGGCGCTTTGACGGCAATCAGCCGCTGACCACGGCCGATCTGTTCATGGCCCTCTGGCGCTATGCCGGCAGCCCGAAGGTGGAGACGGACGCCCCCTGGCCCTATTCCGACGTCGCCGCCGACGCGCCGCTGGCCGACGCGATCCGCTGGGTCGAGTCGAGGGGGGCCGTGCCGGAGGTCCCCGGACTGGCCGGGCCAGACGAGCTCGTGGAGCGCTGGAATATGCTGTCGCTCTGCCTGCTCCTGCCCGGCATGGAGGAGTTATATGACAGCGCGGAGGTCTCCGGCGAGCTGCCCTTCACCGACGTCGGGGAGCTGAGCGAGGAATGGACGCACTACGCCCTCTGGCTGACGGAGGTCGGCATTCTCCGCGGCATGGGCGACGGCACGATGGGCCTGGAGCAAACCGCCACCCGGGCCCAGCTCGCCACAGTCCTGATGCGACTGTCAGAAGTGCTCGGATAACACAAAACCCAACGCGCTGCGGAGCAAATCCGCAGCGCGTTTTTTCTTTATTCCCATGCACGCTTCAGGCGCGCGGCGGCGTCCGGGATGTCCGCGTCCCGCACCCCGCCGTAGCCCACGACCAGCGTGGACGGCTGCGGGGGCTGCACGGCACAGTAGCTGCTCAGACCGCGCAGCGTGATCCCCTCCGCCGCTGCGCGCGCAAGCAGTTCTTCCTCGCTGAAACGCGGGTTGTGCAGCAGCAGGTGGATCCCGCCGCCGCTGCCCGACACCGTGACGCCGTCGATCCCCTCCAGCGCCGCGATCAGCGCCTCGCGCCGGCGGCGGTAGACGTTGCCCACGCGGCGCAGGTAGCGCGCATAGAAGCCCTCGTTGAGAAAGCGCGCGAGGACGTGCTGCTCATAGCGGCTCAGCGTGCTCATCCCGTGCCCGGGCAGCGCGTGATAGCGCGCCAGCAGCGGCGGCGGCAGCACCATGTAGGCCGCGCGGATCGCGGGCGCGAGCGAGCGGCTGAACGTGCCGAGATAGACGACGGTTTCGGCGCCGTCCATGCCCTGCAGCGCGCTCAGCGGGCGGGAGAGATAGCGAAATTCGCTGTCGTAGTCGTCCTCCACGAGGAAGCGCCCCGGCGCCTCCGACGCCCAGCGCAGCAGGCGCGAGCGGCGGTCCGCGGGCATCGTCAGGCCCATTGGGAACTGGTGGGACGGCGTGATGAAGGCGACGGCGGCGTCGCTTGCCTCGAGCGCCCGGACGGAAAGCCCGCCCGCGTCCAGCGGCAGCAGGCGCAGGGGCCGCCCCGCGGCGGAAACGGCGTGGGCAAAGCCCGCGTAGCCGGGGTCCTCCGCGGCGCAGACCGCCTCCGGCGGCAGCAGCTCCAGCAGCACCCCGAACAGGTACTCCAGTCCCGCGCCGACCACGATCTGCTCCGGCGTGCACACGACGCCGCGGTACTCCGACAAGAACGCGCACAGCGCCGCGCGCAGCGCGTGATCGCCCTGCCGCTCGCCGCGCTGCAGCAACTCCGGGTGGCCGCAGACCGCCTCGCGGTACAGCCGCGCCCACGAGGCGTAGGGAAACTGGCTGACGTCCACCGAGGCGGTGGAGAAGTCCGGGCCCGCCGCCGCAGCGTCCGGGACCGGCTGCGCCGGGTGCGCCGGCTCCGGCGGCTTTTTTGTCTGCGCCGGGACGTCGAGCGTCACGAAGTCCGAGACGAAGAAGCCGCTGCGGGGCCGGGAGCGGACATAGCCCTCCGCGAGCAGCAGGCCGTAGGCGGTCTCCACCGTGGCGATGCTCACGCCAAGATGCGCGCACAGCGCGCGCTTTGACGGCAGGCGCTCCCCCGCCGCGAGCTTCCCGGCGCGGATGTCCGACGCCAGCGCCCGGTAGAGCTGCTCGTACATCGGCGTCCTTGCCGCGCTGTCGAGCGTCATCGTCAAGGTATACATGCGCCCTCCCCTTTCATCTGACCATATAAAATAATCTTAATCTGAACATTTACACCATGCCAGTTGATGCGTATTATCATAGACATTCCGAAAGGAGATGTCAACCATGGAAAAAAAGAAACCGTATTTCACCACCTATCGCGTCGTGTTCATCGCCGTCATGGCGGCCATCGTCTATGTGCTGACGCTGTTCCGCTTCCCCCTGCTGGGCAGCAAGGTACACTTTGCCAACGCGATGTGCCTGCTCTCCGGTCTGCTCTTCGGGCCGGTCTGCGGCGGGCTGGCCGCGGGCATCGGCTCGGCGCTGAACGACGCGCTGGCCGGGGGCTATGACTTTGTGCAGTGCCTCATCACGCTTGTGTCGAAGTTCCTCATGGCGGCCATCTGCGCGCTGATCGCCGGGACGCCGCACAAGGAGAAGACGAACCACGCCCGCGTCGTGCTCGGCAGCGTGATCGGCGCGCTTTCCTACGTGGCGCTCTATATGCTCAAGACCTATATCTATCAGCGCTTCGTCTACGGCAACCCGATGGACGGGGTCTGGGCGGCAATGGCGGCAAAGCTGCCCGCCTCCATGATCAACGCGGTCTTTGCCATGATCGTGGCGCCGCTGCTGTATACGGCGCTGGTGCCGGCCCTGCGGCGGGCGAATCTGTTGGAGAAGCTCGGATAACGGCGGCGCGATGTGGGCATCGCGCCCTACGGTAACGGCGCGCCGTGTCGTCGCGCCCTACGGCGGAACGCGGCAGCGCGATACGGGCCGCGGCGGGGGCAAGCCCCCGCCAAACAACAAAGAGCGCGTTGTAAAATGTGAACGGTCTCCGTCATTCCGAGCCGGTGCGCACACCGGCGTGGGAATCCGTCCCCTTTCGTGGAGAAACGGATTGCCACGGCCCCGTTGGGGCCTCGCAATGACAGGGAATCGCATTTTGCAACGCGCTCAATTTGTAGAATCAATCAGCCCTTGCAGATCTTCCGCACGCGCAGCAGGAACCACACAAGCGCGGCGGTCAGGACGACGTAGGGCAGCCACAGCAGCCAGGGCAGCAGTTTTCCCGCGATGCACGCATAGACGAGATAGACGTTGTCGACCGTGATGCACAGGTTCGTGACGCACAGGAAGTCCTTCGTCGCGGCGACGACCAGTCCCTCGCGCCCCCACGGGATCGTCCACGGCAGGTTCATGTGCCGGTACACCGCGCGGATGCGCAGCAGCGCGGAAAACATAGCGGTCATCAGCGCCATGATCCCCAGCAGCGGGAGAATGCCGCGCCGCTCGCTCACCTTGCCGGGCGCGCCGGAAAAGCCGAAGTTCGTCACGACTTTTTCCGGGAGACGATGCCAGAGCGCCAGCACCGCGGCGAGCGTGAGCACGCACAGCGCGATGGCGACGCAGTCCATGATGATCTGCCGGGTGTTCATTCCGCGGAACATCTGCGGTCCACCCCCTTATTTCAGGTCCAACTCGGGCGGTACGTCGATCTCCTCACCGACGTACCGTCCGTTCTTTTTCCGCTGCCGGACGCACTCCGAGAGCAGGTATTCGATCTGCCCGTTCACGGAGCGGAAATCGTCCTCCGCCCAGGCGGCGATGGCGGCGTAGAGCTTCGGGCTGAGGCGCAGCGGCACCTGCTTCTTTCCGCCTTCGTTATCAGCCATCCGGCTCCCCTCCTTTCCTCACGGCAGCCCGATCAGTACAGGCTGCCGGAGTTGACGACGGGCTGCGCGTCGTGGTTGCCGCACAGGACGACCAGCAGGTTGCTGACCATGGCGGCCTTGCGCTCCTCGTCGAGGTGCACCACGTCGTTTTCGTTCAGGCGCTCGAGCGCCATCTCCACCATGCCGACCGCGCCGTCGACGATCATCTTGCGCGCGTCGATGATGGCGCTGGCCTGCTGGCGCTGCAGCATGACGGCCGCGATCTCCGGGGCGTAGGCCAGGTACGTGATGCGCGCCTCGATGATCTCCAGCCCGGCCTCGGAGACCTTGGACTGGATCTCGTCGCGGATGCGCTGCGCCACGACCTCGCTGCTGCCGCGCAGCGAGCCTTCGTCGGCCACGCCGTCGCCGGTCGTGTCCACGTTCTGCGCCACATCATAGGGGTAAATGCGCACGATGTTGCGCAGGGCGCTGTCGCACTGCAGGGAGAGATACTCCTTGTAGTTGTCCACGTTGAAGACCGCCTTTGCCGTGTCGGTCACGCGCCACATGACGGCGATGCCGATCTCGACGGGGTTGCCGAGGCAGTCGTTGATCTTCTGGCGGGAGTTGTTCAGCGTCATGATCTTCAGGGAGATCTTCTTCCCCGCGGCGGTCTCGGCCTGCGCCTGCGCGCCCTGCGCCGCCAGCACGATGCTGTTCTTGCCGCTGTCCACGTCGCCGGACTGGTTCAGCTTGGTCTTCGCCGCGGGGTTCACCGCGGTGCAGAAGGGATTCACGAAGTAGAAGCCCTCGCCCTTGATGGTCCCGACGTACTTGCCGAACAGCGTCAGTACCAGGGCCTCCTGCGGCTTGAGCACCTTCAGGCCGGGATACAGGAAAAAGCATGCGAAGAATACCAGCACGCCCAGCAGGCCCAGCGCGGAGCCGTTGATGATGCCCGCGATCATGCCGACGATGGACGCGATCTGCAGCACGATGGTCAGCAGCAGCATCGCCATGCCGTTCTTCTTTCCGTTCAATACGATCTCTTTCATTCTGATCGCCTCCTTTGTGATGTCATTATGATATCACCGTGATTTTATTTTGTCAAGAAGAATCGGAGAGATTTTTGGGGCTTGGGTTTTGGGGCGCGTTGTAGTATAATAGGTACACCGCATCAGTCAGCTTCGCTGACAGCTTCCCCTCAAGGGGAAGCCAAGGCCGGACAACCCCTCAGTCGCCGAAGGCGACAGCTCCCCTTTCAGGGGAGCCGAGAAAGGATGATACGATTTGACTTACGATTTTGAAACGATGCTGCCCCGGCACGGCATGGACGCCGTCGCGGTGGACGCGCTGGGACACCCCGGCGTTCCCGGAAAGCCGAAGGAGGGCTTTGACGCGCTGCCGATGTGGGTGGCGGACATGAACTTCGTCGGCTGCCCGAGCGTCACGGAGGCGATCGTGGCCCGCGCGCAGCACCCGTCCTATGGCTATTTCTCGCCGCGGGACGCCTATTACGACGCGATCATCCGCTGGCAGCGGGAGCGCAACGGCGTCACGGGGCTGGAAAAGCGGCACATCGGCTATGAAAACGGCGTGCTGGGCGGCGTGGTGAGCACGCTGAACGTCCTGTGCTCGCGCGGTGACAGCGTGCTGCTGCACAGCCCGACCTACATCGGCTTCACCGGCTCGCTGAAGAATAACGGTTACAACATCGTCCTCAGCCCGCTGCAGCGCGACGGCTACGGCGTCTGGCGCATGGACTTTGCCGACATGGAGCGCAAAATCACGGAGCACCGCATCCGCGCGACGGTCTTTTGCAGCCCCCACAACCCCTGCGGGCGCGTGTGGGAGCCGTGGGAGATTCAAAAGGCGATGGAGATCTTCGAGCGGCACGGCGTCTGGGTGATCTCCGACGAGATCTGGTCGGACATTCTGCTCGGCGGGCGCAGGCATACGCCGACGCAGTCCGTCAGCGACTGGGCGCGGGAGCACACCGCCGCGCTCTACGCCCCGTCGAAGACCTTCAACCTCGCGGGGCTGGTCGGCAGCTACCACATCATCTACAACGACTGGCTGCGTGACCGGCAGGCGGCGGAGGCCTCCAAGTCCCATTACAACTCGATGAACGTGCTGAGCATGCACGCGCTCATCGGCGCCTACGGCGATGCGGGCGCGCAGTGGGTGGACGAGCTGTGCGCCGTGCTGACCGGGAACGTCGAATACGCCTGCGACCGGCTTTCGCGCGTTGCGGGCATCACGCTGGCAAAGCCGGAGGGGACGTATATGCTCTTCCTGCACTGTGAAGACTGGTGCCGCGCGCATGGGAAGAAGCTGGACGCGCTTTTGCGCGCCGGCTGGGACGTCGGCGTCGCGTGGCAGGACGGGCGGCCCTTCCACGACGACTGGGGCATCCGCATGAACCTTGCCCTGCCCCGGGCCAAGGTGGAGGAGGCCTTTGCAAGATTGGAGAAGTACGTGTTCTGAAGGGGTATAACCCCTCAGTCGCCTGACGGCGACACTCCCTCACCCGTCGGCTACGCCGACACCCTCCCCCAGAGGGGGAGGGATGATAAAAAAGCGAACAGGGAATGCCCCACCGATTGGCGGGACATTCCCTGTTGGTTTCTTTTGTGGTGGGGGCTTACTTGAGCTCCCAGATGCGCTCTGCGTACTCGCGGATGGCGCGGTCGGCGGAGAAGCGGCCGGCGGCGGCGATGTTCAGCAGGCACTTGCGGCCGAAGGCCTCGCGGTCGCGCCAGTCGTAGATGGCGCGCAGCTTGGTATCGACATAGCTGCGGAAGTCGTAGAGGATGTAGAACGGATCGGCGCGGTTCCAGTCGACGCCGTCCAGAATCGAGCTCCACAGCTCGCGCAGGCCGTCGTCGCTGGGGACGGTGCCGTCCACAAGCGTATCCACGGCGCGGCGGACGCGCTCGTCGCGCTCGTAGATGTCGCGCGCGCGATAGGCGTCGCGAATGCGGGTGATGTCCTCCACGGTGGCGCCGAAGATGTACTCGTTCTCCGCGCCGGCGGCCTCGACGATCTCTACGTTGGCGCCGTCCA
The DNA here is from genome assembly GCA_946407675.1 of uncultured Clostridia bacterium. Taxonomy (GTDB): domain Bacteria; phylum Bacillota; class Clostridia; order Oscillospirales; family Oscillospiraceae; genus SVKR01. The sequence goes on from CAMJPK010000100.1 coordinate 6,736, forward strand.
TCGTGCCGAGCGTCACCGCGCCGTTGAGCATCAGCTTCATGTTGCCGGTGCCGCTGGCCTCGGTGCCCGCGGGAGAGATCTGCTCGGAGATGTCCGCGGCGGGGATGATGTGCTCGGCGTAGGAGCAGTTGTAGTTTTGCAGGAAGACGACCTTGATGCGCCCGGCGACGTCCGGATCGTTGTTCACGAGCTTCGCCACGCGGTTGATGTAGCGGATGATGCTCTTGGCCCTGCCGTAGCCGGGGGCGGCCTTCGCGCCAAAGAGGAAGACCGTCGCCGGGAGATCGGCCATCTCGCCGCGCTTGAGCGAGAAGTAGATGTCCATGATGGACAGTGCGTTCATGAGCTGGCGCTTGTACTCATGCAGGCGCTTGACCTGCACGTCGAAAACCGCGTCGGGCGAGACGGTAACGCCCTCGCGCTTCTTGATGACGGCGGCGAGCTGCTCCTTCTTTTGGCGCTTGACGGCGTTGAAGCGCGCGATCATCTCGCCGTCGAGCTTGTCGCGCAGGACGCTCAGGCGGTCGAGGTCCGTGAGGAAGCCCTTCATGCAGCAGTCCTCGAGCATCCACGTCAGCTCGGGGTTGCACAGGCCCAGCCAGCGGCGCGGCGTGATGCCGTTGGTGATGCCGGTGAATTTGTCCGGCATGGCGGCAGCCCAGTCGCGGAACAGGTCGTGGCGGATGATCTCGCTGTGGATGCGCGCCACGCCGTTGACGTGGGTGCTCATGTAGACGGAGAGGTTCGCCATGTACACGGTGTTGTCCCAGATGATGTGCAGCCAGGGGTATTCCTGCTGCAGGCGGCCCTCGATGCGCCAGATGATGTCCACGATCTCCGGGACGACGCTGCGCAGCAGATCGAGCGGCCAGCGCTCCAGCGCCTCGCCCATGACCGTGTGGTTCGTGTAGGCGAAGACGCGGCGGGTGATGTCAAAGGCCTCGTCGAATTCGTAGCCCATGTGCATGAGGATGCGGATGAGCTCCGGGATGCTCATGGCCGGGTGCGTGTCGTTGAGCTGGACGGCGATCAGCTCCGGGAAACGGCGCATATCGTCGCCGTTGCACTCGCGGTAGTAGCGGACGATGTCCTGCAGCGAGGCGCTGGAGAGGACGTACTGCTGCT
>CAMJPK010000101.1 GCA_946407675.1 uncultured Clostridia bacterium
GGGCTGCGGTATAGGATGAGGACAAAATGAAAAAGATGAAACTGTCTCTTGCGACTTTTATGATACAGGCCAATTATTACAAAAGAAAGTAAGAAAATATTAAGTTTGTGTTAAGTTTTGAAATTTACATAATATTTTTCCACAACATCTTGTGCCGTCATACCTGCAAAGACTATAACTGCGACACAGAGTTGACATAATTATTTAGGATAGGTGTGGGTGCAATAATCGCGGATCGCCTGCTGCAAAACCTTCAGATCCTCAAAGGTCTCCGGACGCTTGCGGGGGTCGCGCAAAAGCGCGGCGGGGTGGAGGATCGCCATGGTCATAATGCCGTTTTTGATGGTCCACTGGCCGTGCTCGCGGCTGATCTTGAAATCCTCGCGGATGTACTTCATGGCGGCGATGCGGCCGAGGCAGACGATGATCTTCGGACGGATCAGGGCGATCTGCCGCTGCAGCCATTCGCTGCAGGCCGCCTGCTCCTCCGGCAGGGGGTCGCGGTTTTTCGGCGGACGGCACTTGACCATGTTGGCGATGTAGATTCTGCTGCGGTCCAGGTCGATGAGCTCCAGCATGTCGTCCAGCAGCTTGCCGGCGCGCCCGACAAAGGGCTCGCCCTGCAGATCCTCCTGTTCGCCGGGACCCTCGCCGATGAGCATCACCTCGGCGTCCGGGACGCCGACGCCGAAGACCACATTGGTACGCGTCTCGCAAAGCCCGCAGCGGCGGCAGGCGAGGCATTCCTGTTTCAGTTCTTCCAGATCCATGACGGTTTCCTCCCGCTTCGGCTGATTTCCCCTTTACTTTACCACGCCGTGCGCGGAATGAAAAGGGCAAACTCAGGAAAGGGCTTGTAATCGGGAGGGGAAACGTGTATATTTTAGAAGTATTGTTCCGGCTTATGTTCCGCCGTGGAGAGGAGAAACGTGCATGAAGGTCCTGTATCTGGTCAATTACGCCGGAAAAGCCGGCGTGGAGAAATATGTGCGCAATCTGACGCGGCTGCTGCCCGCCGCGGGCGGCGAACCGTATTTTGCCTACGGCGTTCCGGGCGAGCTTTCGGAGCAGCTGGCGGCGGCGGGCGTCCCGTCGCTTCAGCTGGGGCTGGAGTGGAAGAACGCGCCGGCTGCATCGCGCACGCTGGCGTCGTACTGCCGGGAAAACGGCATCGGCGTCATCCACGCCCAGTGCCCCCGGGAAAACATCATCGCGCTTTTGGCGAAAAAACGCCTGCCGGGGCTGCGCGTCATCTACACCGAGCACTTTACGCGGCGCTGCGGCGCGGCATGGCGGGCGCTGTACCGGCACTTCACCCCGCGCAACGACTGCGTGATCGCCGTGTGCCAGGAAAGCCGCGACGTGCTGATCGAAAACGGCTGCTGCCCGGACCGGATTCGGGTGATCTACAACGGCATCGAGCCGCGCGCGGAAGCACCGCGCTCCGACAAGCTCCGGCGGGAGCTGGGGCTGGGGACGGACGTGTTTTTGATCGCATGCCTGGCGCGCTTTGCCCCGGAGAAGGGGCTTGACTTCCTCGTGCGCGCGCTGGCAACGCTGAAAACGGTGACGCAGCGGCCGTTTTGCTGCTGCGTGGCGGGGGACGGCGAACTGATGGACGACGTGCGCGCGCAGATCGACGCCGTAGGCCTTTCGCAGGAGATCCGGCTGCTGGGCTTCCGCACGGACGCGGAGGACATCCTTGCCGCATCCGACCTTTACGTCTGCTCCTCCAAATGCAATGAGGCGCTGTCCTTTGCCATTCTGGAGGCCATGAACGCCGGGCTGCCCCTCGTCGTCACCGACGTGGGCGGCAACCGCGATCTGGCGGAGACGGGGATCGTCTGCGGCGGCGTCGTGCCCTACGGGGATACGGATGGCTTTGCCGGCGCGCTCAAGGAACTGATGGAGAATGAATCGCTGCGCGCGGCATATTCCGCGGCGGCGCTGGAGAAGGTCGTGGCGCGCTTCGATCTGAACAAACTGGCGCGCGACGTCTTCCAAACCTATGTAGAAACGGAGAACTGAACCATGATCGACAAAAACGGAAAAATCGGCGGAAAGGTCAGCATCATCGACCTGATCATCCTCGTCATCCTGCTGGCGGCGCTGGCCTTTGTGGGCTATCGCTTTCTCACGAAGGACCGCTCCGGCGTGATCAACACCCAGCAGGTCTACGTGTCCTTCACCGGCACGGAGGTCCCAAACTATGTTGCGGAGAACCTGAAGACCGGCGCGCGCGTTCTGGACGACACGGAGCACAACTATCTCGGCTACGTGACGGACATCCAGACGGGGCAGGGCTACCACTATGACGTGGACAAGAACGGCGAGACCGTGGCGATCTTCCCGGAGGACAGCGCCAGCGTCGTCGTGACAAGCCTGGCCGAGGGCACGCTGGACGGCAACGGCCTGCTCATCGGCGGCACGCGCTACGCCATCGGCCATACCTTCGTCGTCTATGTGGGCGACTGCAAGATGTATCTGCGCATCTCCGGCCTGGAAGCCGCCTGAGGGAACGGGCATGTTCAACAACAGTCTTGCCGGAACCGCGTGGTACTGGTGGCAGTGCTCGGCAGTTTTCGCCCTGCTGCGCCGGATCTACCACTGGTTCCGCAACGCATGGATGCACTGCCTGATCCGGCGCATGCTCGTGCATGCCAGCGCCATACAGCGGCATTATGAAGCCAGCCTGCTCGCCCGGATCTTCGGCGCGGTGCTGGACCGGATCACGGGCTTGCTCGGGCGCTTTTTTCGCTGGTTTGCGCGCGTGAACGCCGGCAGCGTGAACCAGCGCATCTGGCGGCGCTGCTGCGCCGGCTCCGCCGTGCTGCACTATGAGGCGCTGCTCGGCGTGTTCATCGCGTTCATGTTCCTGTGCCCGCACGATTACTGGAACAACACCTTTGGGCTCGCGGGCGCCGTCGGGCTGTTCCTGCTCTACCTGTGCGCCTGCGCCCGGCGCGGCGAGCGCGCGCTGAACCCCACGGCGCTGGGGCTGCCGATGCTGCTGTTCGCGATCGCCTGCTTCCTGTCGCTGGCCTTCACCCGCGACTTCCGCGACAGCGTCCGCATTTTGCTGCTGTTCGCCGCGGCGTTTTTGCTGTGCTACACGGCCGCAGCCGCGGTCACGGACCGCAAGCGCCTGATGACCGTGCTCGGCTTCCTCTATGCCGCCGTGGTCCTGACGGCCTGCTATGCCGTCGTCCAGCGCGTTCTGGGCGTCGCGGTCAGCAGCTCGTTCACCGATCTGGTGGCCAACCGCGGCGTGCCCGGGCGGGTGTTCGCAACGCTGGACAACCCCAACAATTACGCCGAATTCCTTGTGATGGCGACGCCGCTGGCGGCGGTCTGGGCGGTAAACGTGCGCGCAAAGCTGCGCACGCTGCCGCTTTCCCCCTTCCTGTGCTGCGGTCTGGCGCTGCCGTTCCTCGCGATGGTCATGACCTATTCCCGCAGCGGCTGGGTGTCCATCGCCGTCGCGTTCGCGATCCTGTTTTACTACGGGGATAAGCGCTGGATTCCGCTGCTGCTGCTCGCCGCCGTCGCCGCGATCCCGCTGCTGCCCCAAAGCGTCGTCACCCGTCTGAGCAGCATGGTCAGCGGAAAGGACAGCTCCAGCAACTTCCGACTGTATATCTGGCAGGGCATCTTCCTGCTGCTGCTGGACCACGGCGTGACCGGGATCGGCCTCGGGCCGGGCAGCTTTGCGAAGGTCTATGCGGAATACGCCCGCGCCAGAGCGACCGTCGGCGTGCCGCACAGCCACATGCTGTGGACGGAGATGCTGGTGGAAACGGGCGTGTTCGGCCTCGTCACGTGCCTGTGGATGTTCCTCGGCATCGTGCGCCGCAGCGCCTGCGGCGCGGTGCGTGCTGCGCCCGGCATCCGCCGCCTGACGCTGTGCGCCTGCCTCGGCGCGCTCGTCGGCATCTCGCTCACCTTCTTCGTCGAGTACGTCTGGTTCTACCCGCGCGACCTGTTTGCCTTCTTCCTCGTGTGCGGCATCGCGCTGGGCCTGCTGCGCGCGGACGACGCGGCCTTCCGCGCCCCGGCGGAAGCGTAAACGAAAAAACCTGAAATGCATCCGGCCTGTATGCAGCTTTGTATACAAGCCGGATGCTTTTTCCGTCTATACTCTGGCGGAAAGACAGCGAGATCTGCGCGCAAATGCTTGAAAAATGAAATTACTGTGCTATAATTAAAAGGTTAAAAAATCTATTTACAATACACGGAGGCATATTCGATCATGGCAAAGAAACAGTTCAAGGCGGAAAGCAAGCGTCTGCTGGATCTGATGATCAATTCCATTTACACGCACAAGGAGATCTTCCTGCGCGAGATCATCTCCAACGCGTCCGACGCCATCGACAAGCTCTGCTACCTCTCCCTCACGGACGAGGGCGTGGGCATGCACCGCGGAGACTTTCGCATCCGCGTGAAGGCCGACCGCGAGGCCCGGACGATCACCGTTTCCGACAACGGCGTCGGCATGACGAAGGAGGAGATGGAGAGCAACCTCGGCGTCATCGCGCGCAGCGGCTCGTTCCAGTTCAAGAACGACATGGGCGCGCAGGCGGAGGACAAGGCCGACATCGACATCATCGGTCAGTTCGGCGTGGGCTTTTACAGCGCGTTCATGGTCGCGGACAAGGTGACCGTGATTTCCAAAAAGTACGGCGAGGAGACCGCCTGCCGCTGGGAGAGCAGCGGGACGGACGGCTACACCGTGACGGACTGCGAAAAGGAAAGCGTCGGCACCGACGTCATCATGCACCTCAAGGCCGACACGGACGACGAGCAGTACGGCGAGTATCTCCAGCCGTGGAAGCTGCAGGAGCTCGTGAAGAAGTACAGCGACTACGTCCGCTGGCCCATCGTCATGGACGTGGAGCGCTTCGAGGAGAAGGAGACCGGCGAGGTCGACGACGAAGGCAAGCCGAAAAAGGAGTTCGTCTCCGTCACCGAGGAGAAGACGGTCAACACGATGGTGCCCATCTGGCAGCGCAGCAAGCAAGACGTCTCCGACGACGACTGCAAGGCCTTTTACAAGGAAAAGTTCCACGACGGCGAGGACCCGCTGGCCGTCGTACGCGTCAACGCCGAGGGCACGGTCAGCTACAAGGCGATGCTCTTTGTCCCCGGCCGCGCGCCCTACGACTATTACACCCGCGACTATCAGCCCGGCCTGCAGCTTTACAGCAGCGGCGTCATGATCATGGACAAGTGCGCCGACCTGCTGCCCGACTGCTTCCGCTTTGTGCGCGGCGTCGTGGATTCCCCGGACCTGTCGCTGAACATCTCCCGCGAGATTTTGCAGCATGACCGCCAGCTCAAGGTCATCGCCGGCAACATCGAGAAGAAGATCAAGGCGGAGCTGACCAAGCTCATGGAGGACAAGGAGAAGTACGCAAAGTTCTGGAAGGCCTTCGGCATGCAGATCAAGTACGGCGTCGTGGCCGACTACGGCATGAAGAAGGACTTCCTCGAGGATCTGCTGGTCTTCCCGAACTCCTTCGGCAGCGAGCTGATGAGCCTGGCCGAGTACAAGGAGAAGATGCCGGAGAGCCAGAAGGTCATCTATTACGCCGCGGCGGACAGCGCCGAGCGCGCGGCGTCCCTGCCCCAGACCGAGCAGGTGCGCGACGCGGGCTTCGGCCTGCTGTACCTCACCGACGACGTGGACGAGTTCGTCATGCAGATCCTCGGCAGCTATGCCGAAAAGCGCTTCTGCAACGTCAGCGCGGACGACCTGCAGCTCGAAACCGATCTGGAGAAGGCGGACACCGAGAAAAAGGCCGAGGAAAATAAGGACCTGCTGGCCTTCGTCAAGGAGACGCTCGGCGACGAGGTCGCGGATGTGCGGCTTTCCCACAAGCTGAAATCCCACCCCGTCTGCCTGACCACCGAGGGCGAGATCACGCTGGAGGTGGAGAAATATTTCCGCTCCCTGCCCGGCGCGGACACGCACAACCTCAAGGCGCAGAAGGTGCTGGAGCTTAACGGCGGCCACCCCGCCTTCGCCGCGCTGCAAAAGGCCTTCGCTGAAGACAAGGACCGCGCGGCCAGGCTCAGCCGCATCCTGCTGGCGCAGGCCAAGCTGATTGCGGACATCCCGCTGGACGATCCCTCCGCCTATGCGGAGCTGGTCTGCGGGCTCTTCTGATGGAATAGGATGGAATCTGCGCCGCGCCGTGCCGCCGGCGCTGCGCGGCGCAGATTCCGCGCGCATTTCCCGAAATACCGGTTGACATAATTTTAAGAATACGGTATTCTGAATGGTATCCCACCGCAGTTGACGACACGGGAGCGAGACGTATGAACAAGACCCTCGGAATCTACATCCACATACCCTTCTGTGCCAGCAAATGCGGTTACTGTGACTTCTACTCGCTGGCCGGCTGCGACAAGCTGATGCCGAAGTATCACAACGCGCTGTTGCAGCACATCCGGGAATCCGCGCCGCAGCTGCGGGAATACTATACGGACAGCGTCTATTTCGGCGGCGGCACGCCGAGCTATTACGGCGCGCGCCGCATCTGCGACATCTTCAACACGCTCAAGCGCAGCGGGCTCATCTACAAGTCCGCCGAGGTCACGATGGAGGCCAACCCGGACAGCATCCGCTATCACGATCTGGTGACGCTGCGGGACGAGGGCGTGAACCGCATCTCCATCGGCGCCCAGTGCGCCAATGACGATCTGCTGAAGCTGATCGGGCGGCGGCACAACTGGCAGCAGGTCAAAAAGGCCGTGAAGAACGCGCGGGACGCCGGCTTCACCAACATCAGCATCGACCTGATCTACGGCCTGCCGAGCCAAAGCCGCGAGGACTGGGCGGACACGCTGGGCCGCGCGCTGGAGCTGCAGCCGGAGCATCTTTCCTGCTACGGGCTGAAGCTGGAGGAGGGCACGCCGATGTTCTTCTACCGCGACAGCGAGATCCTGCCGGACGACGACGCGCAGGCGGATATGTATCTGTACACCTGCGAAACGCTGGACCGCTACGGCTACCGGCAGTATGAGATCAGCAATTTTGCAAAGCCGGGAAAGGCGTCGCGGCACAATCTGAAATACTGGCTGCTGCGCGACTACATGGGCTTCGGCCCCGGCGCCGCCAGCAGCGTCAACGGGATCCGGTACAGCTACATCAAGGATCTGAAGGCCTACATCAGCGGCATTCAGACCGGCGGCACGGTCGTGGACGAGTATGAGAAGATCGGGGAGCTGGACCGCGCCGCGGAATACCTGATGCTCGGCATGCGCACCGTGCACGGCATCTCGCCCACGGAATACCACAACATCTACCGCAGCGATTTCACCCCGCTGGCGGAGCTGCTGGAGGAATTCAAGCGCAAGGGCTGGGCCGTGAACGAGAACGGCCGCTGGCATTTTACGCCGTCGGGCTTTCTGCTGAGCAATCTGCTGATCCGGCTGATGCTCGATAAGCAGGGCGAATACAAGCTCAGCGGCAACCCATGGGTGGACAGCATGGACATGTTCCTGGAGCAGACGGAGCTTCCGGCCGGGGACGAGGTCTTTTATCATTAAAAAAGCGAGAATCTGGAGCTGGAGAAACATAGATATGAAGCTTAGCGGAGGAAAAAGTTCAGAACACAGCAAGCCGACGCCGCAGCGCGAGAAAAGCGCGGCGCGCGCCAAGCCGGCGGAGCAAGCGCCCAGGCAGCGCAAGCCGCAGCGCCGCGCGCCCGGCGAGCAGAGCGGCGGCAGCACCGGCCGGATCGTCCTGATCGTCGTGCTTGCGCTGATCGCGGCGGTTATGATCGCGGCGGCGGCAGGCGTCAACTATGTCGGGA
>CAMJPK010000102.1 GCA_946407675.1 uncultured Clostridia bacterium
AAGGCCCTGTGGGTCATGATCTCCTACAACCTCTTCTATTCCTTCGCCTATACGATCTTCAACATGTCCCACGGACTGATGGTGCCGCTCTCGACCCGCGACAGCACGGCCCGCGGCGGGCTCTCGGTCTTCAACCAGATCACGACGATCATGATGAGCGGCATCCTCGTCGCGCTCGTGTTCCCGATGGTCGTCATGCCGATGATCGGCGTGGACAAGAGCAAGTGGATCACGCTGATGTGCATCCTCTCCATCGTCGCGCTGCCGCTGACGCTGCTGGAATACTTCTTCACGAAAGAGCGCATCACGGAAGAGGTGGCGGAAGCGGAGAAACAGAGCAAGCTGTCCTTCGGCGCACAGATGAAGCTCCTGTTTTCCGACCGCTACATGCTGATCATTTACGGCTATTTCCTGGTCACAACCATCGGCACGGTGATCAAGAACCTCGGCCTCGTCTACTACTGCAACTACGTCCTCGGTACCTACAACGACGGCATCACCCAGATGCTTGTCTCCGTCATCGGCGGCATTCCGATGGGCATCGGCATCTTCGCGGTCTGGCCGCTGGCGAAGAAGTTCGGCAAGCGAAACGTCACCATGGTCGGCTGCGCTCTGATCGCGATCGGCTCTGCGATCTGCTGGCTGTTCCCGACGAATCTGGTGATCGTGCTGATCGGCCAGTTCATCAAGAATACGGGCGGACTGCCGGGCTCATACGTCTTCATGGCGCTGTTTGCGGACTGTCTGGATCACATGGAGTGGAAATCCGATCTGCGCATCGACGGTGCGGCGATGTCCATCTACAACATCATCGCCGTGGCGATGGTCGGCGTCATGACGGGCGTATTCAACTGGATGCTGGCAAAGGCGGGTTACCTCGCCCCCTTCACCTCCGGCAGCATCAGCGAGGCCGCCGCGAAGCTGAGCGAAAACGGCTGGGCCGCGCAGGTCGCGTTGGAGAATCTCAAGCCAGCGGCGGACGGCGTGCTGACCGTCGCGCTTGCGCAGCCCCGCAGCGTCAACTGGGTCATCACCTTTGCGTTTGTGGGACTGGAGACCTTTACAAGCATTGCCGCGTTCATCCTGCTGTTCTTCCTCAAGGTCGAGAAGGGCATCGGGAAAGAGCAAAGCGAACTGAAAGCGCGTCACGCAGCAGTGGAAAGCGATCCGAGCGCGCTGAACCGGGATAAGGAGCAGAACAATGAATGATTACGAAAGAGAACACAGCGAGCTCCTGCGGCGCTTCGGCGCGGAGTGCGCGGTCCTGTTGAAATCGGACGGGAGCTTTCCGCTCGACGTACCCTGCGCGCTGGCGCTCTATGGCAGCGGCGCGCGATGCACCGTCAAGGGCGGGACCGGCTCGGGCGAGGTCAATTCCCGGTATGCCGTGACGGTCGAGGACGGGCTCGAGGCGGCGGGCTTCCACATCACCAGCAAGGGTTGGATGGCGCGCTATGACGCGCTCCGGGCGGAAGCGAAAAAGCGTTTTATCCGCGAACTCAAGCGCTCCGCCCTGAAGCGCGGAACGCTGGCGATCCTGGACAGCATGGGCGCGGTCATGCCGGAGCCGGAGTACGCGCTGCCGCTGGACGCCGACGGGGACGCCGCCGTCTATGTGCTGTCGCGCATCTCCGGCGAGGGCTCGGACCGCCGGCCCGTGCCCGGCGACATCCTGCTGACCGAGACGGAAAAGCGCGACATCCTGGCGCTCGACCGTAAATACAAGGATTTTCTGCTTGTCCTGAACGTGGGCGGCGTCGTCGACCTCTCGCCGGTCACGGAGGTCCGCAACATCCTGCTGCTCAGCCAGCTCGGCTGCGAGACGGGCAACATCCTCGCCGATCTCATCCTTGGCAAAAGCGCCCCGTCCGGCAGACTGACCACGACCTGGAGCGCCCTGAAGGACCATCCGGCCATCGGCAGCTTCGGCGGCCGCTATGATACCCGTTACAACGAGGGGGTATACGTCGGCTACCGCTATTTCGACAGCGCCGAAAAGACGCCGCTGTTTCCCTTCGGCTTCGGCCTGGGCTATACCTCGTTTTCCCTTGCCGCGGACGGGATCACGGAGGAAAACGGCAGGATCTGCGTCGCCGCCGCGGTCCGGAACACCGGCGGACGCTGTGGGAAAGAGGTCGCGCAGCTTTACGTCTCCGCGCCGCGGGGAAAGCTCGACAAGCCCTATCAGGCGCTGGCCGCGTTTGAAAAGACGGACGAGCTGGCGCCCGGCGAGGCGCAGACGCTGACGCTGTCCTTCGACCTGCGCGATCTGGCCTCCTATGACGCACTCCGCGCTGCCTGGGTGCTGGAGCCGGGAGACTATCTCCTGCGGCTGGGCGTCTCGAGCCGGGACACGAACGTGATCGCCGCCGTCCGGCTGACCGGCGAGGCGACGGTCAAGCAGGTGAAGAATTGCCTCGGCGCGCCGGACTTCACGGACTGGAAGCCGACGTATCCCGCGGAAGAAACGCCGTCCGGACTGCCGATCCTTACACTTGACGCCGCGGCATTTCAGACGCAGACCGTGGAATACGCGCTGCCCCATGCGGTCGACCCGCTGATCGAGACCCTGAGCGATACGGAGCTGTGTCTTTTGAACATCGGCGCGTTCGGCGGACAAACCACCGTGAGCGCGGTAGGAGAGGCCTCGCAGTCCGTCGCGGGCGCCGCGGGGGAGACCGTGCGTCTGCCGGAGAAGGGGATCCCGGCGATGGTCATGGCCGACGGGCCGGCGGGGCTGCGCCTGAGCCGGCGCTATACCAGAGACGAAACGGGCGTCCATGCCGTCGACGGCGGCATGCCGGAGAGCGTGATGGAGCTGATGCCGGCGCCGGCCGCGTTCGTGATGAAGCTGCTGGACGGCAAGGGCGGCGCAAAGGGCGAGATCCTGGAGCAAAACTGCACGGCCATCCCCATCGGCACCGCGCTGGCCCAGAGCTGGAACCTGCGCTTTGCCGAACGCTGCGGCGACCTGGTCGGCGACGAGATGGAGCGCTTCGGCGTGCAGCTCTGGCTGGCCCCGGCGCTCAACATCCACAGGGATATCCGCTGCGGGCGGAACTTTGAATACTACTCCGAGGACCCGCTGATCTCCGGCCGCTTCGCCGCCGCCGTCACCCGCGGCGTGCAGGCCCATCCGGGCTGCGGTACGACGGTCAAGCACTTCGCCGCCAACAACCAGGAGACCAACCGCTACGGGAACAACAGCATCGTCAGCGAGCGGGCGATGCGCGAGATCTACCTGCGCGGCTTCGAGATCGCCGTGCGGGAGAGCCAGCCCCACGCGCTGATGACCTCCTACAACCTGCTCAACGGCGTCCACACCTCCGAGCGGCGCGATCTGATCGAGGACGTCCTGCGCGCCGAGTTCGGTTTCCGCGGGGTGGTGATGACCGACTGGATCATCCCCGCCCTGAACATGGGGAAAAAGAAGTATCCCGCGCCGGACGCGGCCAGGATCGCGGCGGCCGGGGGCGACCTGGTCATGCCGGGCGGCAGGGGCGACCTCAAGGCGATGCTGAAAGGCTTGAAAACAGGCCTTGTCACCCGCGGACAGCTTCTGGTCAACGCGACGCGCGTGGCAGAAATGGCAAAACGACTGAACGGAGGCGCACGATGAACGCGATCCGACTGAAGACCGAATATCTCTTCAATCCCCTCGGGATCGACATCCAGCGCCCCCGGCTCATGTGGAACTGCGACGGCGGCGTGAAGCAGACGGCCTATCAGATCGTCACCGAGCAATGGGACAGCGGCAAGGTGGAGAGCGCCACGATGTGGGCGGTCTATCCGCTGGAGCTTGCCTCCCGCGAGCGCGTGAACTGGCGCGTCCGCCTCTGGGACGAGAACGGCGCGCCCGGCGATTGGCGCGCGGCGTACTTCGAGATGGGCCTGCTTGAAAAAACAGACTGGCACGCGAAATGGATCGCCGGCGATTACGCCGTGGACAAAAAGCGGCGCTACCCGGTCGATTGCTTCCGCAGGGTGTTTCAGGTGACAAAGCCCGTCAAAAAGGCGCGGCTCTACATCACCGCCTGCGGCCTCTATGAGGCGCGGCTGGGCGGGGAAAAGGTGGGCAATTTCTGCCTTGCCCCCGGCCACACGGACTACCGCAAGCGCGTGCAGTATCAGACCTACGATGTGACCGGACAGCTGGAGGAAGGCGAAAACGAGCTGACCGTCCAGCTGGCCGACGGCTGGTACCGCGGCGCCTGCGGCGCATGGGGACGGAAAAACCAGTACGGCAGCGAGACAAAGCTGCTCGCACAGCTCGAGATCACCTACGCCGACGGCAGCGCCGCCGCCGTGTTCACGGATCAGACCTGGCAGTGGTCGAATGACGGCCCCATCCGCTTTGCCGACAACAAGGACGGCGAAGTGGTCGAGGCCTTCCGCACGCCGATGTACACCGGACAGGCAAAGCTGACAAAGCACGCTGTCACGCCCACGGCGTCGAACAACGTGCCCGTCACGGAGCACGAGCGCTTCACGCCCGTCATCACCGAAGCTACAAACGGGAAGCGCCTGCTGGACTTCGGCCAGAACCTCGCGGGATATGTGGAATTTACCGTGCGTGCCCGCGTGGGGCAGCGCATGGTCTGGCGCTTCGGCGAGCTGCTGGACACGGAGGGCAACCTGACGCTCAAGAACATCCAGCTCAGCCGGAAGGGGTACACAACGCCGCTGCAGCAGATCGAATACACCTGCGGCGAGGGCGTCAACCACTACAAGACGCGCTTTGCCGTCTTCGGCTTCCGCTATGCCGAGGTGGAGACGGACGTCGAGCTGTGCGCCGAGGACATCACGGCGATCGCTGTTTACTCCGACTTAGAGCGCACCGGGGACTTCTCCAGCTCCAACGCGCTGCTGGATCAGTTCTTCCGCGCCACGGTCTGGTCTGCCAAGGGCAACCATCTCGACGTTCCGACCGACTGCCCGACGCGCGAGCGGCACGGCTGGACCGGCGACGCGCAGATCTTCGCGCGGACGGCCTGCTATCTCTTTGATTTCGCGCCCTTCGCCCGCAAGTATGAGCATGACCTCACCGACGCCCAGCACCGGAGCGGCTGCTTCACGCAGATCGCCCCCGTCGGCGGCGTGGACTTTTACATGAACAACATGGACGGCTCCGCCGGCTGGTCGGACGCGGGCGTGCTGATCCCGTGGGTTATTTACAGCCAGTACGGTGACAAGCGCATCCTCGCGGACAACTACGACGCCATGCGCCGCTATGCCCGCTGGAAGATGGGCACCGTCGGCAAGTGGTATCCCACTGCCGTGCCGACCGGCGCGGGGCTGAAAACCGCCCGCGCGATCTCCAACTACGGCCAGTCCTACGGCGAGTGGGCCGAGCCGGCGGACGTCAACGCCTTCCGCGTCGCGGACTTCGTCTCGCCTCACCCGGAGGAGACCACCGCCTATATTGTGTATCTGCTGCGTCACATGGAGAAGATCGCCCGGCTTTTGGGAAAGACGGAGGACGCGGCGGAATACGCGGCAAACGCCGAAAGGGTAAAGGCCGGCTACCAGATGCTCGTCCGAAGCAAGAAGTTTGCGCTGAACACCGACCGGCAGGCCAAGCTGGTGCGCCCGCTCTATATGGACCTGCTGGATGAACAGCAGACGGCTTTCGCGCAGCAGCGGCTTTTGAAGGCGCTGGACGCCTACGGCTGGCGGCTCGGCACCGGCTTCCTCTCCACGCCGCTGATCCTTTACGTGCTGGCGGACATGGACATCGCATATGCCTACCGCCTGCTGGAAAATGAGGAGATCCCCGGCTGGCTCTCCATGCCGAAGGCCGGGGCCAATACGATCTGGGAGGCATGGGAGGGGCCGAACTCCACCTCCGGCGGCATCGGCAGCTTGAATCACTACTCCAAGGGCGCCGTGGTGGAATGGCTGTTCACGACCATGTGCGGCATCCGCTTATCGGGAGAAAACCGCTTCGTGATCGCCCCGCGCCCCGGCGGACACTTTACCCATGCCGAGGCAAGCTATGTGAGCGCCTTCGGCCTTGTGAAGAGTGGCTGGAAGCGCGCAGAAGGGAAGACGGTCTATACAATTGTCGTTCCCGCCAACTGCACCGCGCTGGTCCGCCTGCCCTGCGGAAGAACCGAGACCGTTCATGCCGGGACGCACAGCTTTGAAGAGAAATAATCCATGAAATACTATCTTGCCATCGACATCGGCGCATCCTCCGGGCGGCACATCGTCGGCTGGTTAGAGGACGGGGCATTGAAAACCGAGGAGGTCTACCGCTTTCCCAACGGGGTTGCCGAGCTGGACGGCCATCTGACATGGGACGTCGACGCGCTGACAGCCCATGTCAAGGCGGGCATCGGGAAGGCGCGGGAGCGATTCGGTGAAATCGCGTCTCTCTCCATCGACACCTGGGGTGTGGACTATGTGCTCCTGCGCGGGGACGAGGAAGTGCGCCCCCGCTACGCCTACCGCGACGCACGCACCGAGGCCGTTATCCCGCTCGTGCATGAAAAAATGCCGTTCTCGGCGCTCTACCGCCGCACGGGCATACAGTTCCAGCCCTTCAACACGGTCTATCAGCTCTGCGCGGACAAGCGCGCCGGGCGGCTGGAGGGCGTGACGGACTTCCTGATGATCCCGGAATATCTGCTGTGGAAGCTCTGCGGCGTCAAGGCGCACGAGTACACCAACGCCACGACGACCGGCTTGGTGAGCGTCACAACGGGAGAGTATGACAAGGCAATCATCGCCGCGCTCGGCCTGCCGGCGCACCTGTTCTGCCCGCTCCGGCAGCCGGGAACGGTGATCGGGGCATACGAGGGCATCCGGGTCGTCCTGTGCGCGACGCACGACACCGGCTCCGCCGTGGAGGGCATCCCGATGGAGAGCGATTGCCCCTACATTTCAAGCGGAACGTGGTCGCTTTTGGGCGTAAAAACGCCGAAACCGATCACGGATTTCGCCTCGGAATCGGCCAACTGGTCCAACGAGGGCGGCGTCGGCTACAACCGCTATCAGAAGAACATCATGGGTATGTGGCTCGTCAATCGCCTGCGCGACGAGCTGTGCCCGGGCAAGCCCTTCGGAGAGATCGTCGCGGAGGCCGAGCAAAGCCGCTTTGCGGAGACGGTCGACGCCAACGCCGCGGCCTTCCTGGCCCCGGAGCGCATGAAAGGCGCCTTTGACGAGGCGCTTTCGCTGACACCGCAGACGGTCGGGGACTATTTCCGCTGCGCTTACCGCTCCCTCGCGCTTTCCTACCGGGACGCGATCCGGGAGCTGGAGCACAACACCGGCAAGACCTATGACCGTATCTATATCGTCGGCGGCGGGGCAAAAAACGCCTTTTTGAACCGCTTGACAGAAAAAGCAACAGGCAAAAAAGTGATCGCCCTGCCCATCGAGGCAACGGCGCTGGGCAATCTGAAAATCCAATTCAAGTCTGTAGGGGCCGACGCCCTCGGCGGCCCGCTGAAGGAGAATTAAGCTATGTCGTATAATGAGGCAAGAGAGAAATACGCCGCGCTCGGCGTGGATGCCGAGGCGGCCATTGAAAAGCTGAAAACCGTTCCCGTCTCCCTGCACTGCTGGCAGGGCGACGACGTGCGCGGCTTCGACACCGACCCGACGAAGCCCCTCACCGGCGGTATACAGACCACGGGCAACTACCCCGGCCGGGCCCGCACGCCGGAGGAGCTGATGGCGGACCTCGACATGGCGCTAAAGCTCATTCCCGGCAGGCCGAAGATGAACCTGCACGCCTGCTACGCCGTTTTTGAAAACGGCGAATGGGCGGACCGGGACAAGCTGGAGCCGAAGCATTTTCAAAA
>CAMJPK010000103.1 GCA_946407675.1 uncultured Clostridia bacterium
GCTGATACATTTCCTGCATCTTCAGGCTCGATTCTTCTGATAATCATTGCATCACTTCCTCATAAATCTCGATTTATCGGTTTCTTTCGATACACTTTACCCTATCTCTGTGTCCGTTTCAAGGCAAGTAACTCTGTAACTGGGTTTGGTGAAACCGACGAAGTTTTGGAACCTCCACACTTTTGGTAATTGGGACGCGGTATACTCCCTTTTCTCTTTGGTGTTGATTTAGAGCTTATTTTCAAACCCTTCGTCGAAGTGCATAAAATGACAACAAGCAAAATGAGAGCAGCCCCATTTCTGAGGTTGCTCGACAAACAGATTATTGTCAATCCAGTAACTTTTCTATCGTCTGTTCGTAGTTAGAATCAATCAGCACGACCTGTTCCCCGGCTTTTCTAAAGCCGTCGATGACGCTCCTGTTGTCTGCCTTTAAACTGCCTATAGTACAATCTGAATCTACCGTTCTGTGTTCTATCTCCGATTCATGCTTACAAATCTCACTGAAATAATCCTCAATATATCTATCGCTCATAGCAAGGCAGATAAATCGAATAGATGGCAAATACCGCTCGCCAAAATCATCTCTCCAGCGAAATGGGATATAACATCCCTCGACGATGAGGTTTTGTCGGTTCTCAATCGCGGTCTTGATGATCTCCCGGACAATCGGCCAGAGGTACTCTGTTAGAGCCTCATCGTCCTCTGGAGTCAATCTCGTATTACCGCTGCGAATAAGGCCCATTTTCAAATGGTCGATGGACAAATATGGGTAGCTGTGTTTTTCAAGCATCTTCTGTGCCAGAAGCGTTTTCCCCGTGTGAGACGCTCCGGTAAGCAGTATAATCATATCCTTACCTCAATTTCTTCCTTGACCTTTTCCAAATTACTGCATGTCAGGATCGGAATCAGACTGTTTATTTCTTCAATACTTTTATCCCACCATTTTAAGCGAAGCATCAGATCAATCAACTCTGCATCAAAACGTTTTCGCAACTCTTTCGCTGGATTTCCGATAACGATTGTATAAGGTGCAACGTCACAGCCTATAACACTGTTTGCACCAATAATTGCACCATCGCTGATGTGAACACCAGGTAGAACAACTGCGTTTTGCCCTATCCATACATCGTTGCCGATTACGGTGTCTCCCTTGAATGGCATATCCTTCAAGGCAGGCGGCTCCATCTCCCACCCCTCAAGCGTATAAAACGGGAATGTAGATACGGCGTTCATCTGGTGATTAGCATCATTCATCACAAACTCGACACCTGCTGCGATCTGACAGAACTTTCCGATAATGAGTTTGTCCCTGCTCCACGGATAAAAGTGTGATACATGGCTTTCAAAGTCCGTATCTGCGATATAGGTAAAGTCTCCCACTAAGATGTTCGGATTCTTGATAGTCGGTTTAACAAATATCTCTCTATCATAGCCCGCTATCGGATGGATCACATTTGGGTCAGGTCTTTTCCCGTTTTTCATGCAGTTCACCTCAGCAAATGCCATTTTGTCTGATTGTTTAAACATACTTTATCATATCTTTATGTCCGTTTCAAGGCAAGTAACTCTGTTACCAGGCTTGGTGAAACTGACAAAGAGAAAAGCCGGCAACACCAAAGAGAAAAGGGAGGCGGTATATCAGCGTTTGACATTTCCGACATCCGGTGATAAAATAAATTGATTATATGATAAACTGAGATGGGTATGCGGCAACGCATGGCACGGCGGCGCAGGACCCGCCGACGGAAACGATCATAATTAAAATAGGAATAGACAGACAAGCGAACGGATTTTATCGAAAGGATGCGTGATCCCATGTACGAATTCAGACCGATTTTACCGCGCATTGAGCGCATGCGCGTCAAGGTCCGCGACCGCCTGATCGTCGCGGATGCGGAGAAGGCCGCGCTGAAGCTGGAGGCCATCAAGGAGTATATGGCCTATCCGCCGATGCTCAAGAAGCCCTACATGTCCCTGTACGTCATCTCCCGGATGCCCATTGACATTCTGGACGACGACTACTATGTGGGCGACATGGGCAACCGCGGCTGGGGCGCCGCCGACGGCTCGAAGTGGCTGATGGCGGACATCGAGCACACCTGGCCCATCGAGGCCGACGGGCTGCACCACGCCCCGCTCGACGATCCCCTGTATTCCAAGCAGCTGATGGCCATTGCGCCGGACGACCTCAAGCGCCTGCGCGAGATCAACGCGAAGGTGATGGAGCTCGGCGCGATGAGCATGGGCTGGTTCGGCGGCAAGGACTGGCTGCCCGAGGGAGCGGAGGAGTTCTTCGCGCTGCAGGCGTCGGACTACGGCAAAAAGGGCGGCTGGCCGCTCCAGCTGCCCCCGGGACACCTGACCCCCGGCTTCCAGAACATTCTGCGGCAGGGCTACGGCGCCATCCGGAAGCGCGCGCAGGACTGGCTGGACGCGCACAAGGGCAACATCATGGGCGACGACATGGGCAAGTACATGTTCTACTCCGCCGCGGTCGTGGCCTGCGACGGCGCCATCACCCTGACGCGCCGCTACGCCGATCTGTGCCGTGAAAAGGCCAAGACCGCCCCGACGCCCGAGCGCAAAGCCGAGCTTGAGGGCATGGCGAAGGGCCTTGACTGGATCGCCACCGAGCCCGCGCGCACCTTCTGGGAGGCGCTGCAGCAGGTCATGCTCTACAACGTGTTCCTCAAGGTGGACAACGACCCGTGCGTCACCTCGCTGGGCCGCTTCGACCAGTACAGCTGGCCGTACCTGAAGAAAGAGCTCGAGGCCGGCACGATCACGCTGGAGCACGCGCAGGAGCTGGTGGACGCCTTCTTCCTCAAGATCAACACCTTCTACGGCGGCGGCTTCGGCAAGATGATCCAGACCGCCGGCATCGGCCACCTCGGCCAGCACACGACCATCGGCGGCTGCATCCCGGAGACCGGCGAGGACGCCACGAATCCGGTCAGCTTCATGGTGCTGGAGGCCATGAGCCGCCTGCAGCTGCACGAGCCGACCATCTCCCTGCGCACCGGAAAGAATACCTGCAAGGAGATCTGGGACTGCGCGATGGAGACGAGCAAGCGCGTCGGCGGCCTGCCGCTGCTGCAGAACGACGAGGTCATCATCCCCGCGCTGCAGCGCGAGCTGGGCTTCACGCTGGAGGACGCCCGCAACTTCGCCTTCATCGGCTGCCAGGAGATCACCGGCTCCGGCAACGATTATCCGGCGCCCAACGGCTCTTCCATGGGCCACAGCGGCATCTACTGGGCCATCGCGCTGGATATGGCGCTCAACAACGGCATCAACCCGATCAACGGCGCGCAGGTGCCCGAGCATCTGCGCAGCGGCTACCTCACCGACATGAACTCCATGGAGGAGATCAAGGCCGCGTTTGAGAAGATCTGCACCTGGATGATGACCTGGTCCGCCACGCTCAACAACTACACCGAGCACGAGTATCCGCGCCTGTTCCCGTTCCCGAACCTCTCCATCTCCACGGAGGGCTGCCTCGAAAAGGGCAAGGACGTCAGCGAGGGCGGCGCGAAGTACAACAGCTACGGCGGCACGGCCACGGGCCTCGCCACGACGGCGGACAGCCTGACCGCGCTGAAGTACATCCTCTTTGACAAGAAGCTGGCGACGAAGGAGGAATACCTCGACGCCATCCTCCACAACTGGGAGGGGCACGAGGAGCTGCGCCAGACCATCCTCAAGAAGGTCCCGCACTACGGCAACAACGATCCCTATGCCGACGAGGAGATGAAGTACGTCATCGACCTGTACTACAACATCTCCCGCCCGTTCCACACCGCGCGCTGCAAGACCTACAAGTGCGGCACCTTCGGCGCGTCCGACCACGTGGTGCAGGGCGAGATCACCTGGGCGACGCCCGACGGACGCAAGACGGGCGAGCCGATCGCGGACGCCTCCAGCCCCTGCCAGGGGCGCGACGTCTGCGGCCCGCTGAGCGTGTTTATGAGCTCCACGAGCTTCGACCACAGCCACTTTATGGACGGCATGGCGCTGAACCTCAAGATCCACCCGACGAGCATGAAGAGCGACGGCGACGTGCAGAAGCTTGAGGACGCCACGAAGGCCTACTTCTCCAACGGCGGCATGGAGGTCCAGTACAACGTCGTCAACTCCGACATTCTGCGCAAGGCGCAGAAGAACCCGGAGAACTACCACAACCTCGTCGTCCGCATCGCGGGCTTCAGCGCCTACTTTGTGGATATGACCCCGGCGATGCAGGAGGATATCATCTCCCGCGCAGAACATTCCATCTAAGCGCAGAGCGCTTATCGAAGCGAGGAGGTCGCATATGGCATTCGAATTTGCACCGATCAGCGCGCGCATACAGCGCATCCGCGAAAAGCGCAGCATCTTCACCAGCGGCGTCGGCATGTCGATCAACGCCGAGCGCACGCGGATCTACACCGACTACTACAAGGCCCACGAGAACGAGTACCCGCTGCTCAAGCGCGCCGGCGCGCTTCTGACCTGGGCGCAGGAGCGGGAATACAACGTCTTTGACGACGACATCCTTGTGGGCACCCTCGGCCCCGGCGAGCGCCAGCTCAGCCCCTATGTGGACTGGTCCTCGCGCTGGATCGAGCCGATCATCAACTGCTCCGACGAGGTGTTCCGCAAGGCCTACCAGAGCCCCGGCAGCGTCTACATGAGCGATGAAGACCGCGAGGTGTTCCGCGCGGCTTACGAGTACTGGGACAACCGCTCCATCGCCAAGATGACCGAGGGCATCCTCACCGAGGAATTCTGGGAGCACACCGGCAACGGCAGCTTCTGCGAGACCGGCGTCAACGGCATCCCCCGCATGGTGTCCGGCCGCCCGCAGGGGCACTACATCGCGAACTTCCGCAAGGTCATCAACGTCGGCTACGGCGCGGTGCGCCGCCAGATCCAGGAAAAGCTGGACGGCATGCTGGGCCACATCTACGGCGATCAGGCGTCGCAGTACGTCTTCTATCAGGCGATGCTGCGCATCTGCGACGCGGCGGTGACGCTCTCGCGCAATTACGCGAAGGCCTGCCGCGCCAAGGCCGCCGAAACCGCCGACATTGTGCGGAAGGCGGAGCTGGAGCGCATGGCGGAATCGCTCGACTGGATCATGGAGAACCCGGCCCGCACCTACTGGGAGGGCCTGCAGGCCGCGATCCTCTATCAGCTCATGCTCTCCACCGACGGGCAGCAGCACGGCCAGTCCATCGGCCGCATCGACGACTACACCGGCGCGACGCTGCAAAAGGAGCTGGACGCCGGCCGGATCACGATGGAGCAGGCGCAGGAGTACACCGACGCCTTCATCCTCAAGATCTGCGATATGATCGAGCACCCCGGCATCCCCTATCCGAATGAGCGGATCATCGAATACCAGGAGAAGGGGATGAACCTCTACGGCATCCTCTACAACGGCCTGACGGCCACCGCGGGCATCAACATCACGCTGGGCGGCCGCAGAGCGGACGGCAGCGACTGCACCACCCCGGCGACGATCTGCTTCCTGCAGACCTACGGCCGCATGCGCTTCCCCGATCCCACCGTTGCGCTGCGCACCCACCCCGGCACGCCCAAGGAGGTCTGGCGCCTCGGCATCGAGAGCAGCAAGCGCTGCGGCGGCATCCCCCAGCTCCAGAACGATGAGGCCATCATCCCCATCATGCGCGACCTCGGCTTCACCGAGGAGGAGGCCTGCGACTACGGCATCGTCGGCTGCGTGGAGCCCGGCGGCTGCGGCAACGAGTGGACCGCCGCCGGCTGCGTCGGCGCGGAGTGCATGTGGAACATGGCGCAGATGATCGTCCTGACCGTCAACGGCGGCGTCAACCCGCGCACCGGCCGGGCCGCCGTCCCCTGCGAGAAGCTCTACGAGTGCACCTCCTTCGAGCAGTTCAAGGAAAACTTCGTCAAGCAGATGCTCCACTGCCTCGACTGGAACATCAGCTACGCCAACCTCTTTGAGCTGGCCTACGGCACCTTCTTCCCCTGCGTCGTCGCATCGAGCATGATGGAGGGCTGCATCGAAAGCGGGCGCGACGTGAACCACGGCGGCGCAAAGTACAACCGCATGGGCATGACCGCCACCGGCACCGCCAACGTCGGAGACAGCCTCATGGCGATCAAGAAGCTCTGCTTCGACGACAAGAGCGTCTCCACGCGCGATATGTTTGACGCGCTGCAAAGCAACTGGGTCGGCTATGAGTGGATCCGCGAGAAGATCGTCCGGGAGGTCCCGCACTACGGCAACAACATTCCCGAGGTCGACGACCTCTCCGCCTGGGCGCTGAACGTCTTTGCCGAGCACATGACGCAGGCCACCAACGCCCGCGGAAACTTCTCCGGCGGCACCTTTACGATGACGATGCACATCCGCCACGGGAAAAATACCCCGGCCACCCCGGATGGGCGCGCCGCCGGCGAGCCGCTGGCCGACGCCATCTCCCCGCGGCAGGGCTTTGACAAAAACGGCCCCATCGCCTACCTCATCAGCGCCTCGAAGCTGCCGCACCGCGCGCTTTCCAACGGCGACCAGCTCAACATCCGCTTCTCCCCGAAGTCCGTGGATGGCGACGTCGGCGCCGAGAAGCTGCAGAGCCTCATCAGCACCTATTTCAAGCTGGGCGGCATGCAGGTGCAGTTCAACGTCGTCGGTACAGAAGAACTGAAGGCCGCGCAGGAAAAGCCGCAGGACTATCAGACGCTGATCGTCCGCATCGCCGGCTTCTCCACCTACTTCGTCACGCTTGACAAGGCCACGCAGGACGACTTCATCACCCGCACCGAGCAGCAGGTCTGAACGCCAACGATACAAAAGCCGAAGCATCTCCGGAGATGCTTCGGCTTTTGCTGTCTCTCTTTTGTTACGGGGGAGAAACGATTGTTTTGCCTGTTTTGCACAGGACACGGCGCGAAAATCCGTCAACATGACGGAAAAAGTGGGGGAGAGCACGAAAAATATTGACAAATTGTGAACATCGGGTAATAATAACAAGGTAGATATTATCACACTTGCTGATTATCCGAGGAGGTGTGTGCCTATCATCATCGAGCCGTCCCGTGTTCCGGCTGCGTGATGCGGCCTGCAAATGTCGTTCCACACAGTTTATCAATCCAAAATAAGGAGAAATGTGAGATGAATCAAAACCAACGTCTCGGCTTCGGTGCCCGCGGCTGGATGCTGATGATCTATCAGATCCTCGCCTATGCGGCCTACACCGCGTTCACCAACTTCCCGCAGAACATCCTCAACAGCTTCTACGGCGGCACGACCCGCCTGACGGCGCTGAACATGGTCGGCGGTATCTTCGGATACCTGATCACCTACTTCGTCGTCGCTCCGCGCATCGGTAAGATCAAGTCCGTCAAGCGCACCGGCCTGCTCATCGGCGTTGTCGCGCTGATCGTCTGCGCGGCCATGTGCCTGACGACGCCCAAGAATGCGGGCCTGTGGGGTCTCTTCTTCGTCCTGACCCTGATCACCATGCAGCTGTGGGGCTGCTTCTTCGTCACGCTGCTCATCGGTAACTGGTTCCCCCGCAGAAAGGGCACCGTCATGGGCATCGTCACGATGGCCTTCCCGATCGTCACCGGTATCTGCCTGGGCATCTTCGCCAGCCTGTTCTTCGGCGACTTTGAGGCGAAGATGGGCGCCAAGGTCGGCGAGCTGATGGCCTCCGGCCAGTTCCAGGATCCCAACATTGCCGCCGGCGTCGCCGTCGACAAGGTTGTCACTTC
>CAMJPK010000104.1 GCA_946407675.1 uncultured Clostridia bacterium
GGCGTCCGCCTCGTCCTTGCGGTAAACGCGGCCGGGCGCGATGATGCGGATCGGGAGCGAACGGCTCTCCATCGCGTGGATCTGCATCGGGCTCGTCTGCGTGCGCAGCAAAATGGAGCTGTCCTCCGTGAAATAGAAGGTATCCGTCCACTCGCGGGCGGGGTGCCCCTCCTCGACGTTCAGCTTCGTGAAGTTGTAGTCGGCCAGCTCCACCTCGCGGTCCTCGAGGATGTCGAAGCCCATGCCGATGAAGATGCCCTTGATCTCGTCAAGCACCTGATACATCGGGTGGCGGCGGCCCATCTTGTGCGCGTCGCCGGGCACGGTGACGTCCAGCGTCTCCGCGGCCAGCCGCAGCTCCAGCGCCTTCTCGGCCAGCGCCTTCTTGCGCGCATCCAGCGTCTCCTCCAGCGCGGCGCGCACCTCGTTGGCCAACTGGCCCATGACGGGGCGCTCCTCGGCGGTGAGCTTGCCCATCTGCTTCAAAATGGCGGTCAGCTCGCCCTTCTTGCCGAGGTACTGTACGCGCAGCGCTTCCAGCTCCTCGGCGGTCTCGGTGCCGGCGATGGCGCGCAGCGAGCGCTCCCGCAGCTCCTTGAGTAATTCCTTCATCTGTTTTCCTCCATCTATTTCTGTTAATTCATTTCCTGCAAGGCATAAAAAAACGCTTCCGTCCAACCGAGGGACGAAAGCATCACGCTTCCGCGGTACCACCCGCATTTGCCCGCATACGCGCGGGCACGCTTATCGCGCTGTAACGGGCGCGTCTCCGCCGGTGACTGACCGGAGCTCCCGGGCGAACCAAGCGAGACCGGACGCGGGGCGCTTTCAGCCGGCGGCTGCCCCTCTCTTTCGCGGCGGTGCTTCGCTATTTTCCCGTTCAAAGCCAAATCCAATATGGACGGTATTATATCCGTAAACGATGGAAATATCAAGAATCAAATTGACTATTTTTCCGAAATCGGTATAATATTTCTTGTGAAACTGCTGAAAACGGGGCGAAAACGATGGACGCGATCTCGCTCAAGGACGGCGCGGTGCTGCTGCCGCGGCGCCGGGAGGACACGCACAAGGGCGATTACGGCAAGCTGCTCATCATCGGCGGCGCGGTGGGCTACACCGGGGCGCCGACGCTGTGCGCCCGCGCCGCCGTGCGCGCCGGGGCCGGACTGGTATATCTCGGCGTCCCCGCGCCTATATATGAGATAACGGCGGTCAAGAATGACGAGGCCATGCCGTTCCCGCTTCCGGCGGAGCCCGGCGGCGGCGTCGCCGCGGACGCGGCACAGACCGTGCTGGAGCGTCTTCGTGGCTGCGACGTCTGCGCGCTCGGTCCCGGCATGGGGAAGGGCGCTGGCACGGCGGCGGTCGTGCGCGCCGTGCTGGAAAGCGCGCAGGCAAAGCCGCTGGTGCTGGACGCCGACGCGCTCAACGTTCTGCGCCCGATGCTGCCGCTGCTGCGTGCCTATCCCGGCTGCGCGGTCCTGACGCCCCACGCGGGCGAGTTTGCCCGCCTCGGCGGGGCAAGCACCGGCGACGCCGCTGCGGACGCGCTGCGCTTTGCGCGGGCGTGGAACTGTGTGCTCGTCCTCAAGGGCCACCGCAGCGTCGTCGCCTTCCCAGACGGAAAGGTTACCATAACGACACACGGCAACCCCGGCATGGCGAAGGGCGGCAGCGGCGACGTGCTGACCGGCGTGATCGCGGCGCTGCTGGGGCAACTGGACGCGGAAAAGGCCGTGACGACGGGCGTTTATCTCCATTCGCTCGCCGGCGACCTGTGCGCTGAACGTCTCGGAGAGTATGCCATGACGGCGACGGACCTCATCGAGACGCTGCCGGAGGCGACAAAGCGGATCATCGAAACCTGAAATCAGCATCAAGGAGAAACGAACATGCGCAGGTGGCTTCTGCCTGCACTGATGATAACACTTCTGCTGACCGGCTGCGGCGGAAGCAAGCCGGAGCGGAAGCTCGAAGATATGCGCAAGACCCTTGCCGCGGCGCAGGAGGTCACCTTGACCGCCGAGGTCACGGCGCTGCTGCGGGACGAAGAATTTTCCTGCACGCTGGCGTGCACGGCTGCGCCGGAGCGCGTCACGGTCGAGGTGCTTGCGCCGGAGACCATCGCCGGCATCCGCGCCACGGTCGGCGCGGACGGCACGCGCATCGAATATGAGGACGTCGCGCTCGGCCTCGGCGGCTGGGCGCCGGACGCCGCGCCCGTGACGGCGCTGCCGCTGCTGCTTACCGCGCTTCGCACCGGCAGCACCCTGCGCGCGTGGACCGAGTGGGAGGAGGAGCGGACGCTGTTCGTCCGCGAATACTACGTCACGGACGACACGACGCTATGCGTCTGGTTTGACGCAAAGACGTCCCTGCCCGTCCACGCGGAATTTTCCGGCAGCAGCGGCGGCAGGACGCTTCTGCGCTGCGAGATCACGGACTTTACCTACAGATGAGAGGTTGACATCATTGAATCCACAGACAGAGAGAACATGGGCGGAGGTCCGTCCGGAAACGATCGTATCCAACATGCGCGCCATCCGCGCGTCCCTGCCCACCGGGACGAAATATCTCGGCGTCGTCAAGGCGGACGCCTACGGCCACGGCGCCGTGCCCGTCGCAAGGGCGCTGGAGGAAAACGGCGCGGACTACCTCGCGGTGGCCTGCATTGCCGAGGCCGTCGAGCTGCGCGAGGCCGGGCTGCGCCTGCCCATTCTGATCCTCGGCAACACGCCGCCGGCGGATGTGCCGCTGCTGCTGCGCTATGCCATCACGCAGACCGTTGCGGACAGCGACTACGCCGCCGCGTTTTCCGCCGCGGCGACGGCCGCCGGGGGCACGCTGCGCGTGCATATCAAGGTTGATACCGGCATGAGCCGCCTCGGCTTCCTCTGCGACGAGGCAAACCTCGGCGAAAGCGTGGACGCCATCGCGCAGATCTGTGCGCTGCCGGGGCTGCAAGCCGAGGGCATCTTCACCCACTTCGCCGTGTCGGACGAGCCGGACGCCGATTCCGTCGCCTATACGCAGCGGCAGATCGCGCGCTTCAACGCCGTGATCGACGCGCTTGCCCGGCGCGGCATCCGCTTTGCGCTGCGCCACTGCGCCGCGACCGGCGGCACGCTGTTTTATGCCGACCACGCGCTTGACATGGTGCGCCCCGGCCTGCTGCTCTACGGCTACGGCGACACGACGGGCAAGCTCGGTCTGCGCCCGGGCATGACGCTGAAAAGCCGCATCTCCGCGGTGAAGCACTACCCGGCGGGCACGCGCATCAGCTACGGCGGGACCTACACGACGCAGCGGGAAACGCGCATGGGCGTCATCCCGATCGGCTATGCCGACGGGCTCCACCGCGTGCTTTCGAACAAGGCGCAGTTCTGGACGAAGGACGGCTTTGCGCCGCAGCGCGGGCGCATCTGCATGGATATGTGCATGATCGACCTCACCGAACTGCTGGGCGTCGGCGTCGGCGACGAGGTGGAGATCTTCGGCGAACATGCAAGTCTGGACACGCTAGCGCAGCAGGCGGGCACGATCCCCTATGAGCTTTTGTGCGCTGTCTCGCCGCGCGTGCCGCGCATTTATCTTTGATGAAAGTTGAATAAACTGTCCGCTGCCGGGGGAGAATGAGAGTACGCCCTACATATCGCATGGGCGGAAATCTTCAACAAAGGCGTGATACCATGAATCCGGTCAAACGCGGAGAGATCTACTATGCGGACTTAAGCCCCGTGGTGGGCAGCGAGCAGGGCGGGATGCGCCCGGTGCTCATCGTGCAAAACGACACGGGCAACCGCCATTCCCCGACGGTGATTGCCGCCGCGATCACGAGCCAGATGGGGAAGGCCAAGCTCCCCACCCACATCGAGCTGACGGCCCGCGGCTGCGGTCTGAACCGCGACAGCATCATTTTGCTTGAGCAGATCCGCACCATCGACAAATCCCGCCTGCGCGAGCGCATGGGCCGTCTGGACGACGCGACCATGAAGCAGGTGGACAACGCGATCAACGTCAGCTTGGGCCTGTGAGCCCGCAGGAAGAACGAAAGAGGTACATACCATGAAAGAAAAGACCATGAAATGGATCATCGCGGTGCTGGCCGTGCTGCTGCTTGCGGGCGTGGCCGCCTATGCCGCGACGACTTACGGCTCGAAGGACGATCCGCTCATCACAAAGAGCTATCTAGACGAGGTCGTGAAGCCGCAGCTGGCCGGAGAGCTGGAGGCAAAGCTGGACGAGGCCGCCGCGGGCGTGCTGCGCACGACGCCGGGGGAATTCGCGAAGGTGGAATTGCAGGGCGGACAGACGCTGCGCTGCGCCGCGGGCTGCCAGCTCCTCCCGGTGAGCGGCAGCGTGACCGCCGCGGGCGCCCTCTCCGACACCACGGCGGGCGAGGCCGTCGCCGACGGCGCTGCCTTGAGCGCCAATCACCTCTATATGGCGACGGACGACGGCGGCGTGACCGCCGCGGGCGCGGCGACCGTGCTTGTCTCCGGAACATACAGCGTGGACTGAATCCCTGCATGAAAGCAAAACACGGCTCATACATTTTCCGTATGAGCCGTGTTTTTATTGGAGGGATTGAGAATGGAAACCTATCCTTTGATTCTGGACGGCGCGCAGGCCGGAACGGTCACGGTCCGCCGCGAGGGGGGCTGGACGGTCTTTGACGTGCAATGCGCCGCGGCGGAGGGCGTCAAGCGCGTTTCGGTATACGGCGGCGGGGCGGAGGGCTATCTCGGCGTGCTCGCGCCCGAGGACGGCGCGCTGACGCTGCACCGCCGCTTCAGCCGCAGCGCCATGCGCGCGTTCCCGGCGCAGATCGAATACGCGGGATATGCCGGGCAGCCCTGCGCGGCCCCGGAACCGCCGGAGGAATCCGCGCCGCCGGAGGAACCCGCGCCGCCGGAGAAACCCGCGCCGCCGGAAGAACCCGTACCGGAACCGCCGGAGACGCCGGAACCGCCGCCCGCGCCGAACAAAGAAGAAGCGCCGCCGGCATTGGAGGACGTCTACTGGTACGCCTCGCCGGACGGCGCGCTGGTCTGCTTTGACGGAGAGCACAATCTGATCGCCCTGCCGGTCGGGGACGCGCGGGTCCCGGAGGGACCCGGCGGCTGGCAAAGAACGATCGAGGGGCGGGACTACATCGTCTACCGCACGAAGGACGGGAAGCTTCTGCGCTAATCCCGCTTCGCCGCCTCCCAGAACGGCGGCATCGTAAGGCGCGGGAGAAGCTTGCCGAACCAGCCGACGAAGCGCCCGACGAGCAGCACGCTCAGCACCGTGCCGACGCCGACGGTGAAGATCCGGCGGCTGAAAATGAGGTCCACCGCCACGGCGATCGCGACATAGATCGCGTCGGAGATGATCTTCACGTTGGCAAGCTTTTTGTCGTAGACCTGGCTGATCGTATGGCTCAGCTCATCCGGGGCGGGGAGCATGAGGTCGGACGAAACGACGATGCGGACGCCGAGGCCGCTGAGCGCAAGGCCGACGATCAGCAATGCGATGCGAAGCGGCCAGCCCATCGCACCGGGATCGAACAGCAGCATGAGCCCGTCGATGATGTAGCCGAACGGCACGCCGACCAGCATCGTGAGGATGCTCTTGAGCGTGACGCGCCGGACGATGAGGATCTGCCCGACGACGCACAGCGCGTGCAGGAAGATCGTCATATTGCCGAGGGAAAAGGGCGTGATGGCGCTGACCGCGGCGGGCACGGCGGTGATCGGCGAGATGCCGAGATCGACGCGCTTCATCAGCACGACGCCCATCGCCATGACGACGAGCCCCGCAAAATACTGCAGCACGCGGCGCGGGAAATGCTGCCAGTTGACCTTCATCGGCCTTCACCTTCCTTTCGACGGCAGCACCAGTATACGCCGCGCCGCGCCGGGATGCAAGCAAACTTGACAAAGGGCGCAGAAATACATATAATAAGGCGTAAGGACAACACAAAGCGCGGCTGCCTTACATCGGGCAGCCGCTTTTCACTGAAAGCAAAGGAACGACACATGAAGACTGATATCCTGATCATCGGCGCCGGCCCGGCCGGCATCTTTACCGCGATGGAGCTGATCCGCCGCGGCAGCACGCGCAAGATCGTGCTGGCGGAGAAGGGACAGGCCGTTGAAAACCGCCGCTGCCCCAAGAGCCGGACCGGCAAATGTATGAACTGCCGCCCGAACTGCCACATCACGACGGGCTTTTCCGGCGCGGGCGCCTTTTCCGACGGCAAGCTGTCTTTGAGCTGCGAGGTCGGCGGCGATCTGCCGACGCTCATCGGCGAGCAACTGGCGCAGGAGACCATCGGCTACGTGGACGGCATCTATCTGGAGTTCGGCGCGGACACGCACGTGGAGGGCGTCAGCGATCCGGAAAAGACCAAGGAGATCCGCCGCAGCGCCATCCGCGCGGGGCTGAAGCTTGTGGACTGCCCGATCCGCCACATGGGCACCGAGAAGGCGCAGGACATCTACTACGGCATTGAGCAGTATCTCCTCAGCCACGGCGTGGAGATCCTGTTCGGCTGGGAATGTACGGACGTTGCCATCAGGGACGAGCGCTGCACCGGCGCTTTCCTCACGAACGGCAAGGAGACGCTCGAGGTCGAGGCCGCGCACACGGTCGTCGCCACGGGGCGCCGCGGCGCGGACTGGCTGGACCGCATCTGCGTGGAGCACGGCATTGCCCACCAGCCCGGCACGGTCGATATCGGCGTGCGCGTCGAGGTGCGCAATGAGATCATGGAGACGGTCAACGAGGTGCTCTATGAGAGCAAGCTGATCGGCTATCCCGCGCCGTTCAAGAACAAGGTGCGCACCTTCTGCCAGAACCCCGGCGGCTTCGTCGCGCAGGAGAACTACGACAACGACCTCGCGGTCGTCAACGGCCACAGCTACAAGGAGCTCAAGAGCGACAACACGAACCTCGCCATCCTCTGCTCCCACAACTTCTCCGTGCCCTTCAACCAGCCCATCGCCTACGCGCAGAAGGTGGGCGAGCTCACGAACATGCTCGGCGCGGGCCACATCCTCGTCCAGCGCTACGGCGACATCCTCGACGGCAAGCGCACCTGGCAGAAGGAGCTGGCGCAGTCGAATGTCAAGCCCACGCTGCCGGACGCCGTGGCGGGCGACATCACCGCCGCCATGCCGTACCGCAGCATGCTGAACATCATCAACTTCATTCAGGCGGTGGATCAGGTCGTCCCGGGCTTTGCCAGCTACGAGACGCTGCTGTACTCCCCGGAGTTGAAGTTTTACTCCAACCGCGTGAAGATGGACACCGATTTCAACACCAGCGTGGCGGGGCTCCACTGCCTCGGCGACAGTTCCGGCTGGACGCGGGGGCTGATGATGGCCTCCGTCATGGGCACGCTGATGGGCAGAAAGCTCGCGGAGCAGGAGGGTTAACGCCATGCTGATGACGGAACTGATCGCCAAGAAACGCGACGGCGGCGTGCTGACCGGCGCGGAGATCGAATGGATGATCGACGGCTACACCCGCGGCGAGATCCCGGACTATCAGATGTCGGCCATGCTGATGGCCATGTTTTTCCGAGGCCTGGATCACGCGGAGACCGTCGCCATGACCCTGGCGATGATGAACTCCGGCGACACCATCGACCTCTCCGGCGTCTCCGGCGTCAAGGCGGACAAGCATTCCACCGGCGGCG
>CAMJPK010000105.1 GCA_946407675.1 uncultured Clostridia bacterium
CGTTCAGCGCGGACACCTTCGCGTCGTACATTTTCTTTTCCAGCAAGTGGAAGGTCTGCCGCTCCTCGTCGGTGATGTATTTGCCCATTCTTACCAAGAACGCGTCCTCCACGGACAGGAGCTCCGCGCCCAGCTTCTCTCCCGCCGGCAGCAGCTTGACGCGGATGCGGCGCCGATCCTCCGGGTCGATCTCCCGGCAGATGAGCGCGCGCTTCTCCAGCCCGTCGAGGATGTTCGTCATGCTCTGGCGGAGAATCATCAGGTCATCCGCGATCTGCGACGGGGTGGCGCTGCCGGGATTCAGCAGCAGATAGGAAAGCACCCGGAACACCGGAAAGCTCACATCATAGGGGGAAAACAGCAGCTCGTGGCGCTTCTCCGTCTCCGCGGTATAGCGATAGCTTGTTTCCCGGTAGAGCGCGCGCCGGCGCGCGTCCTGCGAGATCAGTTCCTTTTTCGCTGTCATAGCTCCGTACCGCCTTTCCTTTGTCCGATGCCTCAGTATACCCCAGATTATCCAAAAATGCAATTATCAATTTCATGATAATTTGAGGAGAAGCGCGCCCCGCTGTCGTCTAAAATGCAGCGGGGCGCGCCTCCTCTTTCGGTCAATTTCCGGTATACAGCTCGCGGCTGGCGCAGTAGAGCTCCGCGTAGGCGTCCCACAGCATCTCCGGCGAGCCGGTGCGGATTGCGGGCAGAAAGCCGCCGCCGGGGGCGAAGATCTCCACGCTGCGGTCGATCAGCGCGGCCAGCTCGTCCTTGCCGTACGGTTTGCCCGGCTCCAAGCCCTCGATCCCGGTGTTGAAGCCGAGGCGGTCGCCGTAAAGCTGCTTGTACTTCGGCGTGTCGTTCACGCGGCGCTGCAGCTGCATGAAATCCGGGCCGAGCGCGCAGAAGGCGTCCATGAACTTCTCCACGCGGCCGCAGTTGTGGAATTCGTAGAGCTTGCCGAGGCCGTGCACGTGGTCGATGATGCGCTTGGTGGGCTCGAACAGCAGCGACTCCATCATCGCCGGGGAGAAAAAGGCGTCCTTTTCCGTGCCCCAGTCGTCGTGGACGGTGAACATGTCCACGGGGTAGAGCGCGCTGAGCGTGTCGATCCACCAGATCATCCAGTCGGCGAAGCGGTCAAAGAAGGCGCGGCTGGCCTCCGGCTCCACGAACATGGCCTCCAGCGCCTCGGCAAAGCCGCCGAGCAGATCGCTGAGCGCCTGGAAGGGGCCGTGATAGATGTCGATGTGCAGCACGCGCTCCGGGTCGTAGCGGTTGCGCAGGAAGTCCGCGGCGGTCTCCGCGAGGTCGAACTCGTGGTAGTCCGGGAAGTGCACCTGCTCCTCCCATTTGAGGATGTCGTCGAACACGCGGGTGCCCGGCGTCATGCAGGCGCCGCCGGCATTGCGGTCCCAGGTCCAGGAGTTGCCGAAGGCATCCTTATAGGTATAGCGCGCCGCCGTGGCGCCAAGGTCCGGGCCGAGCTGCAGCCCCGCCGGGCAGTGGTTGGCCAGATGGCACATGTGCAGGTCCTGCATGTCCGCCGCCGGGAACGGCACCCAGCACGGCCGGTCGCGCCGCGCCGCGCGGTAAAAGTTCTCCTTGATGGAGATCGGGAACTCGAAGGCCGGGAGCTCCGCCTTCAGATTGCCGAAGGCGGAGAGCGCCGGTCTGGTCTTTCCGGTCCCGAAGGCCGGTCTTTCCAATCGCATATCTGACGCCTCCCTTACACGATGTGCATACGGTCTTTCATGTCGGTCGTCTCTTTCGGGCGGATCGCTACCATGTCGCCGCGGGTGACGACGAGCTCGCCCTCCATCTCCCGCAGCTCCGCCCAGTAGCCGTCGCAGGGCTTGTCAAGCGGAACGCCCTCCTCGATCAGCTTTTGCCGCAGCGCGGCGCCGGAGATGTCGCGCGGGCGCAGCTTCTCGTTCACCGCGATGGACGCGGCGAGGCCCGCGGCGTGGCCGGTGCCCATGGCCGGGGCGATGATGCGCATGGCGCCGTTGGCGTGAAACTCGCTGGAGCAGCAGCGCCCGGCGCACAGCAGGTTGTCAATGTTCTGCGGCAGCAGGCAGCGGTACGGGATCTCGCAGTAATCGCGCGGGTTGGAGCGGGCGGGGCGGCCCTCCGGGATGCCGAAGGGGTGCATGTTCGCCATGCAGGAAACGCCGTGTGCTTCATCCTCCATGACCGCGGAGCCGACCGGCTCGCGCATGTGCATGTGGCGCTGGAACACCCAGTAATCGCTGGTGGGATGGTGCGCGTCGAACATCTCCGGGAAGCGGGCGATGCCGTCTTCAAACTTGACGCCGCCGCACACGTCGCTGCTCTTGAGCATATACTCGCCGAAGATGCGGCGGCTGTCGCGCACGCCGGGGAGCGAGCCCATGCCGACGAGACGCAGATTCTCAAAGCCGGGCACGTGGTTCTTCAAAAAGGCGTGGAACTGCTTCATCAGCTGGTGCTGCTCAAGGATCTGGCGGGTGACGTCCTCCGGGTCGGTGTTGTGGCAGTAATAGCTGTGGAAGGAGAAGGTCACGAAGCTTGCGTTGTCCTCCGGCGTGTTGGGGATCAGCACGCGGAAAAAGTCGCCGTGGCGGTTGCAGACGTGGCGGGCGATCTCGCCGCGGGCGATGGCCTCCTCCTCGAGGACGTAGACCATCGGCAGCGGGTTTTCGACGCCCTTGGCGAGCTGTTCGCGCTTCCACGCCTCCGCTGCCGCAAGATACTTCGGCAGATTCGCGCCGGCCCAGCGGGAGCCCTGCGTCGTGGACTGGTTCAGCCCCGCGAAATCCTGCCCGCCGACCTCAAAGGGCACGCCGGCCATCGCGGCGACGTCGCCGTCGCCCGTGGCGTCGATGTAGATCTTCGCCTTGCAGCGCAGCAGCCCCGCCTTGGTGTAGAAATAGACGCAGCTGATGTCCGCCCCCTCCGTCTCCACATTGATGCAGGTGCAGTCGTAGACGATGCGGCTGCCCGCGCCGAACAGCATATCCTCCAGCACGAGCTTGCCGTATTCCGGCTCAAACGAGGGGTTGCGATACCACTCCTTGTCCGGGTCTTTTTTGCGCAGCTGGCCGATGGCGTCCAGCCGCTGCGCGAACTCGAGGCAGATGCCCTCGATGCCGCCCGCGATCTGCGGGACATAGCCGTTGGTGGCAAGGCCGCCGAGGCTCGTTCCCCGCTCGAACAGGATCGTGTGCATGCCCTTTCTCGCCGCCTCGATCGCCGCGGCGCAGCCGCCCGTGCCGCCGCCGATCACCGCGACGTCGCAGTACAGCGTTTTGTATACCTCCTGCATACCGTCATCTCCTATCGTCAGTTTGATCCGCTGTCTTTGTGTTCGTGTCAATGCTCTTGCCGAAGACAAAGAAGCGCTGGTAAAGAAATTCCGTCACAAAATTCAGGACCATGTTGATCGCCGTCACAAGGTATTCGTTCCAGCCGAGCCCTTCCGCCAGATAATGCTCCAGCAGCGTGGACAGCGGCGTGAACACCGCATAGTAGCACGCGACCTTCAGCATCGCCACCGGGATGTTGGTCGCGGACTTGAACGTGAACTTGCGGTTGAGCGTGAAGTTCCACAGCACCGAGAGCACGAGCGCAACAAGGTAGCTCAGCCAGTACGGGAGACGCAGCAGCTCATTGAGCAGGGCGAATGCGCCCATTTCGATGAGCCCGGCGCTGATGGAAAATAGCGTGAACTTGACAATGCGGGCAAATTCTTTCATGCTTCGGTCTGCTTCCTTTGCGTGGTGTTGCTTTCAGTCTAGCACGTTTTTCCCGACGCCGCAAGAACAAACGGCGCGCCCGAGGGCGCGCCGTCGATGCTGCATATTCGGATTCAAAGCTCCACAGGGACGGGCGCGGAGATCGGCTGCGCCAGGTATTCCGGGTGCTCCAGCAAAAACTTTGTGATGCGCAGCGATTTTGCGAAGTAGAAGCCGTCCGCGATGCGCTCGTCAAGCGTGAAGGTCGCGTTGAGGATGTCGCGCTCGGCCTCCGTGCCGTCGGGCATGCGGCAGCGCTCCTTGTGGCAGGTGCCGATCGTGACGATGATGGAACAAGTGCCGTAGTTGCTGAGATGGTGGTACGGCGCGCCGGCGCCGATGGAGCCGAGGTTGGAGAGGATCGCGGTGGAGTAGTTCGGGTCGCCCTTCGCCAGCGACGCCGGCATGATGCCGTGGTATTCAAAGAAGCGCAGCACCCCGAAGAGGATCTCCAGAATGCAGCGCGGCAGGCGGCCGACGAACTGCATGGTCTTGTCAAGGTCGTTGCCCTTCTCCTCGCGGGCCTTTTTCACGTCGCCGAGGATGATCTT
Source organism: uncultured Clostridia bacterium (assembly GCA_946407675.1). GTDB lineage: Bacteria > Bacillota > Clostridia > Oscillospirales > Oscillospiraceae > SVKR01. The sequence continues at coordinate 4,319 of CAMJPK010000105.1, forward strand.
TGAGATGTCGTCCAGATTCATCTCCGGCTTGACGGTGAGAAACAGCAGCGTCTCCACCGCCTCGTCAGCGAAGCGCTGCTTGGCGACGAAGGAGAGCGTGATGTCCCGTCGCTGCCAGAAGCGGCGGCCGGCGATGAAAATGTTCATCTTCGGGCGCAGATAGATCGTGCGGGCCGCGGCGGTGCAAAAGGCGTGGAACAGCTTCAGCTGCGTCCCCTCTGCGTCGTTGCGGCGTTTGATGTATTCCATCAGGTCGGTCACGTCGAAGCGCTCCTCGCTGGAGATCTCCGCCTCGGTGCGCTTGGGCATGACGTACGGCACGATGGAATGAAAGCCGTCCAGATCCCGGATGCGCTCGCCGTCTCTGCGATTTCTCATGTCTCTCCGTCGGGAAGCGCGCCGCGCTCCCCTGCCTTTCCTTATATTATATAGGAGCACTATACCATGCGCGCGGCGGAAGTCAACAGTTTTTTCCATGCAACGCCGGAAAAACAGCGCTTGCGTTTTCCGGCGCAGTCTGCTATAATGCGGACTTCCGAAGAACTTAAAGGAGCATATCATGCCTGATTCCTATTATTCTGAGGCCCTCAAGCTGGGCCTGAAGCAAATGCGCGCCGCCGCGGCCGCCGGCCTTCCGGCGAGCATCCCGGCGCTTGACGAGATCCTGGCCGGACGCGAGACGCTCGGCGAGACGGACGCGGGGCTGCTGCAGATTCCGATGGAGCTGATCGGCGGCACCGTTTCCGTCAGCCGCGCTACGCTCTTTTCGCCGGGCTTCATGCCGCTGGCGCCGGAGAGCTCTGAGTTTGCCGTCAAGTGGAGCCGCCTGTGCCAGGCGCATCTGGAGGAGGGCATCCGCGAGCCGGTCAAGGCCTACGAATACCTCAACCGCTATTACATTGCCGAGGGGAACAAGCGCGTCAGCGTTCTGAAATACTTCGACGCCGTCTCGATCCACGCCCACGTCGTCACGATCACGCCCGCGCAGGATGGCAGCCCGGAGGTGGAGCTCTGGAACGAGCTGACCGCCTTCCGCCGTCTGAGCGGCGTGGTGCAGGTGGAGTGCAGCAAGCCGGGCGGTTACCGGAAGCTGCAGCAGCTTTTGGGCAAGGCGCCGGACGAGGTCTGGAGCGCCGAGGACCGCAGCGCCTTCCTCGCCGCCTACTTCACCTTCCGGCAGGTCTACGAGTCCGCGGGCGGGAAGCGCCTGCACGCCACGGTAGGCGACGCGCTGCTCGCCTATCTCGACATCTACGGTTACGCCCTGCTGCGCGGACAGAGCGCGCAGGAGATCCGAAAAAACGTATCCAAGGCGTGGGAGGACATCTCCCTGCAGGAGGAAACGGCGCCCATCGACGTCAAGCTCACGCCGCCGGAGGAAAAGCGGCCCAGCCTGCTCACGAAGGTGCTCACCGCGACGGAGCGCCCGCTGCGCGCCGCCTTTGTCCACGATGCGCGGCCGGAGACCTCCAGCTGGACGCGCAGCCACGAGCGGGGCCGCAGCTTCGTTGCGCAGCGGCTGGACGGTCAGCTTGAGACAAGCGCATATTTCGACGCCCTTGCGGACGATCCGCTTGCCGTCATCGAGCGCGCGATCGCCGCGGGCAGCGACGTGGTGTTCACGACCTCGCCGCGTCTGCTCCCCGCCGCGCTGCGCGCCGCGGTGGAGCACCCCGAGGTCACAGTGTTCAACTGCTCGCTGAACCAGTCCCACCGCTATATCCGCACCTACTACGCCCGCATGTACGAGGCAAAGTTCGTCATCGGCGCCATCGCCGGCGCGCTGGCCGGCAGCGACGCCGTCGGCTATCTCTGCGATTATCCGATCTTCGGCCAGATTGCCGGGATCAATGCCTTCGCGCTGGGCGTGCAGATGGTGAATCCCCGCGCGCAGGTCTATCTGGAGTGGTCGAGCGTCGGGGGCGGCGGCGCGGACGCCGCCATCGCCCGCCTGACGCAGCGCGGCATCCGTCTCATTTCCTCGCAGGACCTTCTGCGCCGCGGCGATGAGCGCCACATCCCCGGACTGAGCCTCATCACGGAGGGCGCCGCCGTCAACCTTGCCACACCGCTGTGGCAGTGGGGAAGTTATTATGAGGAGATCCTGCGCCGGGTGCGCAGCCACACCGCCGACGCGGAATACCGCGAAAGCGGCAGGGCGCTCAACTATTACTGGGGTATGTCCGCCGGCGTCGTCGGCGTGCAGTGCTCCGAAAAGGTCCCGCCCGCCACGCGGAAGCTGGCGGCGCTGCTGCAGGAGAGCATCCGTTCCGGCGCGTGCAACCCCTTCCTCGGCCCGCTGTATACCCAGAGCGGTCGGGTTTTGGAAAACGACGCGCTGCTCACGCCGGAGCAAATCATCAACATGGACTATCTGATGGAGAACGTCGTCGGTGAGATCCCGCACTATGAGGATCTCAGCGAGCTTGGCAAGGCCACGGTGGATATGGTCGGCGTCGCGCCGGCCACGAAGGAAGGCAAGGTCTGATCGTATGCGCATCCTGGCGGTGTCCGACGAGACGGCAAAACAGTATTATGACTATTACACCCCCGGCAAGCTGGCGCAGTTCGACCTGATCCTCTCCTGCGGCGATCTGAAGCGGGAGTATCTGGAATTTCTCGTGACGATGGCCCACTGCCCCCTGCTGTACGTCCGCGGCAACCATGACGACGGCTTTGCCACGCAGCCGCCGGAGGGCTGCGAGTGCATCGACGGGCGCTTCGTCGAGGTCGGCGGCCTGCGGATCGTGGGGCTCGGAGGGGCGTACCGCTACCGCGAGGGGGAAAACCTGTACTCTGAACGGCAGATGCGCCGCCGCATCCGAAAGCTGGGGAAAAAGCTCAAGCGCGCCGGCGGCTTCGACATTTTGCTGACGCACGCCCCCGCCCGCGCCGTCAACGATTTTGACGATCTGGCGCACCGGGGCTTTGCATGCTTTACCGAGCTTCTCGACCGCTGGCACCCGCGCTATTTCGTCCACGGCCACATCCATCTGCGCTACGCGCCCCATGTCCCCCGCGTAACGCAGCGCGGCGATACCACCGTCATCAACGCCTGCGGGCATTACATCATTGAACTATGAAAGCGCCGCCCCGGCTTGTGGCCGGGGCGGCATCTTTGTTCACGCTTTTCAGTTTTCGCACCGGTCTCGCAAAATCGGAATCCTTTGCTCCAGCAAAAAGGACTTGCCCAAAGGCAAGTCTTTTCTATTTGACAGCGGCAATCGGTTAAAACTCCTATTCTGCGGCGCATAGTACGGAAAGGGGAGCTCGAGGGGGCGGAGCCCGCCTCGAATCGGAATCCTTTACTCCAGTAAAAAGGACTTGCCCAAAGGCAAGTCCTTTTTACTGGAG
>CAMJPK010000106.1 GCA_946407675.1 uncultured Clostridia bacterium
TCGCACTTGTTCAGGAAGACCAGGACGGAGGGCACGTTGACCTGACGGGCCAGCAGCAGGTGCTCGCGGGTCTGGGCCATGGGGCCGTCGGAAGCGGCGATGACCAGGATCGCACCGTCCATCTGCGCGGCGCCGGTGATCATGTTCTTGATATAGTCGGCGTGGCCCGGGCAGTCGACGTGCGCATAGTGACGCTTGGAGGTCTTGTACTCAACGTGAGCGGTGTTGATGGTGATGCCGCGCTCGCGCTCTTCGGGAGCCTTGTCGATGGAGCTGTAGTCGGTGTACTCCGCATTGCCGAGCAACGCCAGGTACTTGGTGATGGCGGCGGTCAGAGTGGTCTTACCATGGTCGATGTGGCCGATGGTACCGATGTTAACATGGGGAAGGGATCTGTCAAACATCTGCTTTGCCATAGTGGAACATCCTCCTTAATTGTTCTTAAGTCATAAATTAGTTTTTCAGCGTGTTCTATAGTATCGTATTCCGATACCGATTGCAAGAATAATTTTCGCGCCGCGGCCTTATCTGCGCGAGCCGATGATCTGCTCCTGCAGGTTCTTCGGAAGCTCGACATAGTGGCTGGGCTCCATGCTGTAGTTCGCGCGGCCCTGCGTCTTGCTGCGAAGGTCCGTTGCATAGCCGAACATACTGCTGAGCGGAACGTTTGCGGTGATCTCGGCGGCGCCGGGGCGGACCTCCGTGCCGGAGATCATGCCGCGGCGGGCGTTGAGATCGCCCATGACGTCGCCCATATATTCATCCGGCGCCGTGACGACGACCTTCATGATCGGCTCAAGCAGCGTCGGGCCGGCCTTTTCACAGGCCTCCTTGAACGCCATGGATCCGCAGATCTTGAAGGCGAGCTCCGACGAGTCGACCTCGTGGAAGCTGCCGTCGAGCAGCGTGACCTTGACATCCACGACCTGATACCCGGCCAGCACACCGGCCTGCATCGCGCCCTGAATGCCCTGATCCACGCAAGGGATGAATTCCTTGGGGATCGCGCCGCCGACGATCTTGTCGACGAACTCGTAACCCTTGCCGGACTCGTTCGGCTCCACCATCAGCTTGACGTGGGCGAACTGGCCCTTGCCGCCGGTCTGGCGGACATAGCGGGTGTCGATGGTGGCCGACTTGGTGATGGTCTCCTTGTAGGAAACCTGCGGCTTGCCGACGTTGGCCTCCACCTTGAACTCGCGGAGCAGACGGTCCACGATGATCTCCAGATGAAGCTCGCCCATGCCGGCGATGATGGTCTGTCCGGTCTCCTCGTCCGTATAGGTCTTGAAGGTCGGATCCTCCTCCGCCAGCTTCTGCAGGGCGATGGCCATTTTTTCCTGGCCGGCCTTGGTCTTGGGCTCGATGGCGACGCGGATAACGGGCTCCGGGAACTCCATCGACTCCAGCACGATGGGGTGCTTTTCGTCGCAGAGCGTGTCGCCCGTGGTGGTATTCTTCAGACCGACGGCGGCGGCGATGTCGCCGGAGTAGACCATGGTGAGATCCTCACGATGATTGGCGTGCATCAGCAGGATCCTGCTCAGACGCTCGCGCTGGTTCTTCGTGGAGTTCAGGACGGTCTTGCCGGTCTCAAGCGTACCGGAGTAGACGCGGAAGAAGCTCAGGCGGCCGACATAGGGATCGGTCATGATCTTGAACGCAAGTGCGCTGAACGGCGCGCTGTCGTCGGATGCGCGGCTCTCCTCCTCGTCGGTCTTCGGGTTGGTACCGACGACCGGGGGGATGTCCAGCGGAGACGGCATATAGTCGACGATCGCGTCAAGGAGCTTCTGCACGCCTTTGTTCTTGTAAGACGTACCGCAGGTGACGGGAATCATCTTGACGGAAACCGTGGCCTTGCGGATGGCGGCGCGGATCTGTTCGGCGGGGATATCCTCGCCCTCCAGATAGAGCTCGGCGATGTCGTCGTCGAAATCTGCGACCGCTTCCAGCATCTTGACGCGGTATTCCTGCGCAAGCTCCAGCATATCCGCCGGAATTTCCTCGGTACGCATGTCCTTGCCCAGCTCATCGTAGTAGATGCGGGCGTCCATGGTCACAAGGTCAATGATCCCGCGGAAGTCCGCCTCTTTGCCGATGGGCAGCTGGATCGGAACGGCGTTGCATTTCAGCCGGTCGTGCACCATATCGAGCACATGATAGAAATCCGCGCCCGTGATGTCCATCTTGTTGACGTAGATCATGCGGGGAACATTGTAATGATCGGCCTGACGCCATACGGTCTCGGACTGAGGCTCGACGCCGCCCTTGGCGCAAAGCACCGTCACGCAGCCGTCCAGCACGCGCAGGGAACGCTCCACCTCAACGGTGAAATCCACATGGCCCGGGGTGTCGATGATGTTGATGCGGTGATCTCTCCAGTGACAGGTGGTGGCAGCGGAGGTGATGGTAATGCCTCTCTCCTGCTCCTGCGCCATCCAGTCCATGGTCGCGGTCCCCTCATGCGTCTCACCGAGCTTGTAGTTCACGCCGGTGTAGAACAAAATGCGCTCCGTCGTGGTGGTCTTGCCGGCGTCGATGTGCGCCATGATGCCGATATTTCTTGTTTTTTCAAGCGAATAATCTCTGGGCATAACACAAATTCCTTTAAATGATCCCTGCCGGGATTACCAGCGGAAGTGGGCGAAGGCCTTGTTGGACTCGGCCATCTTGTGCATATCCTCGCGCTTCTTGACGGAGGCGCCGGTGTTGTTGCACGCGTCCATGATCTCGGCGGCGAGACGCTCCTTCATGGTCTTCTCGCTGCGCTTACGGGAGTAAGCGGTGATCCAGCGCAGGCCGAGCGTCTGACGGCGGGCGGGACGGACCTCGATAGGGACCTGATAGGTCGCGCCGCCGACGCGGCGGGCCTTGACTTCCAGCTCGGGCATGATGTTGTTCATGGCCTCGGTGAAAGCGTCCAGTCCGTTCTTTCCGGTCTTCTCTTCGATGATGGCAAAGGCGTCATAAACGACTTTCTGCGCAACGCCCTTCTTGCCGTCAAGCATAATGCTGTTGATCAGCTTGGTCACCAGAACACTGTTGTAAACAGGATCGGGCAGAATTTCTCTCTTGGGAACGTTACCTCTTCTGGGCACTATACTTCCCTCCTTCATTATGAAATGATTTCAAAGGTACTCGAACACATTTTCGGTGTCCGTTGCGCCCTGAGGTCTATACGATATATAAACAACAGGGCAAAATTGCTGTTGGGTTCTGCGATTACTTCTTGCCGGCCTTCGGGCGCTTTGCGCCGTACTTGCTGCGCGCCTGCATACGTCCGGAAACGCCCTGGGCATCCAGAGTGCCGCGGATGATGTGGTAACGCACACCGGGGAGGTCCTTGACACGACCGCCGCGGATCATGACCACAGAGTGCTCCTGCAGGTTGTGACCGACGCCGGGAATGTAAGCGGTGACCTCATAGCCATTGGTGAGACGCACACGGGCGATCTTACGCAGAGCGGAGTTCGGCTTCTTGGGGGTCGAAGTACGCACCGCGGTGCAAACGCCGCGCTTCTGAGGAGAAGGCAGATTCGTCTCAACATTCTTCAGGGTGTTCAGGCCCTTCTGCATGGCAGGAGAGTTGGACTTGAAGCTGAGCTGCTCTCTTCCCTTTCTGACCAGCTGGTTAAAAGTAGGCATTGTGTTCCTCCTTTCCTTGAAATTACAGTCATTTCGGGGCATTTTTCGTGCCGATTCCGGATTTGACCCGCTTTTGGGCGCAATACGCCCACGCAAGCAAAGATTTTAGCATAACAAACAAATTTAGTCAAGAATTTTTTTGCATATTTTTGCTTGACAAAGCACGCAGAGGAGGCCGCAAAAGCGGTCTCCTCTGTTGCTTGCTGCGGGATCAGAGAGCGTTGCTCCTTCCGACGAGCACGGAGAGGTCCACGTAATCGGCGTTGCTCGCGTCGATCTCCTCGTCCATATCGGTCTCGACGTTGCGGTACATCTCCAGGCCGGAGCCGGCCGGGATCAGCTTGCCGATGATGACGTTCTCCTTCAGGCCGACGAGGTGGTCCACCTTGCCCTTGATGGCGGCGTCGGTGAGCACCTTGGTGGTCTCCTGGAAGGATGCGGCGGACATCCAGCTGTCCGTGGCGAGGGACGCCTTGGTGATGCCCATGAGGATCGGCGTGCAGACGGCCGGGCGCAGCGGCTCGCCGAGCTCATTGAGCTCGCCGGCGTCGATGCGGGCCTGCAGCTTCTGATTGACCTCGCGGAATTCAAAGGCGTCGACGGTCGCGCCGGAGAGCAGCGGCGTATCGCCCGCGTCCTCCACCTTGACCTTGCGCATCATCTGACGCACGATGACCTCGATATGCTTGTCGTTGATATCGACACCCTGCTGACGGTAGACCTTCAGAACCTCCTGGATCAGGTAGGTGCGGACGCCCGCGCGGCCGAACTCGTCGTCGTCCACGCCGCGGATGCGCAGAACGTCATGCGGGCTGAGCGCGCCGGCGGTCAGCTCCTGGCCGCGGTCGACATGCTGGCCCTCCGTAACGAAAATACCGGCAGAATACGGGATCTGATAGACTCTCGTCTCCCCTTCCGCTTCGTTGGTGATGGTCAGCGAGCAGATCGCGTTGCGCTTGGCCTCCTCCATGGAGACGGTGCCGCTGATCTCGGCGAGAACCGCCATCTTCTTCGGCTTTCTGGCCTCGAACAGCTCTTCAACTCTCGGAAGGCCCTGCGTGATATCGTCGCCGGCGACGCCGCCGGTGTGGAACGTACGCATGGTGAGCTGCGTGCCGGGCTCGCCGATGGACTGCGCCGCGATGACGCCGACGGCTTCGCCCGCGTTGACGAAGCGGCCGGTGGCCATGTTCATGCCGTAGCACTTTGCGCACACGCCGCTCTTGGCGTTGCAGGCCAGCACGCTGCGGACACGGACCTTGGTCATGCCGTGGGCCTCCAGCACCTTTTCGTCGCCCTTGAGCAGCATCTTGTCCGCCGGGAAGAGCAGCTCGCCCGTCGCGGGATCGACAATGTCGAACACCGGGAAACGGCCGTGGATGGACTCGCCGTAGCTCTGGACCTCCTGGCCCTTGTCGTAGACCGCAGTTGCCCAGATACCGTCGGTGGTGCCGCAGTCCTGCTCGCGGATGATGACATCCTGCGAAACGTCGACGAGGCGGCGGGTCAGGTAACCGGAGTCGGCGGTACGAAGCGCGGTGTCCGTCAAGCCCTTGCGCGCGCCTCTGGAGGAGATGAAGTACTCCAGAACGCTCAGGCCTTCGCGGTAATTCGCCTTGATCGGGATCTCGATGGTCTTACCGGAGGTGTTGGCGATCAGGCCGCGCATACCGGCGAGCTGACGGATCTGCGCCATGGAGCCGCGGGCGCCGGAGTCCGCCATCATATAGATGGGGTTGAACTCGTCCAGGCCGCCCTGCAGCGCGTTCGTGACGTTGTCCGTGGTCTTTTCCCATTCGTCGATGACGAGGCGATAGCGCTCATCGTCGGTGATGAAGCCGCGGCGGTACTGCTTTTCAATGCTCAGGACGTTCCGCTCGGTCTGGCGGATCAGGTCGTACTTGGCGGACGGCACCGCCATATCCGCGACGGAGATGGTGATGGCGCCGATGGTGGAATACTTGTAGCCCAGCGCCTTGATGTTGTCAAGGACCTCGGTCGCGATCGTGAAGCCGTACTTCTCGATGCAGCGGTCGATGATCTTGCCGAGCTGCTTTTTGCCGACCTTGCCGATCGAGCTGTGTCCGCCGCCGACCGGCACGCCGCAGATGATCTTGCCGTCGTCGGGAACGCCGCCGATGCGGACGCCGCCGCCGATTTCGAAATCGAACGCCGCCTCGGGATCGTTGCGGTCAACGAATCCGAGATCCTGCGGGATCGGCTCGTTGTAGATGATGCGGCCGACCGTCGTCTCGATCATGCGGGTTGCGGGCACGCCGTCGATGGTCTTGCTCACGCGCACAAGGATCGGCGCATGCAGGCCGATGACGCCCTCATGGTAAGCCATGATCGCTTCATTGATGTTGGCGTAGGAATGCGTCGGACGATAGGTGGCGAAGCGCTTCTGCGGCGCCTTCTCGGGGACGTCCGTGTGCTTTTCCTTTGCTTCCTTCTTCAGTGCCCGGTACGCCACCTCGATCTGGGCATTGTACTCGGTGATCGGCTTGTTGGCGGCAAGATACGCGTCAGCGTCGATCACCTCGCCGGCCGTGAGGTCGGTGTCGCCCGCGTCGGTGACATAGACGGTCTCCGCGCCCTTCTCCGCCTTGCCCAGTCGGACATAGGTGAGATAGTAGGAGCCGAGGACCATGTCCTGCGTCGGAACGGTGACCGGGCTGCCGTCCTGCGGACGCAGCAGGTTGTTTGCGGAGAGCATGAGGATGCGGGCCTCCGCCTGCGCCTCCGCGCTCAGCGGCAGATGGATGGCCATCTGGTCGCCGTCGAAGTCGGCGTTGAAGGCGGTGCAGCACAGGGGGTGCAGCTTCAGCGCGCGGCCCTCGACCAGCACCGGCTCAAAGGCCTGGATGCCGAGGCGGTGCAGCGTCGGCGCGCGGTTGAGCAATACCGGGTGCTCCTTGATGACGATATCCAGCGCGTCCCAGACCTCGGTGCGCTGCTTGTCGACCATCTTCTTTGCGGACTTGATGTTGTTCGCAATGCCGTCCTCGACCAGCTTCTTCATGACGAAGGGGCGGAACAGCTCGATGGCCATTTCCTTCGGCACGCCGCACTGATAGAGCTTCAGCTCGGGGCCGACGACGATAACGCTTCGGCCGGAGTAGTCGACGCGCTTGCCGAGCAGGTTCTGGCGGAAGCGGCCCTGCTTGCCCTTGAGCATGTCGGACAGGGACTTCAATGCGCGCGAATTCGCACCGGTGACGGCGCGGCCGCGGCGGCCGTTGTCGATGAGGGCGTCGACGGCCTCCTGCAACATGCGCTTTTCGTTGCGGACGATGATGTCCGGCGCATTGAGCTGCATCAGGCGCTTCAGGCGGTTGTTGCGGTTGATGACGCGGCGGTACAGGTCGTTCAAGTCGCTGGTGGCGAAACGGCCGCCGTCCAGCTGGACCATCGGGCGGATCTCCGGCGGGATGACCGGAAGGATGTCGATGATCATCCACTCGGGCTTGTTGCCGGACGCCACAAACGCATCCACGCACTCCAGCCGCTTGACGATCTTGGCCTTCTTCTGGCCGGAGGCGGTTTTCAGCTCGGCGCGCAGCTCCTGGGACAGCTTCTCGCAGTCCACATCCTGCAGCAGCTTCTTGATCGCCTCGGCGCCCATGCCGGCGTCGAAATCGTCCTCGTACTTCTCGCGGAAATCGCGGTACTCCTTCTCGGTGAGCAGGCGGCACTTCTGCAGCGGCGTAAAGCCGGGGTCGGTGACGATATAGCTGCCGAAATAGAGGACCTTTTCGAGGATGCGCGGGGTGAGGTCAAGGATCAGGCCCATGCGGGACGGAATACCCTTGAAATACCAGATGTGGGAGACCGGCGCGGCCAGCTCGATGTGGCCCATGCGCTCGCGGCGCACCTTGGCCTTGGTGACCTCGACGCCGCAGCGGTCGCAGATCTTGCCCTTGTAGCGGATCTTC
>CAMJPK010000107.1 GCA_946407675.1 uncultured Clostridia bacterium
AGCGGCGTTTCCGCGTCCGCCATCGGCCATAATTCCTCGCGCACGCAGGCAAAGGGGATCGGGACGCACTTCCCCAGCGTCTCGCGCAGCCGCGCCAGCCCCTCGCGCACGTCCGCCGCCTGCGTGGCGACGCCGAGGTTCGGGTTGCCGACGAAGGTCAGCGCCTCCAGCGGCAGATGCGCCGCGCCCAGCACCTCCGACAGCACGCCGTCGATGTGCTCCAGCTGCATCGACCAGGGCCGGAAGGGGTTGACGACGTAGAAGGCCGCGGTGTCCGTCTCGCGCAGGAGCGGGGCGTAAACGCCCACGGCCCACGCGCCGATGTAGTCGCCGCCGACGTCCAGGATCGTATGGCAGCCCGCGTCGCGCAGCAGCACCGCCGGACCGCCGACGAGCGTCGGCGCGTCCATGAACTGCTCCTCAAAGTGCACCTGTACGCCTGCGCCGGCCAGCATACCGGCTGCGTCGCGGGAGCGAAACAGCGGCTTTGTCATATCCAGATCGAAGAAATGGACGGGCTTGTCCCCTTTTGCGGCGAGCGCCAGCGCCAGATTGACGGCGATCTCGCTCTTGCCGCAGCCGGCCTCGCCGAGGAATAAATAATTGGAGCGGTCGCCCACCGCGTCGGTCAGTTCCATGCGCGCCTCCCGAAAATATCACAGCTTCATGTTATCCCTATACCACGCAAAAGTCAACGGCTTTCCCCTGCCGCCGCGCCGTTTCCGCAATTAGTCCAAATATGGACTATATTGTTTTGTATAAATTTGTGGATTTTTTGTCGCGTTCTCTCTTGCTTTCACCTGCCTGTCATGCTACAATAAATTATATTATTATGCGCATTTGTTACAGCTTGGAACGGAACGTTCCCGAAGGAGAAAAAGAACCATGGTTTTGACGAAATTTTCCGAGATTGAGGCGCTGGTCAAGGGCCACGCGGAGCCCCGCCGCATGGCGGTCGCTGTCGCGGCGGACGCCCACACGCTGGAGGCCGCGCTGGCGGCGCGGAAGGAGGGGCTGGTCAGCCCCGTGCTCGTGGGCGACAAAGCAAAGATCCTGAACATACTGGGAAAAATGGGCGAGAGCGTGCCGGACGCCGACATCTACGACGAGCCGGACGAGGTCGCCGCCTGCGAGAAGGCCGTCGCGCTCGTGCGCGAGGGCGCCGCCAGCTTCCTGATGAAGGGCAAGGTGGACACCAAGGTGATTCTCAAGGCCGTCGTCAACAAGGAACACGGCCTCGGCGTGCCCGGCGCGATCATGAGCCACGTCACGCTCTTTGAGGTCCCGGCCTACCACAAGCTCCTCGCCCCGGTGGACGGCGGTATGGTGACCTACCCGACGCTGGAGCAGAAAAAGGGCATCATCGAAAACACCGTCGCGGCACTGCACGCCCTCGGCTATGACTGCCCGAAGGTGGGCATCCTCGCCTGCGCCGAAAAGGTCAACCCCAAGATGCCCGAGACGCTGGACGCGCAGGCGCTGGCGGAGATGAACAAAAAAGGCGAGATCACCGGCTGCGTCGTGGACGGCCCGATCTCCTTTGACTGCGCCATCGACCGCTCCATCGCGGACTTCAAGGGCTACGAAAGCCCCATCGCCGGCGACTGCGACGTGCTTCTGGCGCCCAACATCCACGCGGGGAACATCATGGGCAAGATGCTCGTGTGCTTCTCCGGCGCGAAGATGGCGGGCTACATCGCCGGCGCGCGCTGCCCCATCGTGCTCACCTCCCGCGGCTCCAGCGCGGAGGAAAAGCGCATGAGCATCATCCTCGCCGCGGCCGCGGCGGGCGCGGAGGCGTGACGATATGGAAAAGATCCTTGTCATCAACCCCGGTTCCACCTCCACGAAGCTCGCCTGCTATGACGGCGACAAGGAGGTCTGGCACGAGAGCATCGCCCACGACCACACGGTCCTGCGCGGCTTTGCGAGCGTCTGCGACCAGCTCGACTTCCGCTATGACCTGCTGCTGAAGGCGCTGGCCGACCACGGCATGACGCTTTCCGACTTTGACGCGGTGGCCGCGCGCGGCGGCCCGATCGCGGAGCTGCACTCCGGCGCCTACGAGGTCAACGACGCGATGGAGGCCGTCATCCGCACCCACCCGCTCGACCAGCACGCCTCCCTGCTCGGCGCGCTTTTGGCCAACCGCATCGAGCATGAGGCGGGCATCCCCTCCTACATCTACGACGCGGTGTCCGTCAACGAGATGCTGCCGGTCTGCCGGATCACGGGCGTCCCCGTCCTGCCGCGCGTGGCGCTGATCCACAACCTGAACATGCGCGCCGCGGCGCTGCGCCTGTGCCGCGAAAAGGGCTGGGACTACAAGGAAAAGACGATCCTCGTCGCCCACATGGGCGGCGGCATCACCGTGAGTCTGCACCAGAACGGCGTCGTCGTGGATACGGTCTCCGATGAGGACGGCCCCTTCTCCCCGGAGCGCGCCGGTCTCCTGCCCGTGAGCTTCGTCCTGAACATGATCGACCGCGGCGAGATCGACGCCGACGGCGTCCGCCGCCTCATCAAGGGCAGCGGCGGGCTCGTGGCGTGGCTCGGCACCAACGATTCCCGCAAGGTGGAGGAGATGATCGCCGCCGGCGATGCGCGCGCGAAGCTCATCTACGAGGCCATGGCCGTCAACGTCGCCAAGAGCATCGGCCGCCTCGCCCCCGTCGTGCGCGGAAAGGTGGACGCCATCATCCTCACGGGCGGCATCGCCTACAGCGACTATTTCACCGGCATGATCATCCCGATGGTGGACTGGATCGCGCCGGTCACGGTCCTGCCCGGCGAGAACGAGATGCAGTCGCTGGCCGAGGGCGTCCTGCGCGTGCTGCGCGGCGAGGAAACCGCCCGGCACTACCCCGACAGCGAATAGATAAACCACACACAGGAGGCAATCATCATGGGTGTGCTCAAGTACATTTTTGTTGCGGCTTACGTCATTTTCGTGCTGGTCGTCGGCCTGCGCTCCCGCAAGGACAGCGCCGGCGGCGGCGACTCCTATCTGCTGGGCGGGCGCAGCATCGGCCCGGTCATCACATCCTTCTCCTTCGCCGCGACCTACATCTCCGGCGTCTGCATGGTCAACGCCGGCAAGATCGGCTGGGACTGGGGCATCGGCTCGATGTGGAACGCATGGGGCAACGTGCTGCTCAGCATCGTGTTCATGTGGTTCTTCCTCGGCACGCGCTCGCGCAACATCAGCGCGAAGCTCGGCGTCCAGACCCTGCCGGACTACCTGCGCGCCCGCTACCAGACCGAGTTTTTCAAGCTGGTCGGCAGCATCGTGCTGTTCGTCTTCATGATCCCCTACACGGCGGCGGTCTTCTCCAGCCTGTCCTACATGTTCACCCGCGTCTTCCAGCTGCCCTACATCGGCGCGGTGATCGTCATGGCGATCCTCGCCGCGGTCTACCTCGTCGTCGGCGGCTACAAGGCCGCCGCGAAGATCGACGTGATACAGGGCGGCATCATGGTCGTCGGCGGCCTGATCCTCGCGATCGCGACGATCAGCGCCAAGGAGGTCGGCGGTCTGTCCGCCGGTCTGGAGAAGCTGCGCTCCATCGCGCCCTTCACGAACTCGCAGGGCGTCGAGGCCACGGGCAGCGACATCGTGAACTTCGGCTTCAACGGCAACTGGGGGCTGCTCATGGGCATCATCCCCTTCGTGCTGATGACCTCGTGGGCGCCCAGCGGCCTGCCGCAGATGGCGACCAAGTTCTTCGCGATCAAGGACGCCAAGCAGGTGCGCATCGGCGGCATCGTCTGCACGATCCTCGGCCTCATTATCATCACGGGCGTCCACGTCCCGGGATTGTTCATCCACCTGTTCTATGACAAGCTCCCCGAGGGCGGCACCAACGTCCTCGTCCCCGACCTGCTCACGCGCATCTTCGGCAGCGGCTTCGGCGGCCAGCTTTGCCTGTCGCTCATTTTGCTGCTCGTCCTCTCCGCCTCGATGAGCACGCTGGCCGGGCTCGTCCTCTCCTCCTCCGCCGCCCTCGGCATGGACTTCATCAAGGGCTACTGCGCGAAGGGGCTCGACGAGAAAAAGACCACAACGCTCCTGCGCTTCTGCACGATCTTCTTCGTCTTCGCCGCGCTGGTGCTGGCGCTGCTGAACCTCGGCGTCATCTCCTCGATCCAGTCGCTCTCCTGGGGCGCGATCTCCGGCTTCTTCCTCGCGCCGTACGTCTACAGCGCGCTGAGCAAAAAGGTCACGAAGGCCGGCGCGATCACGGGCAGCATCATCGGCCTGGCCTGCGCCGTCCTGATCCCCACGCTGGTCAAGAGCGCCGCTCCTTCCATCGCGAAGTATTGCTCCACCGTGAACGCCTGCGCGATCGCCACGGTGATCCCGCTGATTATCACGCCGATCGTCAGCGCCTTTACGAAGAAGCCCGACCCGGACTTCATCGAGCACATCTTCAGCGACTGATCGCTTTCTTTCGGCTCCCCTGCAAGGGGAGGTCATGGGATATATGTTCCCTTACACACGAAAAAACGCAGACAGCCAGATGACTGTCTGCGTTTTGTTTTGTTCGCTCACGCCGAGATATCGACGCCCTTTTCCCGCAGGCGCTGCCGCAGCAGCGGCACGTCGCCGTGAAAGACGATGCCGGGAATACCGCACAGTTCCGCGCCCTCCACGTTGGTGGGCTGGTCGTCGATGAAGATGCTTTGCGCCGGATCGAAGCGCAAAAGCTCGACCGCCTTCTCGTAGAACGCCCGCTCCGGCTTCAGAAGCTTCCAGTCGGCCGAGAGCATGATGCGGTCTGCAAAATAGGGCGCGAAGCGGAACTTCGGCCAGTACTCCTTGTGCCGCAGCGACGCATTCGTGAGCAGGCACAGCTCGTAGCCGCGCTCGCTCAGCTCGCGCACCAGCTCAAACATGTCCGGCACCTCGGCCCGGTCGTCGTCCCAGTGCAGCACAAGGTCGTCCACGTACCCGTGCAGCCGCGCCGGCAGGCGCTCCTTCGCCGCGTCGATGGCCTGCCGCTGCGTGAAAACGCCGCGGTCCAGGCGCACCCAGTCCGCGCTGCGGAACACCTCGCGCTCCAGCGCCAGCGCGTCGGGCGCGGGCAGGCCGAGCTTTGCGACGAACTCCGCCGGCGTAAAGCGCACGAGGACGCTGCCCATATCAAAGAGAATCGTCCGGATCATGTGGCAGGCTCCTTTTTCTTTCCGAATCCGAGCTTCGCCCAGCGCTCCCGCCGTTTCCGGCGGTGCTCCAGCCGCTCGCTGAGGTCGCGCGCGCCGACGCCGTAGACAAGGTAGAGGATCAGGCCGGACACCAGCATGATGAACACCGTCGAGGCGCAGCGGCGGCCCGAGGCGTTGACGTTGTAGCCGTAAAGCCCCTCTTCTCTGGTCATCGACTGTATGATCATGGCGTAGGTCGTGCCGTAGGTGCTGGCGAAGGTCGCGCCCATGTCGTACTCGGTGAACAGCGCGTTGAAGTTCAGCGCGAACACGGCCAGGACGCTGGGCAATATGATCGGCAGCTTCACCCGCAGGAAGGTATAGATCGGCCTTGCGCCGAGGTTGCGCGCGGCGTCCTCCAGCTCCTCGTCGATGGCGTAGAACGCGGCCTTGATCATGCGCAGCGAGAATGGCAGCTTGACCACCGTATAGGCCAGCACGATCAAGATGCGCACCCGGTCGCCGTAATAGAGGTTCTGCCCGAAGACGTAGAACACGTCGCTGGAGTTGAAGAACACGCGGTAGGAGTAGCAGATCAGGATCGTCGGCAGCAGCCACGGGAACAGCAGCGCGTATTCCAGCACCGTGCCGGTCTTCTTGTGCTTGAAGATGTAGCTGCACGCGATGACGACGAGCACGCAGGCCAGCGCCGCGGCGATGACCGACATCACAAAGCTGGTCTGTATGCCGCCGAGCGTGGCCTCGTTGGAGAACACGCCGGAGATGGAGCCCTCGCGGATCTTGTAGTCGCCGCGCGAGGTCAGGTAGGAGTAGTCCGCCTTGCCGAAATAGTTCAGCAGCGTCCAGTTGCCGAGGTCCAGCTTGCGCATGCGCACGGCGGAATAGGTCTGGAAGGAGAAGATCACGATCATGACGACGGGCGTCATGTAGATGATGAACAGGATGTAGGCGTAGATGTGCGCCAGCACGTTGGCCACGGGGTTCGTGATCTTCTGCTTCTGCAGCTTGGCCTTGGTCTTGGAAACCGAGAGGTAGTGCCCCTTGCGCTCATAGCTGGACAGCACGGTCAGCAAGATGATCGTGAACAGCGCAAGGATGATGCTCAAAAGCGCGGCGCGCGCCTGCGGGAAGGCCTCGTCCGCCACCGACGAGCCGGCCAGCCGGACGATCTCCGGGTTGATGGAATCGTAGCCCAACAGCGTCGGGGCGCTCATCGCGCAAAGGCCGGTGATGAAGGTCATGACCGTCAGCGAGAAGAGCGTGGGCAAAAGCGTCGGGAACACGACCTTGAACAGCACCTTGAAGGGCCGAGCGCCCATGTTGCGGGCGGCCTCGACGGTGTTGTAGTCGATGCCGCGGATCGCGTTGCGCAGGAAAAGCGCGTGGTTCGAGGTGCAGGCGAAGGTCATCGTGAACAGCACCGCGGCAAAGCCGGAGAACCAGCTGCCCTTGATGTCCGGAAAGGCGTTTTTCAGCGCCGTGGTGAGGATGCCGTCGCCGGCGTAGAGGAACATATAGCCCGTGACGAGGGCCACGCCGGAGTAGATCAGCGTCGTCATGTAGCCCAGCCGCAGGATCTTCGCGCCCTTGATGTCAAAATACTCGGTCAAAAGCACGATGGAGATGCCCACGATGTTGACCGTGAGGACGAGGCACAGCGCCAGCTTCAGCGAGTTCCAGACGAACTTTCCCATGCTGCCCGCGAGGAAGAAGCGGATGACGGCGAAGGGGTCCGCCGTGCCGTCGGCGTTCTTCTCGCGGAAGATGCTGGTCAGCGTGTTGAGGCAGGGCAGCAGCATGAAGCCGAAGAAGAGATAGGCGAAGACGAGCCCGCCGATGACCTGCAGGATCTTCGTCGTGTTGAAGGGCTTCGGACGCAGCGTCATTTCGCCGCCTCCTCCCCCGCGGGCGCATAGCTCATGAGGTCGGCGGGATTGAGGTTCACCGTCACCGCGTCGCCCTCGTCGTAGATGCGCACGCCGTCGTTGCGCTCCATGACCTTGAGCGTCTGGCTGCCGACGTTGATGTAATACTTGATGTAAAGCCCGTAGTATTCGCGCATCTCCACCTTGCCGGGCACGGAGAGGACGCCCTCCCCCGCCGGCTCGTTGACGTGGACGCGCTCCAGGCGGATGTAATGGTGCCAGCTCGGATCGAGCCTGGCGCCGTCGGCGATCATCTTTGCCACAAGCTCGTCGGAGATGCGGTTGATGTCGCCGATGAAGTTGCACACGAACTCCGTGGCGGAGTGGTTGTAGATGTCGTTGGGCGTGCCGATCTGCTCGATGACGCCCTTGTTGAACACCGCGATGCGGTCGGACAGCGTCAGCGCCTCCTCCTGGTCGTGGGT
>CAMJPK010000108.1 GCA_946407675.1 uncultured Clostridia bacterium
CCCGCATGGCCGCGCAAAGCATCATGCAGACTCCGAGCAGCTGCAAAATGCCAAAGCGCACCGGCTTTCCGATCAGCGCGGTGACGAGCGCGACGGCCAGGCCGATGCACAGCAGCATGAAGCCGCGGCGCAGGCTGCGTTCGGAGCGCAAAACGAGCATGCCGGAGATCAGGATGAAGCTGCCGCCGCCGAGATAGCGCACGAGGTCCGCCAGCGGCGTCTCCATCGTGCCCTGCGCGATCACGCCGAACTGCTCCAGATCCCAAAGCGTGTGGAAAACCAGCATCGTCAGGACGCAAAGAGAGCGCCACAGATCCAGCCAGCCATATCGCTGTTTCATCGTGACGCCCTCCGTTTTGGGTTTATACATTAAATTTGAAATACGTGATATCGCCGTCCTGCATGACGTATTCCTTGCCCTCGCTGCGGACAAGGCCCTTTTCCTTTGCGGCGTTCATCGTTCCGCAGGCCTTCAGATCGTCAAAGGCGACGATCTCCGCGCGGATGAAGCCGCGCTCGATATCGGTGTGGACCTTGCCGGCCGCCTTCGGCGCCTTCGTCCCGCGCACGATCGTCCAGGCATGCACGTCGTCCTCCCCGGCGGTCAGGAAGGAGATATAGCCGAGGAGATCATACGATGTCCGGATCAGCCGGTCCAGGCCGCGCTCGGTCAACCCCAGCTCCTCCATGAACATCTGCGCCTCGTCCGGGTCCATGTCCGCGATGTCCTCCTCGAACTTCGCCGCCACGGGCAGCACCGCCGCATCCTGCTCCTTCGCAAGCTCGGCCAGCGCCTTGTAATTGGCGTCGGCGGCGTAGTCCGCCATGCCGGTCTCGTCGAGATTCGCCACATAGATGATCGGCTTGATCGTCAGCAGGCCGCCGTCCTGCAGGATGTCCTTGTCGTCCTCGGTGAATTCAAACGCGGAAGCCGGGCGTCCGTCGGAGAGGTGTTCCAGCAGCGCCTCGCACATCTCCGCTTCGCGCTTGTACTTCTTATCGCCGCCCTTGGCGTTCTTCTTTGCCTTGTCAAGGCGGCGCTCCACCAGCTCGATATCCGCAAGGATCAGCTCCAGATTCAGCGTTTCCGCATCGCGGCGGGCGTCGGCCTCCTCCAAAAACAGCTCGTCGTTCTCAAAGCAGCGGACCACATGCACCAGCGCGTCCACCTGCCGGATCGTCTGCAAATAGGCGTTGCCGCGGCCGCCGCCCTTCTTGATGCCGACGACGTCCACAAAGTCGATGGTCGCGGGCGTGTACTTTTTCGGGTGATAGTATTCCGCAAGCCAGTCCAGCCGCTCGTCCGGCACCTTCGCTTGCCCAATGTTCGGCTTGACCGCGGCATTGGAATAGCTGCCGGTCTCCGCATGGGACCCGGTCAGCGCGTTGAACAGCGTCGTTTTTCCGACGTTTGGAAGGCCAACAATCCCTAATTTCATATATGGTTACATCTCCTTTGTTATCTCTAAAAAGCGCATCATGCGGCGATCTGACTCAGAAAGCTCTGCCAGCGATCCAGGACGGTAGCAAGCTGCGCGTCCGTCGCGTTTGCCTTGGGCTCCAGTCCCCTGTCCGAACCGATGAGGATCCCGTTCATCACGACCCAGTGCATGGCCTCGTCCGCCCATTCGGAGATCTCCGCGGCGTCCGGGTAATTCAGGTAGAACATCCACATGCCCTGGAAGCCCTGCCCCAGCAGCACCGCATTGCGGTAGAGCATCGTCGCCATCTGCTCGCGCGTCACGGGATCGTCCGGTCCGAATCTGCCGTCGCCGTAGCCCTTTACGATCCCGTTCCCGACGGCCCAGCGGATGGCCAGCGCCAGATCGCCGTGCATCGGAACATCGTCAAAATACGCCTGCCGCGGCTCCATATCCTTCTCGCCGCTTAGCTCGAACAAACCCATGATGAACTCGCCGCGCGTCAAAACGCCGTCGACTTCCGCTTCTTTTTCCTGTGCGGCGGAAAGGTTCTTTTTCAGCGCCTCGATCGTCTCGTCCGTCAGGCCGCAGGCGCGCAGATAACTCTGTGCGCAAGCAGCCAGATCCGCGCTTTCCAGATCGTCAATTGCAAAGGCGCGGCACAAGCTCTTTACAATGCCGCTTTTCAAAACCGCATCATAGCGCTCCTCGCCCGGGTTGACACCGTAATAGTTGTAGAACGTGCGCATGTAGTCCTCCGAGACCTCCTGCGCGCTTGCGCCCATCAGGCACTCCAGCAGCGCGATGACGAATCCGGCGCGGTCCTTCCCCTCGGTGCAGTGGACGGCATACACGCCCGGATGCGCCGCGAGGAAACGCAGGCCCTCGGCCAGCTTCTCCTGAAATTCCTGCGCGAAGAAATCCACGCCCATGTTCAGGGCAATGAACGAGGTCGTTGCATAGTAGCTTTCATCAAAGCCGGGATAGGCGCGGGCCGTGGCGTCGTCGTCCGCAAGATTCATCACCACCGTGACGCCGGCAGCCCGGATCGCGGCGTCGGCATAGGTGTTGCGGTTATGCTCCGGGTTGATGGGCGAAGCGGTGCGATAGAGCACGCCCTTCCCCATGCCCGTGGTCTCCACGGCGCGGAAATTGGCAAACTCCGCGTCGCTCAAATCGGGATAATCCGCCCGCTCATCGGTATAGGAAAGCTGGTGGAGCAGATACTCGTCGCGGTAACCGCCGGCCTGCTTCATTTCAATCGTGAAGCTGACGGGGCCCGTCACGCCTTCCGCCCAGTTCCATACAAAGCTCTTATCCTCATGGGTGGTCTTGACGGCGATCTGATATGTCGTGGCAAAGTCGCCCATGTTGATCGCGAGGATGACGTTTTCCTCCTTTTGGCGTGCGAACACGCCGGGCAGACCGGAATCCACGTCGGAATAATTGCTGCACACAGGCAGCTCCAAGGTCTGATCGAGAAACTTGACCGTCACGACGTCTCCGTACGCATAGCCGGCGCCGAGGAGCTCCTCCTTGCGCAGCGAGAGCACAACGTTGCCGTATTTCATGATGTCTGCGGCCTGCGCCGTTGCCGACAGCGACGGGCAGTCTGCCGCAAACCCGGGAACCGCCAGCGCAACGAGCATGACGAGGCACAAAAGAATGGAAAGTGTCTTTTTCATGGATCACACCTCATTTCTTTTCTAAGAGCATCCGGTCGATATCGCGCTCCGTCCGGCGCAGGATCGCCTCGACGTCTGCGCCGAAAATATCCAGCCCCTCTGCCTGGATCAGCTTCGTCTCCGGAATATGATAAAAGCCCTCGGCCAGCGCCTTGACATAGCCGTAACCGTATGCCTGCGAGAGGATCGGGCCGCCCGCCGTCGTGACATAGTATAAGCGTTTGGCCTTGCACAGCCCGATGGGAATGCCCTCCGGGGTGTAACGGAACGTGACGCCGACGGCGTTGACGCGCTCAAAGTATTGCTTGAGCATTGCCGGGAAGGACAGGTCCCAGTACGGCGCGGCGATAACGATCGTGTCCGCCGCGGCGAACTGCCGCGCCAGCGCAAAGATCGGATGCGAAAAATCGCCTTGTTCGGTCAGCCCGTCACGCAGCGCGAGAAAGCGCTCGTCCGTCAAAGAAAACTCGGTTTCCTCCAGCTTTCGTTCCTCCACGCGCTCCCCGAGCGCATGCAGAAGGTAGTCCGCCAGGCGCCTTGTCCTCGATGCACCGCGCACACAGGCATTGACAAAAAGTATCATATGGAATCCTCCCCCGCCGTTCCGAACAGGTCGCGCGCTGCCGGAAAGCCATAGGCGGTCCGGGCGCTGTATACGGCCCGCAGGATCGCCTCGCTGACGACCTCGGCGGCCAGCGTGCCGACAAGCTCCTTATCCGCGTTTACTCGTCCGGCGGACACAGCGTAAATGCTGTCCCCGTCAAAGGATGTATGGACCGGGCGGATCGACCTTGCGTATCCGTCGTGCGCCATGCCCGCGATCTTGCAAAGCGCCGGCTTGTCGAAGTCCGCATTTGTGATGACCACGCCGAGCGTCGTATTGCCCGCAAAGCGGTTGCCGGCGTCCTGAATGGTCTCCCGCAGCGCCTCCGAGCTGCTGCGCAGCGCGCGTTTGTCTTCTGTCAAAAGCCCCGCGACCTGCCGCGCGCTTTTCCAGTCGAACACGTCGCCCAGGGCGTTGAGCGCCACGACCGCGCCGATCTTCAGCGCGCCGAGCGCAACGGCGTAGCTGCCGATGCCGGTCTTCATGCAATACGCCATGCCCTTGAGCTTTCCGACGGTTGCGCCGCAGCCGGCGCCGTAATTCCCGTCGCGGTAATTCGGCGCCTCGAGCGCCTGCTTTGCCGCCCGGTAACCCATATCGGCATCCGGGCGTATCCGCGCATCGCCTACGGTCAGATCGAACAGATCCGACTGGGCAACGAGCGGCACCTTTGTAACGCCGACGTCAAAGCCGATGCCGCGCTCCTCCAGACATTGCATCACGCCGCCGGCCGCGTCAAGGCCAAAGGCGCTCCCGCCCGCCAGAACGATTGCGTGGAGCTCCTGCGCGGCCATCAGCGGGTTGAGCAGCTGGCTCTCCCGTGAGGCAGGGCCGCCGCCGCGCACGTCCAGCCCGGCGCGCATCCCTTCTGCGCAGACAAAGACGGTGCAGCCCGTCCCGGCCGTTTCGTTCTCGACTTGCCCGATTCTGACCGGCTGCAGCGCCTGAATTGGGATTTCTTGCATGGCAGGCCCCTCAATCAATCCGCGTCGAACAGCAGAGTGTCCGTATGCTCCAAAAGCGCCAGCAGCTCGCGCTTCCAGTTCGCAAGCTGCGCCTTTCCCTTTTCCGTATCGCCCAGCCCGTGGCGGAGCGTGCGGCTGATGAGGCGCGTATAGCTGATGACGCGCGCCTTGTCCTCCACCGCGCGCAGCGCATCGGCGTCGTCCGTTCCCAGATATGCCGCAAGCGAGCGCTTCCAAAAGGTCGTGGCCGTTTCATAATCATAGCCCTGGAAGGACAGGACCGCGTCGCGGTCAAGCTCATAGAAGCCCTGATAGGAATTATACATGTTGGACAGCTCAAAGACCGGATGGCCGACGCAGAGCGTGTCCATGTCGATCAGCAGCACCTCGTCGCCCTGCAGCATCAGGTTCTTCGTATGGTAATCGCCGTGGAGCATGTGGTCGTCGTGCGGGATCGCCTGAATGAGCGCATCGAGCTTTTCGCCGGCCTCCTTCGGCAGCGCGGGGCGCGCGGTGTCGACCCACCACATCGCCGTTTCCCGGATGTCCGGCAGCTTGCCCGCGGGGACGACAGTGCCGTGGATGGTCTTGAGCATTTTCACGTATTCCTGCACGCACCAGTCCAGCTTTTCCGGTTCGGTCGAGAGGATTTTCGAGAAGGAGCTCGCATCCAGCAGCTCGAACACGCTGCCGTAGCTGTCTCCGACGCGGACCACGTCATAGGAGATGGCCGTCGGTATCCCGAGGACCAGCGCAAGCCGCGCGACCTCGCGCTCATGCTGGATCTCCTCCAGCGCGTCGGCGTTGTTGTAGACCTTCACGACGTTGTCCTGGTCGATGCGGTAGATCGTCCCGTTGGCGCCGCGCCCGATCTCCTCGCAGCCCTCGACCGACACAACGCGGTAGGCCTTCTCCACCTGCATCATCTGTGTGAACCCGGTCATATCGAAGATCTCGTAGACCTCGGGGCTGACGTTGATCACGCGCAGGTCCTTATAGGTCTTTTTCACATGCAGAATCACGCGCAGTCCGGCGCTGGAGATATACTCCAAGGCAGCCGCATCCAGCACGACGGACTCCGCGTCGCCGCCGGAAAGCTGCGCGAGGATTTCCTTCTCCGTCTGCGCTGCGTTGTTCGAGTCAATCCGTCCCTGCAATTCGATCATCATGTGCCTGCACCCTTTCCTTCGTTGGCTTTTTGTAAACGCGGTGATTGGTTTCTTTCCCATGGAAACATATAGATTATTGTAACAAATGCGCAGGCAGCTTGCAATATGCTTTGATCCCGAACTGTCTCTTTTTTTATTGTGCTTGCGTGCCTGCGTATGACAGCGCCGGGGCATTGTGCTCCGGCGCTGAACGTGTGGTTATTCGTCTTTCGGGTCGTCTGCATCGTCCGCTGCGGGCTCCGACGCGCCGGACTGCGGCTGCGCCGTCTCCTGCTCCGGCTCCGGCGGGCATTTGCCGCGCTGCTCGGGCGTCGGCGGCGCGGAAGGATCGTCGTCGATGAACATCGTGATCTTCCTTGCCGGCGGTTCGATGGTTTTGTCGACCGGCGCGCTCTCCGGCTTCGGCGGCGGCAGCTCGCCGTGGTCGCAGAAGTAGTTGAAGTCCTCGCCGTCCATCGTCTCATGCTCCAGCAGGTATTCCGCGACGGCGATCAGCGTGTCGCGGTGCTCCTCCAGCAGCTTCTCGCAGGCGGCTGCGGCCTCGTCGAAGATGCGCTTGACCTCCTCGTCGATGAGGGCCGCGGTCTCCTCGCTGTAGCTCTTCATCTGGCCGAAATCGCGCCCGATGAAGATGCTGTGGCCGGAGCTGTCGTACTGTATCGGGCCGAGCTTTTCGCTCATGCCGTACTGCGTGACCATCGCGCGGGCAAGCTGCGTCGCATGCTGGATGTCGCCGCTTGCGCCGGTGGAAATGTCGTCGAGGAAGAGCTTTTCCGCAATGCGCCCGCCGAGGCTCATGACGATGTCCTCGAACATCTCGCTGCGGCTCTTGTAATTCTCCAGATCCTCCTGCGGACGGAAGAGCGTGAAGCCGCCCGCCGCGCCGCGCGGAATGATCGTGATATAGTGCACGGGGTCCGTGTGCTCCAGATACTTGCCCGCGATGGCGTGGCCGGACTCGTGGTAAGCCGTGAGCTTGCGCGCCTTGTCGGACATCTTCTTGCTCTTTTTCTCCGGGCCCATGGAGACCTTGAGGATCGCCTCCTCGATCTCATCGTTGGTGATGAAGCGCTTGCCGCGGCGCACGGCCATCAGCGCGGCTTCGTTCATGAGGTTCTCAAGGTCCGCGCCGGCAAAGCCCGGCGTGCCCTTGGCGATGGAGTTGAGGTTCACATCGTCGCCGAGGGGCTTGCCGCGGGAGTGGATCTTCAGGATCGCCTCGCGTCCGCGGATGTCGGGCAGGCCGACGTAGACCTGGCGGTCGAAGCGGCCGGGACGCAAAAGCGCGTTATCGAGGATGTCCGCGCGGTTCGTCGCCGCCATGACGATGACGCCGTCGTTGTTGCCGAAGCCGTCCATCTCGACGAGCAGCTGGTTGAGCGTCTGCTCGCGCTCGTCGTGGCCGCCGCCGAGGCCGCTGCCTCTCTGACGGCCGACCGCGTCGATCTCATCGATGAAGATGATGGCGGGGGCGACCTTTTTGGCCTGCTCAAACAGATCGCGGACACGGCCCGCGCCGACGCCGACATACAGCTCTACAAAGTCCGAGCCGGAGATCGACAGGAACTGTACGCCCGCCTCGCCCGCGACGGCCTTCGCCAGCAAGGTTTTTCCGGTGCCCGGAGGGCCGACGAGCAGCACGCCCTTGGGGATGCGCGCGCCCATCTCGG
>CAMJPK010000109.1 GCA_946407675.1 uncultured Clostridia bacterium
CCCTGCCGCAGTACGGCACGGTGGACCCCAACCCGCTGATGGCGCCGTTCTTCATTCTGTTTTACGGCATCATGATGGCGGATATGGGCTACGGCCTCATTATGATGCTGCTCGGCGGCCTGATCCTCTGGAAGAAGAAACCCGCCGAGGGCTTTCTCCGTTATTTCGGAGAGCTGCTCGTGGAGGGCGGCCTCGCCACCTTTGTGCTGGGCATCTTCACGGGCGGACTGTTCGGCGACGCGCCGAAGTGGATCGTCCGCCTGATCAACCCGGCCAGCACCTGGGAGGGCTTCCCGGCGCTGATCGACCCGCTGCACGACACCGTCAAGGTGCTGATCGGCGCGATGATCCTCGGCTTTATCCATCTGGTCGCCGGTATGGTGATCTCCTTCGTGATGAAGGCGCGCAAGGGGCAGCTGGCCGACGCGATCTGGGAGGAAGGCGCCATGTGGGTCGTGTTCATCGGCGCGGCCTGCGCGTTCCTGAAGATCGGCACCGTGAACGGCATCCCGGTCGTTCTGATCATCGCCCTGCTGCTGTACTGCTACGGCAAGACGCGCTCGGCCAAGGGTCTCGGCAAGCTCATCGCCATCTTCTCCGGCATCTACTCCGACGCCACGGGCTGGTTCGGCGACATTCTGTCGTACGCCCGTCTGATGGCCCTGATGCTCGCGGGCAGCGTCATCGCGCAGGTGTTCAACACGCTCGGCGCGATGCCCGGCAGTCTGCTGGTCTTTATCCCGATCTGCATCCTCGGCAACGCGCTGAAC
Organism: uncultured Clostridia bacterium; assembly: GCA_946407675.1. Taxonomy (GTDB): domain Bacteria; phylum Bacillota; class Clostridia; order Oscillospirales; family Oscillospiraceae; genus SVKR01. The sequence goes on from CAMJPK010000109.1 coordinate 771, forward strand.
TTCGGCCTGAACCTGCTGGGCTGCTATGTGCACGATCTGCGTCTGCAATGCCTGGAGTTCTTCAACAAGTTCTACGTGGCCGGCGGCAAGCCCTTCGAGCCCCTCGCGATCCGCTCCAAATATTACAATGTGATCAAGTAAAAATCTAATATCTCAACAAACAACTAGGAGGAAATCAAAATGCAGTTTCTGAACACCATCGGCGGTTTTGCAATCGCCATGCTCGGCGCCGCGCTGGCGGCGGTTCTCCCCGGCATCGGCAGCGCAAAGGGCACCGGCATGACCGGTGAAGCCGGCGCGGGCCTCATTTCCCAGGACCCCAGCAAGTTCGGTAAAGCCCTGATCCTTCAGGTTATCCCCGGCACGCAGGGCCTGTACGGCCTGGTCATCTGGTTCTTCGCCATGCTGCAGATGGGCGCCCTGAACGGCACCGCCGCCGGCATGGACGTCGCCACCGGCGTGCGTTACTTCATGGCCTGCCTGCCCATCGCGCTGGGCGGTCTGCTCTCCGCGCTGGCACAGGGCCGCGTCGCCGTCGCCTCCATCAACATTCTGGCCAAGAAGCCCGACGACTGGTCCAAGGGCATGATCCTTTGCATCACCGTTGAGTTCTACGCCATTCTGTCCCTGCTGGCCTCCTTCCTGATGATCCTGAACGCCGCCGGCTGAGAAGCTCACCCAGGCAAAGATCACAGGAAAGGAAAGACCGATTATGAACGGAATTGAAAAGATTTCCAACCGCTTGGTCGCTGATGCCGAGGCGGAGATCGCCGCGCTGAACGCCGAAACGAAGGAAACGTGCGACGCCATCCGTGCGCAGTACGAGCAAAAGGCGCAGGAGGAATACCGCAGCCGCATGGCGGAGGGGGCGAAGGCCGCCGAGATCCGCATGCAGCGCCTGGGCAGCGCCGCCGAGATGGAAGCGAAAAAGTCCATCCTCGCGTTCAAGCAGGAGATGGTCGCCAAGGCCTTTGCGGACGCCGCGGAAAAGCTTGCGAACCTGCCGAAGGAGCAGTATGTGAAGTTCCTTGCCGCGCAGGCCGCCGCAGCCGCCGCCACCGGCAGCGAGGAGCTGATCTTCAACGCCCGCGACAAGGCCGCCGTCGGCGCTGAGGTCGCGAAGGCGGCCAACGCCGCGCTGGCGGAAAAGGGCATCAAGGGCGCGCTGACGGTCTCCGGCGACACGCGCGATATCTCCGGCGGCGTCATCGTCCGCCAGGGGAACATCGAGGTCAACTGCGCCGTGGAAACGCTGGTGCAGCTCCGCCGCAGCGAGCTTGCCTCTCAGGTCGCGGAGATCCTGTTCGCATGACGCGCTGACAAAGGAGGAAACGAATTTGTCGAAGAAAATCAAGGACAATCAGTTTATCTGCCTTTCCGCGATCCTCCGTGCCAAGGAAGCCAGAATGCTCTCCGGCGCCAAGCTGGAGCGTATGCTGGCCGAACCCTCGTTTGCCGACGCCTGCCGCATCGCGACGGAGGGTGGCTATGAGGATATGTCCCAGATGGACGTCGCCGGCATCAACGCTGCGCTCGCCGCCTTCCGCGCGAAGGAGATCGCCGAGATCAGCGATCTGGCGCCGGATGTCTCCGTGCTCGACCTGTTCCGCATGAAATACGGCTATCACAACGCCAAGGTCCTCGTCAAAAGCATGGGCGATCCGGACAAGGACGCCGACCTGCTGTCGGACGCGGCCCGTTTCTCGGCCGAGGAGATCCTTGAGGTTTACCAGAGCGAGACCGGCGCCGGCAAGCTGCCGGAGGCCTATGCCGCGGCGATCCGCGAAGCGAAGAGCGCGCTGGCCCGCACCGGCAACCCCCAGATCGCTGACTACATTCTGGACAAGGCGTATTTTGCCGAGCAGCTGCGCGAGGCGAAGAAGAGCGGCAAGCCCTTCATCGTGGACTATGTCCGGCTGCAGATCGACAAGGCGAATCTTCGTAGCGCCCTGCGCACGCTCGGCATGGCCCGCCGCGAGGAGCTTCTGCGTTACGCGCTCATTGAGGGCGGCACGGTCTCCGTTGAGGAGCTGCGCGGCGCGATGGACTCGAAGGAGGACCTGCAGCGCCTGTACGCCCCCACCGTTTTCGGCAAGGCCGCGGCGGCGACGGGTATGACGCAGTTCGAGAAGGAAGCGGACAACGCCGTGCGGGACTACGTGCTGCAGAGCAATTTCCTCTCCTTCGGGCAGGAGGTCCTTGTCGAGTACCTCTCCGCGCTGGAGAACGAGATCACCTCGCTGCGCATCATCCTCACCGGAAAGCGCATGGGGATTCCCGAGGCGAAGCTGAGAGAAAGGCTGCGTGAGAGCTATGTTTAAAATTGCGGTCATCGGCGGCAGCGACAGCGTCGTCGGCTTCAAGGCGCTCGGCCTCGACACCTACGAGGTGGACAGCGCGGAGCAGGCGCGCAAAACGCTGCATGAGATCACCAAGCCGCGGGACGACGAATACGCCATCATCTACATTGAAGAGACGGTGGCGGAGCCGATCCTCACGGATATCCGGAAGTTTGACGAGCGCCCCTCGCCGGCCATCATCCTGATCCCCGGCCGGGACGGCCCCATCGGACTGGGGCAGAGCGCTCTGCAGGAGGCCGTCGAGAAGGCCGTCGGCTCCAACATCCTGTAAGAAAGGAACAACATCATATGAGTGGTAAAATCATCAAGGTCGCGGGCCCGCTTGTGGTCGCCGACGGCCTTGCAGACGCGAATGTTTCGGACGTTGTCCGCGTCGGACATCAGCACCTCATCGGCGAGATCCTGAATATGACGGGCGACCGGGCCAGCATCCAGGTCTACGAGGAGACCACCGGCCTCGGCCCCGGCGCAGAGGTCGTCACCACCGGCGCGCCGCTGTCCGTCGAGCTGGGCCCCGGCATGCTGGAGGGCATCTATGACGGCATCCAGCGCCCGCTGACCGAGATCCGCGAGCTGACCGGCAGCACCATCGCCCGCGGAATCGACGTCCCCGCCCTGAACCGCACGAAGCGCTGGGAGTTCAAGCCGACCGTCAAGCCCGGCGCCGAGCTCGTCGAGGGCGACATCATCGGCACCGTGCAGGAGACCAGCGCCATCGAGCACCGCATCCTGGTCCCCAATGGCATCTCCGGCAAGGTCAAGACCATCGAAGAGGGCTTCTTCACCGTGGAGGACACGGTCTGCGTTCTGGAGCGCGACGGGAAGGAAATCCCGCTCACCATGATGCAGAAGTGGCCGGTCCGCGTGAACCGCCCCTACAAGAAGAAATTCATGCCCGACCGTCCGCTGCAATCCGGCCAGCGCATCGTGGACACCATGTTCCCGATCGCCAAGGGCGGCACCGCGGCCATCCCCGGCCCCTTCGGCTCGGGCAAGACGGTCATGCAGCACGCGCTGGCAAAGTGGTCCGACGTGGACATCGTGGTCTACATCGGCTGCGGCGAGCGCGGCAACGAGATGACCGACGTTCTGATGGAGTTCCCCGAGCTCATCGACCCGCACACCGGCGAGCCCCTGATGAAGCGCACCGTGCTGATCGCGAACACCTCGGATATGCCCGTGGCGGCGCGTGAGGCGTCCATCTACACCGGCATCACCATCGCCGAGTACTTCCGCGACATGGGCTACGACGTGGCCGTCATCGCCGACTCTACCTCCCGCTGGGCCGAGGCCCTGCGCGAGATGTCCGGCCGTCTGGAGGAGATGCCCGGCGAAGAGGGCTACCCCGCCTACCTCGCCTCCCGCATCGCCCAGTTCTACGAGCGCGCCGGCGTTGTCGAGTGCAAGGGCGCCGACGGTCGCCGCGGCTCCCTGACCGCCATCGGCGCCGTGTCGCCTCCCGGCGGCGACATCTCCGAGCCGGTCTCGCAGGCCACCATGCGCATCACCAAGGTCTTCTGGGGCCTTGACAGCGCGCTGGCCTACGCCCGCCACTTCCCGGCCATCAACTGGCTGAACAGCTATTCCCTGTATCTGGACTACCTCAAGCCGTGGTATGAGAAGAACTTCCCCGGCTTCATGGAAAACCGCAACAAGGCCATGAGCATTTTGCAGGAGGAGGCCAACCTCAACGAGATCGTCCGCCTCGTCGGCGCCGATTCGCTGGCCCCCAATGAGCAGCTCACGCTGGCCACCGCCAAGATGATCCGCGAGGACTTCCTGCAGCAGAACAGCTTCGTCGACATCGACTCCTACTCCGAGACGGAGCGCCAGTTCATGCTGATGAACCTCATCATCGAGTTCGACAAGCTGGCCCGCGCCGCCGTTGCCAACGGCGTGGAGCTGGAAAAGCTCGTGAACATCCCCGCCAAGGAAAAGATCGGCCGCGCCAAGACCGTGCCCGCCAACCAGTACAAGGCGGAGTACACGCAGATCGGCGAGGAGATGCGCCGCCAGATCGAGGAAGCAAGCATGGGAGGTGAGGACGCATGATCAAGGAATACAAAACCATCCATGAGATCGCCAGCCCTCTGATGATCGTGGAGCAGGTCGAGGGCGTCACCTACGACGAGCTGTGCGAGATCCAGCTGCCCGACGGCTCGCTGCGCCGCGGCAAGGTGCTGGAGGTCAACGGCGACAAGGCGGTCATTCAGCTCTATGAATCCGCCGCCGGCATCAACCTTGCCGAGAGCAAGGTCCGCTTCCTCGGCCACCCGCTGGAGCTGGCCGTCAGCGAGGACATGCTCGGCCGCGTCTTCAACGGCATGGGCCAGCCCATCGACGGCGGCCCCGAGATCCTCGCGGAGGCGCACCTTGACATCAACGGCCTGCCGATGAACCCGGCAGCCCGCGCCTATCCCGCGGAGTTCATCCAGACCGGCGTGAGCACGATCGACGGCCTGAACACGCTGGTCCGCGGCCAGAAGCTGCCCATCTTCTCCGGCTCCGGCCTGCCGCACGCCAACCTCGCCGCGCAGATCGCGCGCCAGGCGAAGGTGCCCGGCGACGAGGGCAAGTTCGCCGTCGTGTTCGCCGCCATCGGCATCACCTTCGAGGAGAGCGAATTCTTCGTGCAGGAGTTCAAGCGCACCGGCGCCATCGACCGTACGGTCATGTTCTCCAACCTGGCCGACGAGCCCGCCGTCGAGCGCATCTCCACCCCGCGCATGGCGCTGACCGCCGCGGAGTACCTCGCCTTCGAGAAAGACATGCACGTGCTGGTCATTCTGACCGACATCACCAACTACGCCGAGGCCCTGCGTGAGATTTCCGCCGCGAAGAAGGAGGTCCCGGGCCGCCGCGGCTATCCCGGCTACCTGTACACCGACCTTGCCACGATGTATGAGCGCGCGGGCCGCCGCCTCGGCAAGCCCGGCTCGATCACGATGATCCCGATCCTGACCATGCCCGAGGACGACAAGACCCACCCGATCCCCGACCTGACCGGCTATATCACCGAGGGCCAGATCATCCTCTCCCGTGAGCTGCACCGCAAGGGCATCGTCCCGCCCGTGGACGTGCTCCCGTCCCTGTCCCGTCTGAAGGATAAGGGCATCGGCGCCGGCAAGACGCGCGAGGACCACGCCGGTGTGCTGAACCAGCTCTTTGCCGCGTATGCCGCCGGCAAGGACGCCAAGGAGCTCATGACCATTTTGGGCGAGAGCGCCCTGAGCGAGACGGATAAGCATTACGCCGCCTTTGCCGAGGCCTTTGAGCAGAAGTACGTCAACCAGGGCAACGAGGTCGACCGTTCCATCGAGGAGACGCTGACCATCGGCTGGGAGCTGCTGCGCATGCTGCCCAGAAGCGAGCTGAAGCGTATCAAACCGGAGTATATCGAAAAGTATCTCCCCGAAAAGTGAGGTGGAGCGTAAATGGCAGGCAGTAAGACGATCACGCCGACCAGAATGGTGCTCAACCAGCTCAAGGGCCGTCTCAAGACCGCTGCCCGCGGGCACAAGCTCCTGAAGGATAAGCGCGACGAGCTCATGCGCCAGTTCATGGATGTCATCCGGCTCAATAAAGAGCTGCGCACCCGTGTCGAGGCGGGGCTGACCGAGGCCTTCGGCGCCCTGACCGTCGCGAGCGCGGTGATGAGCCCGGAGCTGCTGGAGCAGGCGCTCATGTACCCGCGCCAGAGCGTGGAGCTGAGCGTCAAGTACAAGAACATCATGAGCGTCAACGTCCCGCAGTACAGCTTCTCCACCAAGACCGCGGACGCCGCGGAGATTTACCCCTACGGCTTCGCGCAGACCAGCGGCGAGCTGGACGTCGCAATGCAGGCCATCAGCAGCGTCTTTGAGGATATGCTGGAGCTGGCCCGCGTCGAGAAGACCATGCAGCTTTTGGCGGAGGAGATCGAAAAGACGCGCCGCCGCGTCAACGCGCTGGAATACGTCATGATCCCGGAGATGGAGGAGAACATCCGCTATATCACCATGAAGCTGGCCGAAAACGAGAACGCCACCAAGGTGCGTCTGATGAAGGTCAAGGACATGGTCCTGCAGCAGGCGCACGACTTCAAGTATCCATCGTAAAACCGCGCATTTGCGAAAAGACGGTACGGCCCACATCGGGCAGTACCGTCTTTTCGCATCGTCATAGTACAAAGGCCGCAGCCCTGATCCGGGCTGCGGCCTTGATGCTTTGGAAAACGCGGATTATTCG
>CAMJPK010000110.1 GCA_946407675.1 uncultured Clostridia bacterium
TGCACGCCGGGGACATCCTCACGCTCATCGGGCCGAACGGCTCCGGCAAAAGCACGATCCTCAAGAGCATCACGAAGCACCTCACGATGCTGCGCGGCGACGCCTACATCGCGGACGCCTCGGTCAAGGGCATGACCTACAAGCAGATGAGCCAGCGCCTCGCCGTCGTGCTGACCGAGCGCATCAAGGGCGAGCTGCTCACCTGCCGGGACGTGGTGGCCACGGGCCGCTACCCCTATACGAACACGCTCGGCCTGCTCTCCCCCGCCGACCACGAAAAGGTGCGCGCGGCGATGGAGCGCGTGCACGCGTGGGAGCTGGCGGACAAGGACTTCACCGCCATCAGCGACGGCCAGCGCCAGCGCGTACTTTTGGCGCGCGCCATCTGCCAGGAGCCGGAGATCATCGTCCTCGACGAGCCGACCAGCTTCCTCGACATCCGCCACAAGCTGGAGCTGCTGAGCATCCTGCGCGCCATGAGCAAGGAAAAGGGCATCACGGTCATCATGAGCCTGCACGAAATCGACCTTGCGCAGAAGATCTCCGACAAGGTCATGTGCGTCCACGGCGACGTGATCTCCCATTTCGGCACGCCGGAGGAGATCTTCCGCCCGGAGATCATCGGCCCGCTCTACGGCCTGCCCGTCGGCGTCTACAACATCACCTACGGCAGCGTGGAGCTGCCCCCGCCCAAGGGCGAACCGGAGACCTTCGTCATCTCCGGCTGCGGCAGGGGCGTGGCGCTCTACCGGCGGCTGCAGCGGGAGAACACGCCGTTTTACACGGGCATCCTCTTTGAAAACGACCTCGACCTGCCCATCGCCCGCGCCCTCGCGGCCGAGGCGGTCAGCGCGCCGCCCTTCGAGCCGGTCTCCGACGCCGTGTACGAGCACGCGCTGTCCCTGCTGCGCCGGTGTAGGCGCGTCTACGTGACGGACTTCCCCATCGGCCCCGGCAACGCGCGCGTGCGCGACCTCATCGACGCGGCGCACGCCCTCGGCCTGGCGGTGGAAGCCGTCTGAACAACAAAAATCGGCTTCCCCTCAAGGGGAAGGCAAAAGCCGCTGTCTCCGTTCAGACGGAGACAGCGGCTTTTTCACGTGATACGCCTGTAGGGGCCCGGCCATGGGCTCCCCGGCGGCGTCTACCTGCGCTCATCGGAAGAGACAGTGCACTTCCTTGGGCTGAAGATAGGGCAATCCGCCGGCGACGGCGTCCAGCAGCGCGTCGTCCAGCGCATCGACGCCTGCCTCGGCCAGCACCTTGCGGAGCTCCTCCTGCGTTTTGCACTCGGCCAGCTTCTGCTTTGCTTCCTCGCTGAGCTCACGATAGATCTCTTCGAATTTCATATGTGCGCTTCCTTCTTTAAATCTTCTTGTGCACGTCGACCAGATGGGGAAAAAACGGATCTCTCATTCCGCCCGCGACGGCGTTCAGCAGCGCCTCGTCCAGCGGATCGACCCCTGCCTCGGCCAGCACCCCGCGGAGCTCCTCCTGCGTTTTGCACTCGGCGAGCTTCTGCTTTACTTCCTCGCTGAGCTCACGATAGATCTCTTCGAATTTCATATGTGCGCTTCCTTCTTTAAATCTTCTTGTGCACGTCGACCAGATGGGGAAAAAACGGATCTCTCATTCCGCCCGCGACGGCGTTCAGCAGCGCCTCGTCCAGCGGATCGACCCCTGCCTCGGCCAGCACCCCGCGGAGCTCCTCCTGCGTTTTGCACTCGGCGAGCTTCTGCTTTACTTCCTCGCTGAGCTTGTCATAAATCGCTTCGTTTTTCATGCTTTCATCATCCTTCCGTCATATGGCCGTTTCACGCGGCTTTTTGTCTTCTCACCTGTTGATACGCATCATTTTCCGGGATGGCAGTCGGTTTCGTGATTTTTTCCATTGCAGCTCCTGCCTTTCGCCCCCGGCGGCCCGATATTTTAATACGTATCGTACATCTGCCCGAGGAGCATTTCGACCTCCGGCACGCCGGTGGGCTTCGGCGCGGTGTTGATGAAGATGTTGTGCTCCACGGCCCCGGCGGCGCAGGCCACCACGTCCGCGCGCGCAATGCCCATCGACTTCAGCGACGGGATGCCGAGGTCGCGCGCCAGGGCGCGTACGGCGTCCGCTGCCAGCTTCCCCGCGGCCTCCGGCGTCGCGCCGGCAACGCCGAGCGCCTCGGCCAGCGCGACCATGCGCTCCGGGAAGCAGGGCGCGGAGTACTCAATGACGACGGGCGTCACGAGCGCGCAGATGAGGCCGTGCGGCTGCTCAAGCACCACGCCGGTCTCGTGGGCGATGGCGTGCCCCGCGTGGACGCTGCTCTCCGCGAAGGCGATGCCCGCGATGTTGCTGGCGAAGGCCAGCGCGCTGCGGGCGGCCATGTTCTTGCCGTCGGCGCAGGCGGCGCGGAGGTTTTGCGCGATGAGCCGGACGCACTGCAGCGCCAGCAGGTCGGAGTGGACGTTGGCGGCGGTGCAGGTGTAGGCCTCCACCGCATGGCTCAGCGCGTCCATGCCGGTATAGGCGGTCACCTTCGGCGGGGCGGAAACGGTCAGCGCCGGATCGACGATGGCGTAGTCCGCCGGGCGCAATATGCCGGTCTTGATGTTGTTCACCGTGTCGTGGATGACGCACATCGGCGTCACCTCGCTGCCGGTGCCGGAGTTGGTCGGGATCAAAATGAGCTTGACCTCCCGCCCGCTCTGCCAGGTCATGAAGTACTTCGCAACCGGGCCGGGGTTCTCCGCGAGCACGGCGATGGCCTTGGCGCTGTCCAGGCTGCTGCCGCCGCCGACGCCGACGAGGACGCGGTAGGCCTTTTTCTTCAGGACCTTTGCGTCGCACGCGTCGATCGTCGTGTCGGGCGCGTCGGCCTCCACGCCGTCGAACACATCCGCGTCAAAGCCGGCCGCGCGCACGGCGTCGGCCATGCGGTCGACCAGGCCGGTGCCCCGGATGCCCGGATCGGTGATGAACAGCACGGGCCCGCCGCCGAAGGCGGCGATCTTTTCGGGCAGCTTGTCCGCCGCGCCCTCGCCGAAGAGGACGGGGCACAGCTGGGAATACTCGTTGGGCATGCTTGTCCCTCCTTAAGAATGATTATAAAGTTTTTCTATTGCTTTCCTGATGGTATTCTATCATTCCGCGCCGGGCGCGTCAACAAAAAAGCGGCGCGTCCGAGCATCGGACGCGCCACAACCATGCGGAATCTTATTTCCAAGCAAAGGTGAAGAGGCCATACCCATACAGGAAGATGACCACGATCGGGACGACGAACTGGAAGATCGGCTTCATCCACTGCTTGACCTTCATGCCCTTGCCGGCATTGGCCTCGGCGACGAACTTGTCCCAGCCCCAGCCGAACTTGTTGCAGCAGAACAGCGCGAAGATCAGCGCGCCGAGCGGCAGCAGGTTGGTGGAGACGATGAAATCCCAGAAGTCGAGCCAGGCGCTGCCCTCCGCAAAGGGCTGGAAGTGCAGCTTGCTGTAGCCCAGCGCGGTGGTGAGGGACAGCAGGAAGATCACGACGGCGCAGACGATGCTGCCCTTCGGACGGTTCCAGCCGGTCTTCTCGCGCACCATGGCGAGGATGTTCTCGAACACGGCCAGCTCGGTGCTCAGCGCGGCAAAGACCATGAACAGGAAGAACAGCGTGCCCCAGATGCGGCCGCCCATCATGTTGTTGAAGACCATCGCCATCGTGTTGAACAGCAGCGCGGGGCCCGCGCCGACCTCCACGCCGTAGCTGGAGCAGGCCGGGAAGATGATGAGGCCGGCCACGATGGCAACCACGGTGTCGAGGATGATGACGTTGACGCTCTCGCCCATCAGCGAGCGCTCCTTGCCGATGTAGCTGCCGAAGATCTCCATGGAGCCGATGCCGAGCGACAGCGTGAAGAAGGCCTGGTTCATGGCGCCGACGACGACGCTGCCGGTGATCTTGCTGAAATCGGGCACGAGGTAGAACTTCAGGCCCTCGGCGGCGTTGGGCAGCGTGGCGCTGCGGATCGCCAGCACGATCATCAGCACGAGCAGCGCGACCATCAGATACTTCGTGACGCGCTCAAGGCCGCCCTGCAGGTTGAAGCTCAAAATCGCGAAGCCGACGACGACCGCGATGGCGAGGAAGGTGACGTTGACGCCGGGATTCGTGATCATCTCCACGAAGCCGAGCCCCTCGTTCTTGCCGATGAGGAACATCCAGAAGTAGTAGATCATCCAGCCGGTGACGACGGTGTAGAAGGCCATGAGGGCCACGTTGCCCAAAAGGGCGAACCAGCCGTGGATGTGCCACTTGCTGCCGGGCTTCTCCAGCTTCTGATACATGCCGAGGGGGCTGGCCTGCGACGCGCGGCCCATGGCAAACTCCATGACCATGACCGGCAGGCCGAGGACGAGCAGGCAGATGATGTAGACCAGCACAAAGCCGCCGCCGCCGAACTGTCCGGTCATCCACGGGAACTTCCAGACGTTGCCGCAGCCGATGGCGCAGCCGGCGGAGAGCAATATGAAGCCGAGGCGGCTTCCGAGATGCTCGCGTTTGTTATCCATTTTGAATTCCTCCAAATCTCTTCTTTCGGTTCTTTCCCGAAAAACAAACATTAATATAGCAACGTTTTCCCATTTTTTCAAGAGCGATTTATCAATTTATATCGAAAAAGTGATAACGCATAAAGGGGGGCGGCCCAAGGCCGCCCCCCTTGTGGAGTTTTTCTTACCGCTGGCTCCTGCCGATCTCCAGGCCCTTTTCAAAGGCCTGCTTGTTCAGCGGCAGCAGCTTGGCCTTGCTGGCCAGCTTGTGCTCGATCGTGCCCCAGACGATGGTGGGGTCGATCTCGCCCTTGTAGCCGACGTAGACGCCCAGCATGATGATGTTCAGCACCTTGCTGTTGCCCATTTCGAGGGCCAGCTCCGTGACCGGGGCCTTGACGACCTTGATGTCGTCGCGCGGGATGTCGTCGGAGACGATGGAGCTGTTGATGAACAGCGTCCCGCCCGGCTTGACGTAGCTCAAAAACTTGTTGAGCGACGCGCCGTTCATGACGATCACGTCGTCCTGGCTGGTGCCGAGGGGCGCGCCGATCTTCTCATCGGAGATGACGACGTAGCAGTTGGCGGTGCCGCCGCGCTGCTCCGCGCCGTAGGACGGGAAGAAGGTCACGTTTTTGTCCGTGGAGGAGCACACGCTCTCCGCGAGGAACTTGCCGAGCGTCATAACGCCCTGTCCGCCGAAGCCGGCGACGCAAAGATTGGTTTCCATGCTATCCTACCTCCTTCAGCGGTCGCGGATGACGCCGAGGGGGAACTCCTTCAGCATCTTCTCTTCGATATAGTCCAGCGACGCCAGCGCGTCCATGCCCCAGTTGGTCGGGCAGCCGGTGACGATCTCCACCATGGAAAAGCCCTTGCCGTCCAGTTGATTCTGGAACGCCTTCTTGATGGCGTTCTTGGTCTTCATCACGTTGGCGGGGTTGTTGCAGCTCGTACGCACAAGGTAGGCCGGCGCCTCCAGGCGGTCGAGGATCTCGCACATGTGCATCGGGTAGCCGTGCTCCTCGGCCTTCCGGCCGAAGGGCGCGGTGCTGGCCTTCATGCCGAGCAGCGTGGTCGGGGCCATCTGGCCGCCGGTCATGCCGTAGATGCCGTTGTTGATGAAGATGACGGAGATGTTCTCGCCGCGGTTGGCGGCGGACACGCTCTCGGCCAGGCCGATGGAAGCGAAGTCGCCGTCGCCCTGATAGGTGTAGACCAGCGTATCCGGGTTCGTGCGCTTGATGCCGGTGGCCACGGCGCAGGCGCGGCCGTGCGGCGCGGTGATGTTGTCGTAGGCCATGTAGTCCATGTGCAATCCGCAGCAGCCGATGCCGAGGACGCAGGCGGTGCGGCTCACGACGTCCAGCTCCTCCAGCACCTCGCCGATCAGCTTGATGACCGTCGAGTGCATGCAGCCGGGGCAGAAGCCGGAGACCTTGTCCTCCTGAATGGTCTTGGTTCTCTTGTAAAGCAGTTCCATATCACTTGCCCTCCATGATCCGTCTGACGCTGTCCACGATCGCCTCGCGGCTCATGATGTTGCCGCCGGAGCACAGACAGGTCTCGATGGGGCAGCGGCCCTTGACCGCCGTCTCGACGTCCTTGACGAATTGCGCGGGGATGCTCATCTCCACGTCCAGCACCGCCTTGACCTTGCCGTAGTCGATGGCCTCGTAAGCGGCAAAGGGGAACGGGTGCACGGTGATGGGGCGCACAAGGCCGACCTTGATGCCCTCTTTTCGCAGCAGCGCCGCCGCGCTCTCCGCGATGCGGGCGGAGATGCCGTAGGCCGTGATGACGACGTCGGCATCGTCGAGCCACTTGCTCTCCCATTCGGGCTCCCAGCTTGCGTACAGGGCCGCCGCGTCCTCGTTGCACTGCTGCATGGCGGCGGTGGACCAGTTGCCGGGCTGGATCCAGGCACGCGGCTCGTCGAGGCTGTGGCCGATGCAGGCCCAGCTGCGCTTGCCGGCCTTGATTGCCGCGACCTCCTCCTCGCTGCGCTGCGCCGGCAGCTCAACCGGCTCGATCATCGTGCCGATGACGCCGTCGGCGAGGATCAGCACGGGGTTGCGGTCGGCGTCCGCCAGATCAAAGGCGCGGTAGGTGAAGTCGACGGCCTCCTGCACGGTGGAGGGGGCGAACACGCGCATCTCAAAGCCGCCGTTGCCGCTGGCCTTGGTGGCCTGCATATAGTCCATCTGGGCGGGCTGGATGCTGCCGACGCCGGGGCCGCCGCGGGCCACGTTGATATAGACGATGGGGATGCGCGCCGCGGCGCAGTAGCTGATGCCCTCGCTCTTGAGCGCGATGCCGGGGCTGGAGGAGCTCGTCATGGCGCGGGTGCCGGCGGAGGCGGCGCCGTAGACCATGTTCACGCTCGCGACCTCGCTCTCGCCCTGGACGAAGTGGCCGCCCACCTCGGGCAGACGGCGGGACATATACTCGGGGATCTCATTTTGCGGGGTGATCGGATAGCCCGCGAAAAAGCGGCATCCGGCGCGGACGGCGGCCTCGGCCATCGCCTCGCAGCCCTTCATGAATACTCTTGCCATCGCTGCCTCAGTCCTCCTTATAGATCTCGATTGCGCCGTCCGGACACATGCGGCCGCAGATGCAGCAGCCGACGCAGTCCTCGATGCGCGCCGCCTTGACGTACTCATAGCCCTTGGAGTTGACCTCCGTGCCGAGCTCCAGCACGTTTTTCGGGCAGAACTTGATGCAGTAGCCGCAGCTCTTGCATCGCTCCTTTACCACAAC
>CAMJPK010000111.1 GCA_946407675.1 uncultured Clostridia bacterium
CGCGCCCGCAGATGCTTCGGAAGGGGCAAGGAGCAGCAGCGTAAGCAGCGCCAGGGGCGGCAGAAAGGCGGCAAACGACGCGATGCGTTTTCCCATCAAAGCGGTCCTCCCGTGCATTGTGATGCTCCCAGTATATGAGCGCAGGCGGCTAAAATGACGCGTCAGCGCATAGAGTATGCGGGAGGTGATGCGCCATGCGACGGTTTTCAGAGCGGGTGATGGAACGGCTCGGCCTGCCGGAGGAGCTGCTGGACGGCACCATGCGCCTGACGATGACGGGCGGCAAACAGGTGCGGATCGAAAACCATCAGAGTCTGCTGGAATTCACATCGGAGGTGCTGGAGGTGGCGGCCGGCAGACAGCGGCTGCGCGTGATAGGAGAAGGGCTGCGCATCATCAGCATGGACAGCACGGCGCTGCTGGCCGAGGGACGCATCCTGACGGTGGAGGTGGAAAGCGCATGAGCTCCCCTTACGCATGGCTATACCGGATGGAGGGCAGCGCATTGTGCCGCGTCAGCGGCGCGATCCCCGCCGCATTTCTGAACCGATGCGCCGCGGCGGGGGTCCCCGTCGGCGACGTGGAGCCGGAGAGCGAGACGCAGATGCGCGTGACGATACCGCTGCGCGCGCTGCAGCGCGCGCGGAGGATCGCGCTTCGCAGCCAGTGTGAGCTGACGGCGCTGGAGGAAAGCGGCGCGCGTGTTCTCGGACGGCGGCTTGCGCGGCGGTGGGTGGCCGCCGTCGGCGCGTTGGCCGCCTTTGCGCTGCTTGCGTGGTCAAAGCTCTATATCTGGGAGATCGAGGTGACGGGAAACAAAACGGTTTCCACCGGGGCGATCCGCGGCGTGCTCAGCGACTGCGGCGTCGGGATCGGCACATTCTGGCCCGATCTTGTCAGCGACAACCTGCGCAGCGAGGTGCTTGTGAGATTGCCGCAGCTTGCATGGGCAACCGTGAACATCCACGGGAGCCGGGCGGAGGTGATTGTCCGGGAACGCATCCCGAAGCCGGCGCTGTTCGACCCGGACGAGGCGGTGGATCTTGTGGCAGAGCGTACCGGCTTCGTGACGGAGGTGCGCGCCCTGAACGGCACGGCGAAGGTAAAGCCGGGCAGCGCCGTTTTGCCGGGGGAGACGCTGATCGCCGGCGGCGCGGACAGCGCGTTTTCCGGCAGCAGGGAAGTGCATGCGCTGGGCAGCGTGACGGCGGAGACCTACTACGAACTGTATGCCGCGGCGCCTGCGCAGGCGCAGGTGCGGACGCAAAGCGAAAAGGAGAAAACGCGCTGGGCGGTGCTGATCGGAAAAAATCGCGTAAATTTTTATCGAAACAGTAGCATTTGCCCGGACGCCTGTGATAAAATCAATACAATATGGGAATGCAGAATCCGGGGACTGTTCACGCTGCCGCTGGCGCTCGTGCGGGAGCGGTACACACCATATGTCTGCACCCGGCAGGACCGGGACAAAAACGCGCTGCGGCGTGAGATGGAAGCGCTTTTGCACGCGCGGCTGCTGAGCGCCGTGGACGGCGGCGAGATCGAACAGGAAACCTATACCTGCAGCGAAGCGGCGGGACGCCTTGTCGTCTGCCTGCGCGCCCGCTGCAGCGAAAACATTGCAAAGGAACAAAAGAAATGACAGAACGCATCATTGCGGTAGACAGAATCGAAAACATCATCAGCGTCTTCGGCTCCTTTGACCAGAACGTCCGGCTCATCGAAAGCGAGCTGAACGTCACGGTCACGGATCGAGACAGCGAGCTGCGCATTTCCGGCGAGGCGGAGAACGTCCTGCAGGCGGAAAAGGCGGTCAACGGCCTGCTGGCGCTCGCCGCCAAGGGCGAGAGCATCGACAGCCAGAACGTCCGCTATATCCTGAAGCTGGTGCAGGAGGGCAAGGAGGCCGAGATCGGGGCGCTGGCCGGCGACGTTGTGTGCGTCACAAGCAAGGGCAAGCCGGTCAAGGCCAAAACGCTCGGACAAAAAACCTATTGCGAAGCGATCAAGAACAACACGATCACCCTCGGCATCGGCCCGGCCGGCACCGGAAAGACCTATCTGGCCGTGGCGGAAGCGGTGGCGGCCTTCCGCGCCAAGGAGGTCAACCGCATCATCCTGACGCGCCCGGCCGTCGAGGCCGGCGAGCGCCTCGGCTTTTTGCCCGGCGACATGCAGAGCAAGGTGGACCCCTATCTGCGCCCGCTCTACGACGCGCTGTTCGACATGTTCGGCGCGGAGACGTATAACAAGTATCTGGAGCGCGGCAACATCGAGGTCGCGCCGCTGGCCTATATGCGCGGGCGCACGCTGGACGACAGCTTCATCATTCTCGACGAGGCGCAGAACACCTCCCGCGAGCAGATGAAGATGTTCCTCACGCGCATGGGCTTTGGCTCCAAAATGGTCATCACCGGCGACATCACGCAGATCGACCTGCCGGGGGACAAGCCCAGCGGGCTGAAGGAGGCCATGCGGGTGCTGGAGGGCATTGAGGACATCGCGATCTGCCGCCTTACCAGTGCGGACGTGGTGCGGCATGTGCTGGTGCAGCGCATCATCGAGGCCTATGAAAAGCGCGCGGACAAGCCCGCGCCCAAAGCGACCGGAACGGTGCACAAGACGTTCAGAAGGAAGGATACCGATGCACGACATTCAGGTATACAGAGATAAACGGAACCTCGGCTTTCCCGAAACGGCCAAGCTCGTCCGCCGCGCCGTCCGGACCGCGCTGCGGGCGCAGGGCGTCCGGTACGACTGCACGGTGAACGTCCTGCTGACGGACGACGCGGGCATCCGGGCCGTGAACCTTGCACAGCGCGGCGTCGATGCGCCGACGGATGTGCTGAGCTTTCCGCTCAACGAGCTGGAGGAAGGCGCGTTTGATCCGGAAGCGTGCGAATACGATTATGAATCGGACCGGCTGCTGCTCGGCGACATGGTCCTCAACCTGCCGCGCTGCGCGCAGCAGGCCGCGGCATACGGCCATGGCTATGCCCGCGAGATCAGCTATCTGACCGTGCACAGTGTTCTGCACCTGCTCGGCTACGACCATCTCGACGAGGGCGCACGCAAAAAGCGCATGCGCGCGCGGGAAAAGGCCATCATGGCGCTGCTGGGCGGCGCGGCGGAAGGAGAGACGGAACATGCAGATTGAGAAAAGCGCACTCATCACCATCTGCGGACGGCCCAACGTGGGCAAGTCCACGCTGACCAATGCGCTGGTCGGGGAGAAGATCGCCATTGTCTCCAGCAAGCCGCAGACGACGCGCAGCCGCATCACCGGCATCGTGAACCGGGACGGCTGCCAGCTTGTCCTGATGGATACGCCGGGCTTCCACAAGGCACGCACCAAGCTCGGCGATTACATGGTCAACGTCGTGAAGGAGAGCATCCCGGATGTGGACCTCGTGCTGCTGCTTGTGGAGCCAATCGCCAACATCGGCGCGCAGGAGGAGGCGCTGATCGAGCGCATCCGAGCCGGCGGGAACCCCTGCATCCTTGTCATCAACAAGATCGACACCGTGGAGAAGCAGGAGCTGCTTGCGGTCATCGCGGCGTACAGCGCGGCTTATGACTTTGCCGCGGTGCTGCCGATTTCCGCGATGCGCAAGGACGGCACGGACGCGCTGCTCAAGGAGATGGAGCGCTACGCGAAGCCCGGTCCCGCGCTGTTCCCGGAGGATATGGACACCGACCAGCCGGACCGGCAGGTCTGCGCCGAGCTCGTGCGGGAAAAGCTGCTGCGCTGCCTCGACAAGGAGATCCCACACGGCACCGCCGTGGAGGTCACGCGCTTTACCGAGCGGGACAGCGGCATCATCGACATGGACGTGACGATCTACTGCGAGAAGGCCAGCCACAAGGGCATCATCATCGGGAAAAACGGCGCGATGCTCAAGAAGATCGGCGAGGCCGCGCGGCGCGACATTGAACGCTTCATGGGCACACAGGTCTTTTTGCAGACCTGGGTGAAGGTGAAGGAGAACTGGCGCGACAGCGACGTGCTGCTGAAAAACTTCGGCTACACCGACAAGTGAGGCGCGTTTGACTTTGCGATCGCGCAGTGGTAAGATGGGTCTGCGCATTTTTCAGAAAACGGGATGGGAACAAGCATGGGATTTTTCAAAAAAATACCGGATCGCCCGCCGGAGGGCACTTCCGTCAGAGACGAGATCAAACGCGCGAAGATGTTCGGCTGGCGCGATGTGATCATCTGCCTGCTGATCGTCGGCTTCTTCCTGCTGACAAAGAACAGCCTCGGGCTGGGCAGCTACGGCGGTCTGGCGCCGCAGCTGGAGGAGACGCGCTTCGGCATCACGGGACTGGACGGCAACACGCACTATTTCACCTATGTGGACGCGGACAGCATCGAGCTGCACGACGATCTCAAGAGCTTTGACACGGGCGAGAAGGTCGAAGGGCAGGAAAACCGCGCAACGCTCAGCGGGATCTACCGCAACGATGCGTTCGGCGAGTATCAGCTCCACATTCAAAAGAAGCTGAACTACTACATCGTCGTGCACAACGCAGACGGCGTGCTGGTATTCAATCTGGAGTCCGACGACACGACCAAGGAGCTTCACCGCTATATCATGGAGCTGCGCGATCAGCAGCTCGGAAATACCGCGGAATAACACGAAAACGAGACAAAAGCCCTGCACCGATCCGGTGTAGGGCTTTTACGCTGTGCGTTTGGCTGTGTTCAGGTTTCGCTGAGGTCGTTGAGCTCGGCGACGCGGTGGCAGGCGACCTTGTGGCCGTTGCCGACGTCCTTGAGCTCCGGCGCCTTGCCGAAGCACTGCTCCGTCGCATAGATGCAGCGGGGCGCGAAGCGGCAGCAGTTCTTGGGGTTGATGGGGCTCGTGAGCTCGCCCTTGAGGAGGATGCGCTCGCGCTTCTTTTGCAGCGAGGGCACCGGGATGGCGCTCAGCAGGGCCTTGGTGTAGGGGTGCAGCGTGTGGTTGAACAGGCGCTTGGTCTCGCACTGCTCCACGATCTGGCCGAGGTACATGACGGCAATGTTGTTGGAGATGTGCTTCACGACGGAGAGGTCGTGGGTGATGAACATGTACGTCAGGCCCTTTTCCTGCTGCAGGTCCATCAGCAGATTCAGGATCTGCGCCTGGATCAGCACGTCCAGCGCGGAGACGGGCTCGTCGCAGACGATGAGCTTCGGCTCCAGCGAAAGGCCGCGGGCGATGCCGATGCGCTGACGGCGTCCGCCGTCGAGCTCATGCGGATACATCTCGGCGTAGCGGCGGGCCAGACCGACGGTGTCCATGAGCTCCAGCACCTTTTTCTCGCGCTCGGCGCGGTCGGGATACTTCTTGTAGATCAGCAGCGGCTCCTCGATCTGCTGCTTGACGCTCATACGCGGGTTGAGAGAGCTCATCGGATCCTGGAAGATCATCTGCAGCTCGGGACGCAGCTTCACGAACTCCCTATCGGGGATCGAGGCGATATCCTGCCCGCCGTAAATGACCTGGCCGGAGGTGGGGTTCGTCAGGCGCAGGATCGTCTTGCCCAGCGTGCTCTTGCCGCAGCCGGACTCACCGACGATGCCGAGGGTTTCGCCCTTGTTCAGCGTGAAGCTGACATCATCGACGGCGTGGAGCGTGCCGCTGGGGACGGGGTAATACTTCTTGAGGTTTTTGACTTCCAAAAGCGTGTTGCTCATGTCTGCGCCTCCTTCTCGTCCAGATCGCCGGTGAAGAGACAGCACTTCACGAGGTGGCCCGGTTCGATCTCGACCGTCTTCGGATCGATCTCCTTGCACTTGTCGCAGCGCATGTGGCAACGGTCATAGAACGTGCAGTGGGTGGGGAGGTCCATCGGGTCGGCCATGAGGCCCTCAATGGAATGGAGACGGTCCACATCCTCGTCCAGATTGGGCAGCGCGGCGAACAGCGCCAGCGTGTAGGGGTGCTTGGGATTGTTGAAGATGTGCTCGATGCTGCCGTACTCGACGATCTCGCCGGCGTAGATGACCGCGCACTTGTCGCAGATCTCCGCCACGATGCCGAGGTCGTGGGTGATCATCAGCATGGCGGTGTTGAACTTCTCGCGCAGGCCGCGCATCAGCTCCAGCACCTGCGCCTGAATCGTCACGTCCAGCGCGGTGGTGGGCTCGTCGGCGATCAGGAGCTTCGGGTTGCAGGCCAGCGCCATCGCGATGATGATGCGCTGCTTCATGCCGCCGGAGAACTCATGCGGGTAGTTGTTGAAGCGGGTGCCGGGGATGCCGACCAGCTCGATCATCTCGGTGGCGCGCTTGGCGGCTTCGGCGCGGGATACCTTGTTGTGCAGGCGGATGACCTCGGCGACCTGCTCGCCGACGGTCAGGACCGGGTTCAGGGCGGACATGGGGTCCTGGAAGATCATGCCGACCTTTTCGCCGCGGATGTGCTGGAAGAGCTTGTCTTCCTTGACGTTGTTGCGGTGACTGCGGCTGGCGTAGCGGGTGATGTCCTCGCCGTCGAGCTCGATCTTGCCCTGCACGATATGGCCGGCCGGCTTGGGCAGAAGGCCCATAACGGTCAGCGCGATCGTGGTCTTTCCGGCGCCGGTTTCACCGACCAGGCCGAGCGTTTCGCCGGGCTGGACGGAGAAGCTGATGTTGTTGACCGCTTCGGCGACGCCGTTGCGGGTTTCATAGTGGACGACCAGGTTTTCAATCTTCAGAATCGGTTCACTCATATCGGCTCGTCCTCCTTACTTCAGGCGCGGGTCAAGCGCGTCGCGCAGGCCGTCGCCGAAGAGGTTCAGGGCCAGCACGGTGATCATGATGGCGACGCCGGGGAAGATCAGGACGTGCGGCGCGGAGCGCATCAGGTTGCGGCCGGCGGAGAGCATGGCGCCCCATTCCGGTGTGGGCGGCGCGATGCCGAGGCCCAGATAGCTCAGGGAGGAGACGGTCAGGATCGCGGTGGCGATCGAGAAGGTCATGTTCGTGAGGATCGGGCCGAGGGCGTTCGGCAGCATGTATTTCAGCAGCTGGCGGGCGCTGGACGCGCCGATGGCGCGGGCAGACTCCACGTAGTCGCTGTTCTTGACGGAGAGGATCGCCGAGCGCACGATACGGGATCGCGCCGGCAGCGTGGAGATCGAGATCGCGAGCACGAGGTTCACGACGCCGGTGCCCAGCGAGGCCGCGACGGCAATGGCCATCAGCATCGGGGGAATGGACTGGAAGATGTCCATGACGCGCATGATGATCATGTCCACCTTGCCGCCGAAGTAAGCGGCGATGGCGCCGAGGATGCC
>CAMJPK010000112.1 GCA_946407675.1 uncultured Clostridia bacterium
CCGGTCGACCGCGGCGCCAAGCGCGTCTATCTCTCCGACAGCAGCTTCCTGCACATGCACGACTTTGCGATGGCGTTGAGCGCACGATACACCTATGAGGGGCATGAGGACGAGGCGGACAGAGAGAAGCTGGAAGAGGCGTTCACCGCAATGTCGCTGGAATACAAGCTCTCCAACATCAATCAGGCGAAAAGCTTCGCCAAATACATGGACGCGATCAACTGCATCTTCACCGACAAGGACGTCGATCTGGACATGGTGCGCAGCTTCTCGCCCGAGGAGCTTCTCAAGATCGGGCCGCTGGAGCACCGGCGCTGGCTGCAGGAGCATCTCGACATGGGCTGGAGCTACGGCAATTACGGCGGCAGGGATCCGCGGCGCGAGCTCGTCCGGCAGCACATGGACATGATCCCCGGCCTGGATCCCGACGTTTGCGAGATCAGCGCAGCGCAGGCGGAGGAAAACTATCTTCGGATCGGCAAGGCCGAGCAGGAAAAGGACACCGAGCCCATGGAATGCATGCTCGCCATGCTCCGGGTGTTCGACGGCCTGCGCATCTACAGGCTTCGATAATGCCGCACTTTTTTGAAATTGCATGGCGCATATGCAAAACTTGTGCTATAATACGGTCGGTCAACAACAAGCGTGCGGCATGAGCTCCGTGCGCCCGCATTATTACGACTGAAGGAGGAAACGAACATGAGCAAATTCCCCAAGCTGTTTGAGCCCCTGAAGATCAACGACGCCTATACCATGAAAAACCGCATCACCTGCGCGCCGATGGCCTTTGCGCTGATCGCCTGCGACCCCGAGGCCGCGGAAAAGTCCTTCCGCAAGCTGGAGGCGCCCGCCCGCGGCGGCGACGCGATGGTCAGCGTCGGCGAGCTGGACGTCAACTTTGTCGACGCGGTGCGCATCCCGCTACCCCCGGTGGACTTCACCGCGAAGGACGGCTACGTTGTGCAGCAGGTGGGGGAATACGCCCGCCGCATCCAAAAGCACGGCGCCATCGCGCTGTGCGAGCTGTGCCACCCCGGCGCGGAAAAGATGCCCTTCAACGACCAGCAGGAGGCCATCGGGCCCAACGACGAGGTGCGCCCCAACGGCGTGCACGTCCGCGCGATGACCGAGCCAGACATGGCGCGCGTCGCGGGCGACTTTGTCACTGCGGCGCAGTTCGTCAAAACCTGCGGCTATGACGGCGTCGTGATCCACGGCGGCCACGGCTTCATCTTCACGCAGTTCCTCTCCGCGACCTACAACAAGCGCACCGACGCCTACGGCGGCAGCTTGGAAAACCGCGCGCGCTTTCCCATACAGATCCTGAAGGCCATCCGTGACGCGATGGGCCCCGACTTCATCATCGAGCTGCGTCTGAGCGGCGACGACGGCTGGCGCGACGGCCGCCACGGCGTCACCCCGGAGGAGACGGGGAAGTTCGCCCACATGCTGGAGGGGATCGTCGACCTCATTCAGATCTCCGCGGGCATCTACTACGACGCGATCAACACCCACCAGTTCTCCTCGATGTTCGTCCCCCACGGCTGCAACGCCTCCATTTCCGCCGTCGTGAAGCAGTACACCTCGCTGCCCGTCGGCGTCGTCGGCGGCATCAACGCCCCCGAGCAGATGGAGGAGATCATCGCCCGGGGCGAGGCGGACTACATTGCGCTCGGACGCCAGAGTCTGGCCGACCCCGAACTGGCGAACAAGGCCGCCGCGGGGCAGGCCGACCGCATCCGCCGCTGCCTGCGCTGCTTCAAGTGCTTCCCCGGCTCGCCGGAGGAGGGCTACACCGACCTGCCCTTTACGAGCAACGAGCTGGCGCGCCACGTCGGCGCGTGCACGGTCAATCCGCTGGCAAACCTGCCCTTCGACCCGCTGACGCTCCCGCCCGCCGAGACGAAGAAGCGCGTGCTGATCGTCGGCGGCGGCGTCGCGGGCATGCAGGCCGCGATTACCGCCTTTGACCGCGGGCACGCCGTCACGCTTGCCGAGCGCGGCGACCGGCTGGGCGGTCTGCTCTTCTTCACCGACACCGACCCGGACAAGCCCGACCTGCGCAACTTCCGCGACCTGCTGATCCGCGAGGTGGGGCGCCGCGCCATCGACGTGCGCCTCGGAAACGAGGTGACGCCGGCATACGTGAAGGACTTCGCGCCGGACGCGCTCATCATCGCGACCGGCTCGCTCCCGACGACGCCGCCCATCCCCGGCATCGAACACGCCGTGCAAGCGCTGGAGCTGCACCGCGGCGCGACCGCGGGCAAGCGCGTCGTCATGGTCGGCGGCGGGCTGGTCGGCACCGAGGAGGGCCTTGCGCTGGCGAAGACCGGCCACGAGGTGAGCGTGATCGAGATGCTGCCGCGCGTGGCAAACGAGGTCTACGGTATGTACCGCGAGGCGCTGATGCTGGAGCTTGAAAAAGAGCGCGTCCGGCTCTATGAGAACACGAAATGCCTGGAGATCGGCAGCGACTTCGTCCGCGTCCTTCTCCCGGATGGGCGCGAGCAGACGCTGCCGGCGGACACCGTCGTCTACGCGCTCGGCCTGAAGAGCGCGCCGTATCAGGCGCTGCTGGACGCCGCCGGGGACATCCCCGTCAAGGTCATCGGCGACGCGGTGAGCCCCGGCAAGGTCGATCAGGCCACCCGCGGCGGCTATCTCGCGGGGCTGCTCTGATTCCGGCGCGGTTCGCTCTTGCTTCTTCGGATTCTTTGTGCTACTATATCATTGGTATTTTATCGGCAAAAAGAAGCCGTCATATCCGGCGATGTCGAGATGAATCATTCTGAAGGCAAAAGCAGGGGAAGATGCAAATGGAATCCGTTTTGCTGCTGGCAAGCGCCAAAAACGACCGGACGGAGTTTTTGAGCTCCGTCATCCGGGATACATACAAGCTTGAATACATCGACAGCGCCCAGCGCGTGATCGAGGAGATTCGCGCGCGCTCGGAGCAGATCTATGCGCTGGTCATCGACGTCCCCTCCGAGTCGGAACGCGCGAAAGAGGTCATCGACTATGTCGCAACCGTCAACAGCTACCTCTTCGCGATCCCGATCCTGATCCTCACCGACGAGGCCCACCGTGACCGGGACGAGGAATTTCTCAGCGACACGGCCGTTGCCGCCATCGAGCCGCGCCAGTCGGCGCGCGCGGTGCTGCACAAGATCCGCAAGGCCAACGACGTCATCAACTCCTTCTCGTTCCAGGAGTTCTCGCGCATGCTCAAGGCGCTGCCCTCCCTCATCTATCTGAAGGACGCGAAGGCGCGCTACGTGTTCTGCTCGCAGTACTGGCACCACCTGTCCCACTACGACGAGGAAAACTGGACGATCCGCGGAAAGACCGACTACGACATCCGCAAGGACAAGGACAATGCCCGCGCCGCCTATGAAAGCGACATGAAGATCATCGAAAGCGGCATCGGCACGTCCTATGTCATCGAGGAAAACGACGACGGGATTCAGGAGTTCCTGCAGATCATCAAGGAGCCCGTCCGCAACCGCGACGGCAGAGTCACCGGCATCATCGCAATCATCAACAACGTCACGGAGCAGGAGAAGCTGCGCCGCGAGCTGAAGAAGAAATCCGTCACCGACGAGCTGACCGGCCTTTACAACCGCATGTTCTACGACGAGTTCATCGGCAACCTGCGCGAGGACCGTTTCCCGCTCGGCATCATTTCCGCGGACTGCGACGGCCTCAAAACGATCAACGACCTCTACGGTCACCCGGTGGGCGACGAATACATCCGCATGTCGGCAACGCTGCTGCACTCCGTTCTTCCCCCCGACGCGATCAAGATGCGCACCGGCGGCGATGAGTTCCTCGTCATCATCCCGCACGCCGATGAAGCGGCGCTCAAGAGCCATCTCGACCAGCTCAACGCGGCGGCAAAGATGTTCAAGATCAAGGACCGCGCGCTCAGCGTCTCCTTCGGCGGCGCCATCGTGCATGACCCGGATACGATCAAGGAGCGCATCACAAGCGCCGACCGCGAGATGTACCGGAACAAGAAGGCCAAGGAATCCTGGATGTAACAAAACGCAAAAAAATCCCGATGCCGCAGGCATCGGGATTTTTCTTTCTGTTTTCAGTCGATCAGTCGACCACGTAGGGCATAAGGGCCACCTGACGGGCTCTCTTGATGGCCTCCGTGAGTTGACGCTGATGCATGGCGCAGGCGCCGGTGGCACGGCGGGGCAGGATCTTGCCGCGCTCGCTGGTGAACTTCTTCAGCTTCGCGACGTCCTTGTAATCCACAAAGGTCGCTTTGTCCACACAGAACTGGCAAACCTTTCTGCGCTTGTGGGTCTTCGCATTGTTCTTATCAAAAGCCAAGGCTGGTTCCTCCTGTCAAGAATATTGTTGCGGCTGCTCAGAACGGCATTTCGCCGTCGGTGTCGCTCAGCTCCGAGAATGCGGACGCGCTGGGCGCGTTGTCGAAGCTCTGATAATTGCCGCGGTTGGAATTCCCGCTCTCCCCGCGGGGAGGCGGTGCGTTATCGTCGCGGCTGCGCTTGCTTTCGCCGAACATGACGCGGTCCGCAACAACCTCCGCGCTGGTGCGCTTGTTGCCGTCGCGGTCGGTCCAGTCACGCATCTGCAGGCGCCCGGTCACAATGACCATGGAGCCCTTCGTGAAGTACTTGGTAACGAATTCGGCCTGCTGTCTCCACGCAACGATGTCGATGAAATCGGTCTGCTTTTCTCCGCCGTCCCGGCTGGAATAGTCGCGATCCACGGCAATGCGGAACGACGCGACCGGGGTCTGGCTTTGGGTGTAGCGGAGCTCGGGATCACGGGTGAGACGCCCCATCAAAACGATTTGATTCAGCATATTCCGCTCCCTCTTACGCGCAGCGCAGCGTGATCAGACTGCGGATCACGCCGTCGGTGATGCCGAGAACACGGTCGAGCTCGGCGGGGAACTCGGGTCCGCAGGTGAACTTGACGAGGACGTAGTAGCCCTCAGAGAGATAGTTGATCTCGTAAGCGAGCTTGCGCTTGCCCATCTCTTCCATCTCATCAAGCGTGCCATTGGCCTCGACAAGAGCCTTGAACTTTTCTACGATTGCAGCGGTCTCTTCCTCCGTCAGGTTGGGGTTGAGAATGTACATGCACTCGTACTTTTCGGTGGATTTTGCCATTTGTGCACCTCCTTCTGGACTGATGGCCTGCATCCGAAATACAGGCAAGGATTATTAACCCGTCATAAGGCGAGCCCTCTAATTATACATGAAACGGTCGGCTTGTCAATGCTTTTTTGAAAAAACGCCGCCCGCTTCGTTTTCCGAAGCGGGCGGTACAGGAACGCAGGTTTGCTCAGGCGTCCTCAAGGATGCGGATGTCGCGGTCGACGATGAGCGCCGCGCCGGTCTTCTGGATGACCTCGTTGATCGTGGTGTTCTTGGAGATCTCCTCCAGATGCGGGCGGGGGATGCCGAACTCGTCCTTGATGAAGTGGATGACGGCAAGCTCGCTCACGAAATAGTCCACGCAGCGCCAGCCGGTCCACGGCAGCTCGGTCTTGTGCACGAGCTTGGGGTTGCCGTTCTTGTCGGTATGGGTGGACATGACGATGGTGGTCTTGGAGCCCGTGACGAGGTCCATGGCGCCGCCCATGCCGGCGGCGGCCTTGCCGGGGATCATCCAGTTGGCGAGGCAGGCGCGCGCGTCCACCTCATAGGCGCCGAGGACGGTGATGTCCACATGGCCGCCGCGGATGAAGCCGAAGGAGCGGAAGGAATCAAAGCAGGCGGAGCCGACGCGCAGCTTGCTGGGGCGGCCGCCGGCGTCCACGACGTTGGGATCGAAGTCCTCGCCGGGCTGCGGCGCACCGTTCAGGCCAACCGCGCCATTCTCGGTGTCGATCCAGATATCGACGCCCTCGGGGAGATAATCGAGGCACTTGGTCGGCATACCGATGCCGAGGTTGACGACGTTGCCGTCCTTGAAGAAGCGGGCAGTACGCCACGCGATCAGGTCTTTTCCGGTCAGATCACAAGACATTGTTGTTCCCTCCTCTTATGCTTCGGTCAGGGCCTTGCCCTGCACAACGGCGTCCACGATGAAGTGCGGCGTCATGATCTGGTCGGGGTCCAGCTCGCCGACCTCAACAATGTGCTCGGCCTCGACGATGACGTAGTCGGCGGCGGTGGCAAAGACCTCGTTGAAGTTGCGGGAGGTGCGGCGGTACACGACGTTGCCGAGCGTGTCGGCCTTCCATGCGTGGATGAATGCGACGTCCGCGTGCAGCGGGAGCTCCAGGATGTAGCGCGGGCCGACGGCGGGATCGTCGGGCTTGACGAACTTGAATTCGCCCTTCTCGTTGTCCCACTCGAGCAGCTGCTTGCCGTCCTGCATCGGGGTGAACACGCCCGTCGGGGTGAGGATACCGCCGATGCCGGCGCCGCCGGCGCGGACCTTCTCGCACAGGGAGCCCTGCGGGCAGAAGGTGATGTTGATCTCGCCCTTGACGACCTTCTCGCAGGTCTCGGCGTTGTTGCCGATGTGGGAGCAGGTGATCTTGCGGATGCGGTTGGCGCGGACCAGCTTGCCGATGCCGCGGCCGGGGACGCTGGTGTTGTTGGAGATGACCGTGAGGTCGGTGATGTCGGTGGCGAGCAGGCCGTCGATCAGCGACTCTGCGACGCCGACGTTGACAAAGCCGGGGAGCAGGACGGACATGCCGGTGAAGCACTTCTCGGCGATGACCTTTTCGATGGTGGTAACTTTATTGCGCAAGTGAATCGATCCTTTCCTCTATAGTTTTGAACAGTTGTTCAGACTTTTTCAAACACGGTGGCGACGCCCATGCCGCCGCCGATGCACAGCGTGGCGAGGCCCTTCTTTGCCTCGGGGCGCTTGGCCATCTCATGCAGCAGCGTCACGATGATGCGCGCGCCGGAGGCGCCGACCGGGTGGCCGATGGCGAGCGCGCCGCCGTTGACGTTGACCTTCTTCATGTCGAAGTGCAGCTCGCGCGCCACGGCGATGGACTGGGCCGCGAAGGCCTCGTTGGCTTCTACGAGGTCGATGTCCTCGATGGTGACGCCGGCCTTCTTCATCGCCTGACGGGATGCGGGGACGGGGCCGGTGCCCATGATCTTCGGATCGACGCCGCCCTGGCCCCAGCCGAGCAGCTTCGCCATCGGCTTCAGGCCGAGCTTCTGCACGGCCTCGCCGCTGGCGAGCACGAGCGCCGCGGCGCCGTCGTTGATGCCGGAG
>CAMJPK010000113.1 GCA_946407675.1 uncultured Clostridia bacterium
GCGCATATTGTGCAGCCGGTCGGCCAGCTTGATGAGGATGACGCGGATGTCCTTGCTCATGGCCATGAGCATCTTCCGCATGTTCTCCATCTGCTCCTCTTCGCGGCTGGTGTAGTTCACGCGCGTCAGCTTCGTGACGCCCTCGACGATGTCCGCCACAGAGGGGCCGAACTGCTTCTGGATGTCCTCGTGCGTCACAGAGGTGTCCTCGATGACGTCGTGCAGCAGCGCCGCGACGATGGAATCCTCGTCGAGGTCCATCTCCGCGATGATCTCCGCCGCGGCGACGGCGTGCGTCACGTAAGGGCTGCCGTCCTTGCGCTTTTGCCCGGCGTGCGCGCGCGCGGCCAGCTCGAAGGCGGCGCGGATGCGGCCGGTGTCCACCTGCAGATGCGCGTCTTTGATTTTTTGGAGCAGCGAGCGGTAGGATTGCTCTACCGACGCTTCAAATTCTTCCGCCATACGGCCATCTCCATTCCCAAGCTGCGGATATGTTCTCACGCTTCGCCGCGGCGCAGCCGCGCCAGAAGCGCGGAGTCGTCGAGCCGGGCTTTGACGTCCGGGATGCGCTCAATGGCGCAGTCGTCGTCGGCCAGCGACAGGCGCACCAGGCCGAGCTCCTCAAAAACCTTCAGGCACAGGCACAGCGTGTCCTCCGCCAGCGCCGGACACAGATCGGCGCAGAAGCGATACAGCGGCGCGCGGAACGCCCCGCCGCGCGCCTCCAGCGCGCGCCACAGCGTCGTGAAGTCCTCGCGCGGCAGCTCCACCGGCGATGCCGGGTATTCCCCGCGCAGCATCGCCGCGGCAGCCGCGGCGTCGTGCCGCCGGATGTCGCAGATGAGCAGCTGCACGCTGCGGCGGTCGCGGAATTCATTGATCTGCGGATAGAACGCCGCATCCACACAGTCGCCGGCATGCAGCCCGAGCGCGGCGGCGGTGTGGTTGAAATACACCGCGTCGTAGATCGCTCCGTCCTTTTCCAGCGTGATGCGCAGGTGGCGCTCCCTGCCGATGGGCGTCAGCTCGCTCAGGTGCGCGCCGAGCAGCGCCAGCCGCGGCCGCTGGTTCCCCGTGCCGAAGGGCTCCATCCGGTCCAGATCCTCCACGCTTTCCAGCGTGAGAAGCACGGGCGAGCTGACGCACAGGTCGATGTCCAGCGTGGAGACGCACTCCTCCGCGTGGTCGCGGTAATATGCGGCAAAGGCGGCGCGGAACGCGTCGATGTTCTCGCGCCGGATCGTGAGGCCCGCGGCCAGCGCGTGGCCGCCGAAGCCCTCCAGATGGTCGGAGCAGGCGTTCAGCGCGGCGAACAGGTTGAAGCCGCCGCTGCTGCGGCAGGAGCCCTTGCCGTCCTCGCCGTCGAGACAGATCATGATCGCGGGCACGCTGAATTTTTCGGCCAGCCGGGACGCGGCGATGCCGATGACGCCCTGGTGCCAGTCGGCGTGCGCCAAAACGATGGGGCCGTCCGGCGCCTCGTCTCCGAGCATCGTGAGCGCATCCTGCCAGATGTCCGCCTCCAGATCCTGCCGGTCGCGGTTGAGCTGGCAGAGCGTGGAAGCATAGCGCTGCGCCTCGGTCAGATTGCGGGACAGCAGCAGATCCATAGAGCACTCCGCCTGCCCGAGGCGGCCGGAGGCGTTGATCCGCGGCGCGATCGTAAAGCCGATGTTCGTCGCGGTGATGCGCCGGCGCTCGCCCCGGCTCCAGAAGCCGGATTCCTCGATGAGCGCCTGCAGGCCGGGGCGGGGGTCGTTGTTGAGCTTCTCCAGCCCGCGCTTGACGATGTAGCGGTTTTCCCCGATGAGCGGCATGACGTCGGCAATCGTGCCGACGGCCACGAGGTCGGCATAGCGGTCGAGGACAGACGCGGCGCCGCCCTCCAGCGCGCACAGCAGCTTGAACGCAACGCCGACGCCCGCAAGATCGTGGCTCGGATAGCTGCAATCGGGGCGCTTCGGGTCGATGATCGCGACCGCCGCGGGCAGCGTCTCCTGACATTCGTGGTGATCCGTAATGATCATATCCACGCCGAGCGTGGAAGCGGCAAAGCCGGCCTCCTCGATCGCCGTCACGCCGCAGTCCACCGTGACGATCAGCGTCACGCGCTGCTCGCACAGCCCGCGGATGGCGTCGCAGTTGACGCCGTAGCCCTCCTCCAGCCGGTTGGGGATGTACGGGTGACAGCGCACGCCCTTGGACCGGAGATAATCTGTGATCATGCAGGTGCTGGTGATGCCGTCCACATCATAGTCCCCGTAAACGGCCACCGTCTCGCGCGTTTCGATCGCCTGCCGGAGCCGGTCGACCGCCTTCTGCATGTCCTCCAGTGCAAACGGATCGCCCAGCAGCGTCTCGTCGGCGTCCAGAAACTGCTGCGCCTCCTCCGGGGTGTGCAGCCCGCGCTTCCAGAGCACGGCGGCCAGCAGAGGGGAAAAGCCCGCGCCGAGCAGGGCGCCGGGGATCTCCGGCGCCTCAAGGGGGATATTCCACTTTGAATAGCTCATCAGTTCGGTATCCTCGTCTAATTTTATTAATTAAATTAGTATACCATGCTTTTTCGCGCCGCGCAATACTTCCCGGAGCGGAAAAATTGCCGCCCGCGGTCAAATGACTGCGGGCGGCAACGCGCGTGCGGAACAAACTACTTTTTCTGCAGCTCCTCGAGGATCTGCTGGAGCAGCTCTTCGGTCGTGGGCTTGGGCGGCTCCTCCTCGGCGGGGGCGGCTTCCTCTTCCGCTTTCTTCTTCTTGGCCTCGGCGACCTCGCGGGCCTTGTTGAAGGCCTTGACGATCAGGAAGACGATCAGCGCGACGATGATGAAGTTGATGATCGCGGTGAGGAAGGTGCCGATCTCCATGACGACGGCCTCCTTCGCGACCTCGCCCGCCTCATCGAGGACCTCGGGCTTGAGCACGATGTTCAGCTTGTCGAGGTCGACGCCGCCGAAGATGCAGCCGATGAGCGGCATCAGCACCTTCTGCACCAGCGTCGTGGTGATGGCGCCGAACGCGGTGGCGATGATGACGCCGACGGCCATGTCGAGGACGTTGCCCCGCATGATGAACGCTCTGAACTCTGCAAACAGCTTTTTCATGACGATCTCTCCTTTTATGATGGTTTTAAAATTGAGGTTCCGTTCAGATTTGGCGCTTTATTTCTTCGGCGTCAGTACCTTCGTGCCGCCCATGTAGGGCCAGAGCACCGCGGGGATCGTGACGCTGCCGTCCGGCTGCAGGTGGTTCTCCAAGAACGCGATGAGCATGCGCGGCGGAGCGACGACGGTGTTGTTGAGCGTGTGCGGCAGATACATCTTCCCGTCCGCGCCCTTGACGCGGATGCGCAGGCGGCGGGCCTGCGCGTCGCCGAGGTTGGAGCAGGAGCAGACCTCGAAATACTTCTGCTGGCGCGGGCTCCAGGCCTCAATGTCGCAGCTCTTGACCTTCAGGTCGGCCAGATCGCCGGAGCAGCACTCGAGCTGGCGCACGGGGATCTCCATGGAGCGGAACAGCTCCACGCTCCAGCGCCACATCTTTTCATACCAGTCCATGCTCTCCTCGGGGCGGCAGACGACGATCATCTCCTGCTTCTCAAACTGGTGGATGCGGTAGACGCCGCGCTCCTCGATGCCGTGGGCGCCCTTCTCCTTGCGGAAGCAGGGGGAATAGCTCGTCAGCGTCTGCGGCAGGGCGTCCTCGGGCAGGATCTGGTCGATGAACTTGCCGATCATGGAGTGCTCGCTCGTGCCGATGAGGTAGAGGTCCTCACCCTCGATCTTGTACATCATGGCGTCCATGTCGGTCTGGCTCATGACGCCCTCGACGACGTTGCCGTGGATCATGAACGGCGGGATGCAGAAGGTGAAGCCCTTGCCGATCATGAAGTCGCGGGCGTAGGCCAGCACGGCCTCATGCAGGCGGGCGATGTCGCCCATGAGATAGTAGAAGCCGTTGCCGGAGACGCGCCCGGCGGCGTCCATGTCCACGCCGTGGAAGGACTCCATGATCTGCGTGTGGTAGGGGATCTCAAAGTCCGGCACGACGGGCTCGCCGAAGCGCTGCACCTCCACGTTGCAGCTGTCGTCCGGGCCGATGGGCACGCTCGGGTCGATGATGTTCGGGATGAGCAGCATGCGCCGGCGGATCTCCTCGGCGTACTGCCCCTCCTGCGCCTCCAGCGCGGCCAGGCGCTCATCGTCGGCCTTCACCTGCGCCATGTTCGCGTCGATCTGCGCCTGAATCGCGTCCTTTTCCGCGCCCTCGGCCGTCTTCAGCTTGCCGAACAGCGGGCCGTTGGCCTTCGACAGGGCGTTGCGCTTGGCGCGCAGGTCGCTCGCCTCCGAGATCGCGGCGCGGTTGGCGCGGTCGAGCTCAATAACCTCGTCCACCAGCGGCAGCTTGGCGTCCTGAAACTTCTTCCGAATGTTTTCCTTGACCAGCTCGGGGTTCTCCCGGACAAATTTGATATCCAGCATAAGTCAGTATCCTCTTCTGTGTATGATTGTAAGATAATGGAAATTCATTTGTTTCGTCTGAGCGAAGAAAACAGCCGCAGGTTCTCGATCAGCTTTTCGCGGTCCTCTGCGCCGTAGTATTCCAGCTCGATGCGGCCCTTTTTCCGTCCCTCCACGAGCCGGACCTTGCGCCCCAGCGCGTCCTCCAGCTCCCGCTCCAGCGCGCGGACGTAGTCGACGGCGGCGGGGGAAGGCGCAGCCGGCGCGCTGCGCGTCTGCGCCTTGGTCAGATGCGCGACCAGCGCCTCCGTCTGCCGGACGGAAAGCCGCTTCTCCGCGACGGTGCGCGCGGCCTCCAGCAGCGCCGTCTCATCGCGGATGGGGAGCAGCGCCCGCGCGTGCCCGGCGGAGAGCGTCCCGTCCTCGACGAGGCGCTGCGCCGCGTCGGACAGGCCGAGCAGCCGCAGCGCGTTGGCCACGGCGGGCCGCGATTTGCCGACGGCGGCCGCGGCGTCCTCCTGCGTCAGACCGTATTCCTGCATCAGCGTGCGGTAGCCGCGCGCCTCCTCGATGGGATTCAGGTCCTCGCGCTGCAGGTTTTCAACCAGCGCAAGCTCCATTGCGCGGCGGTCGTCCGCCTCGACCACGCGCACGGGGATCTCCGTGAGCCCGGCCGCGCGGGCGGCGCGCCAGCGGCGCTCGCCGGCGATGATCTGATAATAGCCGCCGTCGATCTTCCGGACGGTGATCGGCTGGATCAGGCCGTGCTGCCGGATGGAATCCGTCAGCTCCTCCAGCGCCGCGTCGTCAAAGCGGCTGCGGGGCTGATCGGAGCGCGGCTCCACTCTGGAGATCGGCAGCGTGGATTCCGCCCCCTCGCGCTTTGCCGGCTCGCTGTCGCCGAACAGGGCGCCCAGCCCGGAGCCGAGCCCGCCTTTCTTTGCCATTCGCGCTTACCTCCGTTTCTGTGCTTTCAGGAATTCGCTTGCCAGATGCAGATATGCCCGCGCGCCCTTGCTCGATTTGTCGTAGGCGAGGCAGGGCTCCCCGTGGCTCGGCGCTTCGCTGAGCCGGACGTTCCGCGGAATCGTCGTCTCGTAGACGAGACCGGGAAAATGTGCGCGCAGCGCGTCCTCCACGTCGGTGGAGAGCTTGGTGCGGCTGTCGTACATCGTCAGGACCAGCCCCTCGATCCGCAGCGCGGGATTCATTTTCTGATTGATCCTCTGGATCGTGCCGGTCAGGTCGCTGAGCCCCTCCAGCGCGTAGAACTCGCTCTGCACCGGCACCAGCACGGTGTCGGAGGCGACGAGCGCGTTGAGCGTCAGCAGCTCCAGCGACGGCGGGCAGTCGATCAGAATGTAGTCGTAGCTGTCCTTTAAGCTTTTGAGCTTGTGCATGAGCACGAACTCCCGGCCCGGGATATCCACCAGCTCCACGTTTGCTCCGGCCAGATCGGGGCTCGCGCCCAGAATGGAGCCGAAGCGCGTGACCGTGACGGCCTCCCGCGCGGGCATGGAGCGCAGCATCACGTCGTAGACGCTCTTGATCTTTGTCTTGTCCAGACCAAAGCCGGTCGTGGCGTTGCCCTGCGGGTCGCAGTCCACCAGCAGCACCCTGAGGCCGCGGTAGGCGAGGGAGGCGCAGAGATTGACGGCGGTGGTCGTCTTGCCGACGCCGCCTTTTTGGTTTGCAATCGCAATCGTTTTACCCATGGATGCTCTCTCTTGTTCTTTGATTGTTACATTATAGCAATCTGTTCGCCGCTTTTCAAGAAAAAAACGAATGTTTCACGTGAAACATACGGAATCACGCAGGCGCTTGACTGTTTCACGTGAAACATTTATGATTGTGACAGCATAATGGAAAGGGAGGATGAGAAATGCGCTGGATCGAAGCGTCCATCGCGACGGCGGCAGGAGAGATCGACGAACTGTGCGATCGGCTCACCGCGCTCGGCGTCGAGGGTATCAGCATTGAGGACGAGACGGACTTCCGGAGCTTTCTGGAGAACAACCGGAAATTCTGGGATTACGTGGACGCGGACCTGGAGCAGCGCTTCGCAGGCCGCAGCAGGGTAAAGTTCTACCTTTCCGATGACGCGGACGGACGCGCGGTGCTTGCGCGCATCCGCGCCGCGCTCGGACGCGAGATCGAAACGAGCTACCTCGAGGATCAGGACTGGGAAAACGGTTGGAAGCAGTACTATGAACCGATCCCGGTGGGTAAGCGCCTGCTGATCGTGCCGGAATGGCTCGACGCCGCGCCCGACGGCCGCACCGTGCTGCGGCTGGACCCCGGCATCGCCTTCGGCACCGGCAGCCATGCGACCACGCGCATGTGCCTGCAAGCCCTGGAGCAGGCGGCCGCGCCGGGCGTGAAGGCGCTGGACCTCGGCTGCGGCAGCGGCATCCTCGGCATCGCGGCGCTCCTGCTGGGCTGCGAGCGCGTGCAGGGCTGCGACATCGACCCGAAGGCGCCGGAGGCGGCGGCGCGCAACGCCGCGCTGAACGGCATCGGCCCGGATCGCTTTGAAGTCTGCGCGGGCGACGTGCTCTCCGACGAGGGGATGCGCCGCCGCCTCGGGACGGGCTACGGCATCGTTCTGGCGAACATCGTGGCGGACGTGATCGTGCCGCTGAGCGCGTTTGTGCGGCGGTTTATGGCGGAAAACGGCGTTTTTATCTGCTCCGGTATCATTGACGATCGCTGTGCGGAAGTCGGGAATACCTTGCGCCGCAACGGGTTCGAGATATTG
>CAMJPK010000114.1 GCA_946407675.1 uncultured Clostridia bacterium
TCACGCAGCCGGCGGACTACACGGGCCCCGAGGGCGATACCGCGACCTTCACGGTTGCGGCGAACAAGGAAAACGTGACCTACGTCTGGGAGTTCCGCAGCGGACCGAGCGGCGCGTGGAAGGCCTCTTCCACCAACACCGCCGCGACGGCGACCTGCGGCATCACGGCGGCGCGCGACGGCAGACAGTACCGTGTGACGGTGTCCGACGGCGTGAATACCGTTACCAGCAGCATTGTGACGCTGCACGTGAGTTGAGCGAAAGAGTATAACACGGAGTAAAAAAGCCGGGCACACCTTTGAGGTGTGCCCGGTCAATTTCTGCCTGGAAATCTGTTTTTGTCCTCATGCTAAAGATTATATGTTATGGATCAACACCAATGTATACCTTCTTTCTCACCGCCGCGAGATACACCCCGATCACCGACAGCGGGATCACGCTCCCGATCACCGACACCGGTCCCGGCTGGTTGACGAGGATGTTGAAGATTCCGTGGAACGTGATGGACAGCGACAGCAGGCAGAGCGTGCCGACGGCGCGCAGCCAGAGCCGATCCCAGAGGAACAGCAGGCCGACCGCCGTGAACGCGCCGCAGACGACGTGCATGGCCCCGGTGCCGAAGCCGCGCACGGTCAGCGCCAGCAGGTTCTCCGCGCCGTAGCCGGAGAGATAGCAGGCGTTCTCAAAGGTGGCGAAGCCCACCGCGATCATCTGGATGCCGCCGATAGCGTGCTTCCGCTGCGGCTCAAAGACCATGAGATAGAACAGCACGGGCAGCAGCTTCATGATCTCCTCCACAAAGGGCGCGATCTCATAGGCCGCGGAGTCGAGGTCCGCGCCGATGGACGCGGCGAGGAAGGTGCTGATGTAGGCCGAGAGCAGGCAGGCGGTCATGCCGGTCAGCACGAACAGCAAAACGCGCCGCCAGTTCGGCTGCAGGAACAGCAGCGCCAGCAGCATCGGCGCGGCGAGGCAGATGTAGACGTTCTCGATCGAACTCATGCACGCACCGCCTTTCCGACGCCGGGCAGCAGGGGGATGAAGCTCAGCGTGAGCAGCGTGTCCGCCAAATAGTACGGGTTCGTCAGACTGTCGTCCTTCCAGAAGCAGGAGACGGTCCACGTGAGGTATTCCATCGCGCAGAACACAAGCACGGCGGCGCACAGCAGCGTCTGCCGCCGGTCGGCCGCGCCGCGCAGGAACAGGAGTCCCCGGATCGCGTGGTACAGCAGCAGCGCCATCAGCGCCATGCAGACCAGATTGCTCGCAACGTCGCCGAACTGCAGGTAAAACGCGCACATCGCGACGGCGAACACGGGGCCGATCCACGGCAGCAGGCGCCTTCCGCGCCAAGCCTCCGGCGGCAGGAGCTGCCGGAGCAGGAGGAACAGCAGGAGATAGGAGGCGTACCAGCTGAAATCCGCGACGTAGAAATACGGCGGCGTGATGTGGAGGAAGATCAGAAAGATCTCCCAGTACAGATCGCCGAGCGTCCAGCAGGCGTAAAACGCGGACAGCAGGATCCACGCCCGCTCCCGCGTGCGCATCGCGCGGCCGATGCTGACGCAAAGGCACACGAGCGCGACGGCGAACTGCAGGGCGTTTTCATAGCTTTCGATCATCGTCCCGCTCCTTTTCCGCCTTCAGCCGCCGCAGGCGGACGCAGAAGACCGTGAACAGCGCGCCGAGGGCGAAGGCGAGGACGGCGACGAAGATGTAGCCCACCGCGCCGTTTTCGACAAAGATGCTCGCCATCCGGCCTTCCGGCGCCGGCACGCCGCCGGGCATCCGCAGCGCGGTGCGGGAGACGGTCAGCGCCAGCGCGACGGCCAGCGCCAGACAGACCGCGGCCATCCCCGCGCCCGCGGCGACGGCACGGCGCTGCGCACGCTCGCGCGCCATACGCCCGGCGATCTTATGCAGTTGCGCGATCCGCTCCTCACTCGAACGCATGCGTGACACCCTCCTTCTCCAGCTCCCGGCGCAGCAGCTTTTTCCCCGCCGCCACCAGATTGTCGATCTTTTTCGCGCTGCAGCCCAGCACGGACGCCGTCTGCGCGTAGCTCAGCCCCATCGCGTAGACGAGCCACAGCGGCTCGCGGTAGCGCGCGTCCGCCCGGGCAAGGCAGCGCTGCAGCGCCGCGCCGCGCTCGGAGCGCATGACCGCGTCCTCCGGCGAATCCTCGCTCGGCGGCAGCGCGTCGTCCAGGGCGAATTCCTGCAGCCGCGTCCGGACGCGGTGGAAGCGGGCGGCCTCGTGCCGCGCCGCCTTGAACAGATACGCGCGGAAGCCGCCCTCCCGGATCGCGGGACGGCGCACCATGATCCGCGCGAAGACCTCCAGCATCAGGTCCTCCGCGTCCTCGTAGTTGTGCACAAAGCCGTACAGATACGCCACGACCGCGTCGCCGTAGCGCAGCATCAGCGCGTCGCACGCCGATTCGTCGCCGTCCAGATACTGACGGTAGAGCGCGTCGTCGCCGGGCATATCCGTTCCCTCCTCCCGCACAGAATTTATCAAACTATTATACTGTATTCCGCCGCCGCAATCAAGCGTTTTCGACGCTTTAAAGCGGCGCGTTTCTTTTTTTCAGAAAAATATGAAAAAGTTTCAGGAATTTTCCGAAAAACGGACTCTATACAGGCAGAAGCATTTTCTGCAATCCAAAGAAAGGGAGGCGAACGGGCATGAGAACGGCGCAGGAAAGGGTCGACGCCCTGCACGCGCGCTCGCGCGCGCTCCGGCGCAGGCGGCAGCAGGCCGCCGCGGCGTACCTCGGAACGGCGTGCGCGCTGCTGCTGGTCTGTCTGACCGGGCTGGTCCTGAAACTCGATCATGTTCATACCGGCGTGTCGCCCGGCATGTTCACGGGCGCGACGCTGCTGTTTGAAAGCGCGGGGGGCTACGTCCTCGTCGCGGTGATCGCATTCGCGGTCGGCGCGGTCGTCACGGCGTTCCTCGTGCGGCGCAAACAGGCGGGCGCGTTCAGGGAAGAGAGAAGTCAAATAACCGAACCGAAAGGTGAAGGAGGACAAATCGAATGAAGATGAAGAAGGCATTTGCGGTGCTGCTGGCCCTCGTCATGGCGCTGTCGCTGCTTCCGGCGGCGGCTCTGGCGGCCGGCAACACGGTCACCGTCACGTCCGAGACGACGGAGTGGACGGACGGCAACACCTACGTCGTCGACAGCGATGTGACGATTTCAAGCCGCATCGTTGTCATCGGCAGCGTCACGCTGCAGCTGAACGCGGGCTGCACGCTGACCGCCCAGAGGGGCGTCAACGTGGGCTCCGACAAGATGCTGACCATCGAGGGCAGCGGCACGCTCAACGCCACCGGCGGCAGCAATCAGGCCGGCATCGGCGGCGACGGCGGCTGGAGCGGCACCGTGATCATCAACGGCGGCACGGTCAACGCGACCGGCGGCCAGTTCGGCGCGGGCATCGGCGGCGGCAGCCACGGCGGTCTCAATTCCGCCGTGATCAACGGCGGCGTCGTCAACGCGACCGGCGGCGAGCAGGCCGCGGGCATCGGCGGCGGCTCGAACAACTACTGGCGGGGCAGCTACGGCACCTGCTACGGCGTCACGATCAACGGCGGCGTCGTCAACGCGACCGGCAACGGCAACGCCGCGGGTATCGGCGGCGGCGGCTCGAGGGACACGGACGCATCAGTCGAGGGCGGCAGCGGCGGCAATATCGTCATCAACGGCGGCCAGGTCACCGCGACCAGCGGCAGCGGCTTCGGCATCGGTCCCGGGACCCGGGCCAACGGGAACGGCATGGGCGCAGAAGGCACGATCACGCTGGGCTGGACGAACGCGAGCGACTTTATCAACGTCAAGTCCTACCGCGGCGCGCTCACCTTTGCGAACAGCTTCCTTTTAGACGGCACGCAGACCGCCGCCACGGCGGAAAACGCCGGCGGCAGCAAGCTCGTGCCCGACGGACTGTGCACGGTCACTTTCGATTCCAACGACGGCGGCGCTGTGACGACGCAGAGCATCGAGCAAGGCGCAAGCGTGACGAGGCCCGAGAACCCGGTGCGCGAGGGATATTCCTTCCGTGGCTGGTTTGTCGACGGCGCGGCCACCGCATGGAATTTCAGCAGCCCCGTTACCGCAAACATGACGCTGCGTGCGCAGTGGGCATGGAACAACGGCGCGCAGGGCGCAATCCTCAACCTCGCCGGTAACGACGGCGACAGCGGCGACCACGGACCCGCCAGGCTGCTGGACGGCAATCTGGACTCCAAGTGGTGCCTGCCGATTTCCGATCCCGTCGCGGTCAGCTTCCGGACGGCAAGCCCCGTCGTTCCGACGGGCTATCTGCTGTCCACGGCCAACAACGCAAACACATACCCCGCCCGCAACCCGGACGACTGGACGCTGGAGGGCAAGCTGTACGAGTCCGACGAATGGACCGTGCTGGCCTCCGTGACGGACGACGCCGTGCTGCCGGGTACGGCCTTCACACAGTGCCGCTTCCCGCTCAATAACGCGGCCGGAAACGCGTATCAGTATTTCCGCTTGACTGTCAGCGGGACAGACGGCGATGCGACGATGCAGCTGGGTGAGCTGTGGCTGCTGATTTCGGACATCCGGGAGTTCTATACGATCACCTGGCTGAACGACGACGGCAGCACGCTGGGGACCGAGCAGGTCCTCTCCGGCACGACGCCCGCCTACACGGGCGAGACGCCGACCAAGGCGTCCACCGATCAATATACAACATATACCTTTAACAATACGTGGTCTCCGGCCATCGTACCGGTCACGGGCGACGCGACCTATACCGCGCAGTTCGACGCGACGCAGCTTTACCCCGTCACTGTCACGGCGGAGGGAGAGATCGACGTCTGGCTCGGCTATGAAAACGAGACGAGCTTCTCGGAGGGCGAGTGGGTCGACGTCCTCATCGGCGTGCCGGAGGGCTATGAGCCCGTCGCATGGTACACCGTCGCGAACGACGAGACGGTACATAACGTCGAGACCTGGGAAGATTCGGACTACCACGGCTGGCGCGGCGGCTTCGATATGCCCGCGGCGGCGGTGACCCTCCATGTGTCGCTCGCCCCGCGGAGCTACGACGTCTGGTTCAACTGCGACTATGCCGAAGGCTTTGAGGCGCTCAACCCGACGGCTACGGTCAACGGCGCCGCTGCCGAGATCAACGGGGACGGAGCGTTCAAAGCCTGTGAGGGAGATGCGGTCTCCCTGACGTTCAGCCCGACGGGCGACGTCTGCGTAACGGACGTGACCTCCGATGAAGCCGACGTCAGCTATTCCGACGGCGCGTACGTCTTCACGATGCCCGCGGATTACGTCGAGCTGATCATTGAGACCGCGAGCGCCTGCACTGTTGCGTTTAACCTCGGCTATCCGGACGCGCCCGTGATGCCTTCCGTCAGCGTGCCCGTGGGCGACTGCGTCGAGGAGCCGGAAGAGCCGGAGCGCAGCGGCTACACCTTCCTCGGATGGTATGAGGACGGCGCCGCCTCGGCATATGATTTCGATACCGCGGTCACGGAGGACCTCACGCTCCGCGCGCTCTGGGCCTACCGCGGCCTTACGGCCACCGCGGGCACCAAGGGCTTCTCCAATCAGAACTATCCCAACCTCTTCAACGGCAACGCGACGTCCGACAAGTGGTGCGCGTCCTTCAACGGCTCGGCCTATGTGGAGTTCAAGGCGGATCAGCTCATTAAGCCCACGGGCTACGTCTTCGTCACCGGCGGGGATACGTACCAGTATACCGGCCGCAATCCGAAGACCTGGACCCTGAAGGCGAAGGCCGGCGCCTACGACGACTGGACGACCATCGCCTCCGTGACGAACGACACGGTGATGCATAGCGTCAACGATACGCCGTACCGCTTCGCCATCGCGCGCGCGGCCGACGATCCGGGCTACCGTTACTTCCGCCTCGACGTCACGGCAAACGGCGGAGACGGCTGCATCCAGCTCAATGAGATGTATCTGACGGGCCTCGAGTCCGCGCCGCTCTCGGAGATCTCGGTGCGCTTCAACCCCGGCGAGGGCGAGGGCAGCGCGCAGACCTGGACCGTGCAGTGCGGCGAGGGCATCACGCTTCGCAGCGTAAACTACCCCGCGCCGACCGGCAAGGCCTTCATCGGCTGGCGTATCGACGGCGAGGGCGAGCTGATCCGGTCCTCCGAGGTTTTCTACCCCGAGGACGACTGCGAGCTCATCGCGCAGTACGGGACCATCCGCACCCTGACCTTCAATCCGGGCGAGGGCAGCGGCACGCCCTTCACGAGGACGCCGGCGGAGGGAGAGGATTTCTGGCTGCCGTGCGATGACGACTCCGATTTCGCCTTCACCGCGCCGGAGGGCAAGGCCCTGGCCGGATGGAGCTGCGGCAATAAGGAATACGAACCGGAGGAGTATTACCCGATCACCGGCGACGCAGCCTTTACCGCGATCTGGAAATATCAGTATACCGTTACCATCCGCTCCGACGACGCGAACCTCGAAGACGCAGCGGGTTATGCTCTGGAAGACGAGCAGATCGATCTGCCCGGCTATTCCGACGTCTTCTCCGGCTCGCAGGCGGGCGGGATCGCCTTCTTCGGCTGGAAGGTGACGGTCGGCCAGGCCGACGCGGTCTTTATGCAGC
Source organism: uncultured Clostridia bacterium (assembly GCA_946407675.1). GTDB lineage: Bacteria > Bacillota > Clostridia > Oscillospirales > Oscillospiraceae > SVKR01. The sequence continues at coordinate 6,640 of CAMJPK010000114.1, forward strand.
CCGGACAATACCTCACCGTGACGGACAACGTCACGCTGGAGCCCGTATGGTGTTCCGATGAAAGCGGCGAGGGCTGGGATGCGCTGGCAGCCGCCGTCGCGGCGGCGGAGGCGGGCGAGGCGAACGCCCTCGTCACCTATCTCGACGACGGGACGCCCGTCATCACGCTCAGCGCGGACGCCGTGTATGTTCCCGTTGAGGATGGGGAGCTCGCCAAGCTCTTCAAATCCGCCGATCCCGACGAGCCCGATCCCGACGAGCCCGATCCCGACGAGCCCGATCCCGA
>CAMJPK010000115.1 GCA_946407675.1 uncultured Clostridia bacterium
TAGCAGCACCGGCGAGGTCGGGAACAGGACGTTGGTGTAGCCGTCGGCAAAGGTGTAGAGCAGCACCAGCATCTCCTTCGTGAGGCCCGTGCGGACGACGGCAAGCAGACCCATCACGAAGATGGCCTTCGCCGTGGAGGAGGAGATGAAAAACTCCAGCAGCAGCACGATCAGCCAGATCACGAGCGCGACCGTGACCGGGCTGTGCCCGGCGACGAGGCCGTTGATCGTGTGAACGATGGTGGGCAGAATGCCGCCGCGGTCAAAGATATACTTGATCGACGCGGCCAGCGCGATGGGCACAAGCGTCGGCAGCGCGCCGAGAAAGCCGCGGCCGAAGCTCTTGAAAACGCTGCGTTTTTCGTCGCTGACCGCCATGCCCGCGGCGATGCCGGCAACCAGGAAATAGACGATCAAAATGACGACGGTATAGCCGCGCAGCGCCGGGAGCAGCGACGCGGCGACAATGATCGCGAGCGCAGCGAGCAGGAATGCGGTGTAGATGCGCGAGAGCTTTTTCCGCTTCTCCGGCGTCATCGCGCCGTCCGCGATCATGTCCGCCGCGCCGGCGCGCAGGGCCGCGTCATGCGCGCTTGTCAGGCTTTTTTCCGGGTTGCGGGCGACGCGGCGCGCGTAAAGGAGAAGGAAGCCCTGCAGCAGCGCGAACATGACGACAAAAATGACAACGCGGTACCAGATGTGCAGCATCGGACTGACGCCGATGATCTGCGATGCGAGGATCACCGTGAAAGGATTCGTGATCGCGCTGGCAAAGCCGAAGCCGCAGGAGATGATGCAGCACAAAAAGCCCGTGAAGGAGTCGAAGCCCAGCACAACGCACAGCGCCGCGACGATCGGCAGCATCGTGAGCATCTCCTCAAACAGCCCCAAAAATGCGCCAAAACAGTAAAAAAGGAGGGAAATCAGAACAATCAGGCGGTATTTGCGGCGGGTTTGGAGCGCGTCGTCCGCAGCGGGCAGGGCGCCGCCGGCGGCGGGAACGGCGCCGAATCGGGCCGCCACATTGCCCACGAGGACGCGGATGCCGCCGACATCGTTCATCACCTGAAAGGCGCCGGCAATGACAAACAGGAAAACGCACAGCACGGCAAGCGTCAGTCCATCGGCGGAGAAGAACACAAGGATCGGCGCGATAATGCCCTGATACCAAGGGATTCCGGGGATGTCGCCGCGGGGGATATACGTCGCATAATCCGGCGTGCCGTCCGGCAGCACGCCAAATTCTCCCTTCGGCACCAGGTAGGTCAGCACGATCGCAAGGGCCAGCAGGACCAGCAAAAGCACCCCGACCTCGATAAAGGTTTTCCTTGTAATGTTGATCAGCGTTCGGTTCGTTTGCTTTTCTTCCACTTCGTATGGTTCCTTTTATGTAAACTAATCTGTTATTATGTCAACTGCTTTTGCGCGGTTTTCCGTCAACAAATCGACGAAAAGCGCCCAGCGAGCGACCTGTTGCCGCTCGGAAAGCGGATAAAAATAGTGCAGCAGGCCGTCGTGGTACAGCTCGAATTCCTTTCCGCAGGAGAAGGGCAGCGCGCTGAGCTCCGCCGTCGGGATCTCGAAGTCCTCGGTTGCGGAGTGATAGACGAAGGCCTCCGGCGTGAGGGAGCATGCACCGCGCTCTTTTTTGACGACGCGGCCGTCGGCGCCGTACACCTTTGTCTCCACCTCGGCGTCGAGGCGGAAGCCGGCCAGCGTTTCCCGCTCCATGGCGCGGATGCGGTCATAGTACGCCGGAATGGAGCCGGGGGCGTCCGTGAAATGATAGGTCTCGTCCAGCGTGTGGCGCGCGCCGCATTTCGTACAGGACAGGGTGTTCCCCTCCCCCTTCGTCGTATACAGCGCGCCGCAGTCGGCGCAGCGGTAGAGCAGATTTTCCAGCCCCTCGGCCTTGTCGCGCTGGGGGTAGGTGTCGACGGAGGCGGCGGAGGCGTCGGAGCGGAGCGTCTCGGCAATCAGCGCGTCGAGCGCGGACGGCTCCATCGCCTTGACCTCGTCGCGCTTGAGGACGCGCGCGACCTCGACGCGCACCTTGCAGCGGTAGCCGCGCCGGCGCCATTTCGGGTCGGCCCAGTAAGCGCCGGAGATGCGCACCAGGACGAGGTCGACATTCAGCTTTTGATAGAGCGCGCCGCCGGGCTCCAGGATGGGGTTGCTGCGCCCGTCGGGCGAAAGGCGCGCCTCGGGAAAGATCACGACCGGGTAGCCCTTGCGCGTCATGCGCAGCAGGCCGACGGCGGCGCCCATGTCGGGCGTGAAGAGCTTTTTGGAGAGGAAGCCGCCCGGCTTTCCCATGCGCCGCAGCACCGGGCGCGTGAAGTAAAACGCGTTGAGCAGATAGCTCGGGTTGCGCACGTGGCTCATCTGGGAGATATAGTAGAAGTCAAAGAAGGACTCGTGGTTCGCCAGAAGGATATACGGCGCCTCGGCCTGCTGCAGGAGCGTTTCATCAAGCTCGACGCGGACGCGTCTTCCCTGCCAGAGACGGACGAGGAAGAACACCAGCGCGTACATCATGGAGTCCGGCGTTTCCTCCGCGCCGTGGAAGCAGCAGTGCCGGATCACGAAGAAGATCAGGACAAAAAGCAGCGCGGCCAGCGCGACGATGATGCACAGCAGCAGCCACAGGGGGAGGGATTCCCGGAGGAAGGCCATGCCTGCCGCGCCCATCAGATTGGATACCACGATGGAGGGGATCACGCCGGTGGCGACGGTGCGGATATACTTCCCGTAGGGCAACTTCGTACTGCTGCCATAGTAGCAGATCGCGCCGAAGGGGATGATCGGCATAAAGAACAGCAGATAGAGCAGGATCACGGTATTTCGATCGTGCACGGCGGCGGAAAGCCGGTCGATGCGCTGCCGCCGCTTCGTGTACGCGGCGCTCTGGAACCGAAAAACGCGCACCAGAACAAAAATGATCGAAGCGCCCAGACAGACGCCGAGATCACAAAGCACCAGCGCCGCCGGAAAGGGGTAGCTCAGTCCGCTGGAGATCTGGATAAACTCCGCCGGAATGAAGACGACGACCATCTGCAGGGCCTCGACCAGCACAACGGTCAGCGCGCCGCGCAGCCCTCGCTCGCTGAGCAGGGCGCGCGCGCCGTCAAAGTCACGGTGGAGCTGCGCGCGCAGCAGCGGGACCAGGATGTCCTTGAAAAACAGCACGAAGAGCGCCGCGATCACCAGAACGATTGCGAGCATCACGGCGCGTTCGATATTCAGTTTTTTCGATGCGCGTTTCTCGTTCATGGCAATACAAACGGCGCGATCCGGTTGGCGCCGGATCGCGCCGCAAGCTCTCTTTTTCGTTTATACGGTTTTGTCCGCCGGGAGGCCGGCGTCCGGCGTGCCGCCGTACATGGTCTCGAAGAAGGTCGCCATGGTCGTCACATTGACCGTCTCGGCATAAACCACATCGTCGACCGTGCGCGTGACGCGGGCCGTCTCGTTCTCCCCGAGCCGCCGCAGCGCAACGCTGTACTGCATATCGCCGAGCAGGCAGCGGTATTCGCTTTTCGACAAAAGCGCGATGATCTGCTTTGCGGCGGCGAAGCTGTCGGTCTCAAAGCTCAGCGAGAAATTCCTGCGGATCTGGTCGCCATCCTTTGTCACGCCGGAGAAGCTGATGGAATAATCGTTGGCGGCCTCCAGGATGTTGTTCAGCATCGTCAGCTCCGCCTTGGTATTGTTATAGCTCTCCATGCGGCTGGTCTCTTGCAGCTCGCCGAGCGCGTCCAGCTCATCGCTCATTTTCTTGAGCTGCTTTTCCTTGGCCATGGCGGTCAGCAGCTCGGTCTGCAGCGATTCGCGCTGCGAATTTGCCGTACTCACGGCGTCGGTGCAGGGCACCCAGAGGAAGCGGTAATACGCCAGCCCCACAAGGAGCAGGCAGAGGATCAGCAGCATGACCTTTTCCTTTGTCGTAAAATCACGGCTCAGCACTTTCATTTCTGCGTCGCCTCCTCCGGTTTCACCATATAGACCACAATGTTCGCAACGACCTTGTCCGTTTCCGTCGGGATGGTGCGCGTATACTTGGAATCCGTCGTTGCGGCGGTGTTGACCTCGCAATAGCTGACGAGGTCGTCCTCCAGCAGCTTCTGCACGGTCACGTTGATCTCCTGCAGGGTGTTGCCCTCGATCTGCAGGCTGAGTTGATTGCCGTTCAGCGTCCACGTGCTGACCTGCGTGCGCGGGAACACCACGCGCTCCAGCAGCTCCATGACCGCGACGCGGTCCACGCGCCCGAGCTCCTCCTCCGTCATCCCGGAGTAGGTGTAGTGCGCGTAAAGGTCGTTCAGCTCGCCGTACTTCCCGATGCGCTCGTTGCACGCATCGAGCTGCGCGCGCATCTGCGCCGCCTCCGCCTGCGCCGCGGAGACCTCCGCCAGCTTGTCAAGGACAAGGAACTTGGTGAAGGCGGCAATCGCGACGACGATCAGGAGCACGCAGGGAAGCAGCACCCACCAGCGTACGCGCTTGACGCCGACCGTGGCGAAGTTGATCTCCGTCTTTGTCGGCACGCGTCCGTGGAAGGCCGCAGGGCGCTTGGCCGGCGTGGATTGCTCCAGTTTTTCTCTCAACAGCGGCATATCTGCTCCTCCCCTCCTCTCAGCTCAGCGCGATGCCGATGGCCTGTACATAGTCAAAACCGTCCGTCAGCGCCGCACCGTCCCGGATCAGCTCCTCCGCCGTGCGCACGTCAATATCCAGCGTATTGCGGATGCTCTCGCGCAGCGGCAGCAGTTCCGCGCCGCCGCCGCACAGCCAGCAGGTGTCGATCTGGCTGTCGGGGTTGCTGAAGCGGTAGAAGTTCAGCGCGCGCATGAGCTCGACGGAGATGTTGTCATAGGCGGCGGTGCACCAGCTCTGCGTCTGGCAGTCCTCAAAGTTCGTCAGCAGGTAGGTGTGCGCCAGATGGGCGTCGACGCCCTTCGCCTCGGCAATGATATCGTTGAGCGAGCTCAGGCCGATCTCCAGCGCGCGGGTGGCGATGTGGCGCGGGCCGTGGAACATATACATGCGGATCGCCCGAAAGCCCAGATCGAGGATGCAGTATTCTCTGTCCTTTTCCCCGGTGCGCGCTTCGTAAGCGCGGATCAGGGAAAGGAACGCACATTCCGCGGGCGCGGCCTTCGCCAGCTTCAGTCCCGCCTTGCGCAGCGTCTGCCGGGCGTTTTCCATGTCCTCTGCCGAAACCGCGGAAACCAGCAGATGCATGCGGTTCGGCGCGTCCTCCGCGTCCGCCTCGTCCGTATCGGTCATGTCGGGCTCCGGTCCGGTGCTCCCGGCCGGAAGGTCCGGGATCACGGCGTAGTCGAAGAGGTAATCCTTCAGCTCGCCGGTGATGTAATCGCTGAATTCGTAGGGGATGTTGTAGGCGAGCTGCTCTGCGTTCATGCGCGGCATGGTCGTCGTGCGCAGATAGGAGATCTCGCTGTTCAAAATCAGCGCAGCACGCGACGCATGGATGCGGTTTTCCTTCATGGTCTGGGCGATGAGCGTGCCCAACGAGTCCGTTGAGGTCACTTTCCCCTCCCGCAGAAGGTTCAGCGGCATCGGCGTGGTGGCCGTCTTTTTCACAACGTCGCCATTGACCAGCGCGAGCTTGAGCATGTCGTGCCCGACGTCGATTCCAAGATACGTTTTTGCCATAGCAAGGGCTCCTTTATAAGGGTTATGGGGGCGGTGCGATGTGGGCATCGCGCCCTGCGGGGGGTATGCGGCGCGCCGGGTCGTCGCGCCCTACGGGGGGGTACGCGGCGCGATGTGGGCATCGCGCCCTACGATGAAACGGATTGCCACGGCCCCTTGCGGGGCCTCGCAATGACGGAGAATCAGAGGAACAGGCCGAGGTACCACGCGGCGAGGGCGGCGCCGAAGAAGAGCATCAGCGCGCCGGCCGCGGACAGCGCGGGGCCGAAGGGGAAGGCCGCGCCGCGGCGTTTTCCCGTGATAAGCGCCTGCCCCAGCCCGAGCACGCAGGCGAGGATCAGCGCAAAGAGCGTCGGCAAAAAGCCGAGATACAGACCGACCACGGCGAGGAGCTTGACGTCTCCCCCGCCGAGCGATTCCTTTTTCAAAAGCCGGTCCATCAGCAGCGAGAGACCGAGGAGCGCCGCGCCGTAAAGGACGCCGGCGGCGATGTGCGCCAGCGCGTCCTTCCAGCCGCTCCAGAGGAAGGGCAGCGCCGCAAGCCAGATCACGGCGGCGGCGATCAGCGCGCCGTCCGGGATCTCGCGCGTTTCCGCGTCCACCATGGAAAGCAGGAACAGGCAGCAGAGAAAGACATAGTTGCGCAGGCACAGCACGGTGAAGCCGAAGCGCAGCAGGCAGGCGACGGTCAGCAGCGCGAAAAAGAGCTCCGCGAGGAAATAGCGCACGGGGATCTTCGCGCCGCAGCTTCGGCAGCGCCCGCGCAGAAAAAGCCAGCTGAACAGCGGGATCAGGTCGATCACGCCGAGCGTGTGTCCGCACCGGGGACAGCGGCTGCGGCCGGTGACGAAGCTCTCGCCGCGGGAAAAGCGCCACGCGGCGCAGTGGAGGAAAGAGCCCATGGCCGCGCCGAGCAGCACGCAGAACACGATGCAGCCGGTCAGCAAACCGGGCGGCAGGTCAAGCAGGCGCATAGGCGGTCACGCTCCTTTGGGTCGGTCACGGGAATGGAAAGACGGATTGCCACGCCAGTGTGCGCACTGGCTCGCAATGACACCCTCTCAGGCACGGCGCGATGCGCCGCGCCAGCTCTCCCTCAAGGGGGAGCCAAGGGGGCGACGGCGGCGCGATGTGGGCATCGCGCCCTACGGGGGGTATGCGGCGCGCCGGGTCGTCGCGCCCTACGCGGGGTATGCGGCGCGCCGGGTCGTCGCGCCCTACG
>CAMJPK010000116.1 GCA_946407675.1 uncultured Clostridia bacterium
CGCCGATGTCCAGCCCGCGGACGGCGTAGGCCGTCAGCAGCACCTTCGGCGCGGAGGCGATCTCGCGCCCGACCAGCACCTTCTGGACGTTGCCGCCGGAAAGCCGGCGCACGGGGATGGAGACGCCCGGCGTGTTGACCGACAGCTCGCTGACCACCCACTCTGCCCGGTGCTTCGGGAAATTGCGGTCGAGGAACGGCCCCTTGCCGCGCCGATACGAGCGCAGCATCATGTTGTCCGTCAGGTCCATGCTGCCGACAAGCCCCATGCCGAGGCGGTCCTCCGGGACGAAGGAGAGGGAGACGCCGAGCGCGGCGATGGAGAGCGGGTCCATGCCGATGAGCTCCTTGCGCTCGCCCTCGTCGCCGATGTAGGCGATGGAGCCGGACTCCACGACCTGCAGGCCCGCGATGGCCTCCAACAGCTCCTTCTGGCCGCAGCCGGAGATGCCGGCCACGCCGAGGATCTCGCCGCTGCGCGCGGTGAAGCTGACGTCGTCGAGCTTCACAACGCCGTCGATGCTGCGCACGGTGAGGCCCTTGACCTCGATGCGCGGCTTCGGGTCCACCGGCTCCGGGCGCTCGATGTTCAGCACGACCGGGTGGCCGACCATCATGTTGGTCATTTCCTGCGCGTTGGTGTCGCGCGTCAGCATGTCGCCGACGAAGTGACCGTGGCGCAGCACGGCGACGCGGTCGGACAGCTCCTCCACCTCGTGCATCTTGTGGGTGATGATGACGATGGCTTTGCCGTCGTCGCGCATGTTGCGCAGCACCGCGAAAAGCTTGTCCGTCTCCTGCGGGGTGAGCACGGCGGTGGGCTCGTCGAGGATGAGGATGTCCGCGCCGCGGTAGAGCACCTTGACGATCTCCACCGTCTGCTTCTGCGAAACGGACATATCGTAGATCTTCTGGTTGGGGTCAACGTCGAAGCCGTAGGCGTCGCAGATGGCGCGGATGCGCTTCGCCGCGGCCTTGAGGTCGAGGCGGCCCGCTTCCTTGAGGCCGAGCACGATGTTCTCCGCCGCGGTGAGCACGTCCACAAGCTTGAAATGCTGGTGGATCATGCCGATGCCGAGGTCATAGGCGTCCTTGGGGGAGCGGATGACGACCTCTTTGTCGTCCACGAAGATCTGCCCCTCGTCCGGGAAATAGATGCCGGAGAGCATGTTCATCAGCGTGGTTTTGCCGCTGCCGTTTTCGCCGAGCAGGGCAAGGATCTCGCCGCGGTAGATGTCCAGCCAGACCTTGTCGTTGGCCTTGATCGAGCCAAAGGTCTTGGTGATGTCGCGCATTTTGACCGCGGCTTTCTTTTCCTCCAAGCACTACCCCTCCTCTCAAAGAAAATACACAGTCATTGTACCCCATTTTTCGACCGGGCACAAGGGAAAAGTGCGCAAAAAACGGCGCCCCGAAGGAAGTTTTCGGGGCGCCGAAAGGAATACTGAGCAGCAGGGGAGTCCGAGGGGGTAGCGGAGCGGCGCCTCGGGAGTGAATGATGTGCCAGTGGCACATCAGAGCCGAGGCGTGACCGAGCCGCAGCGAGACAGGCCCCCTCGGGTTCAATCCTGCATCGCGGTCATTGACGGCGTCAGCCGTCAATGATCGTGATGCCGTCGATGTCGATGGCGAAGGCCGGGGCAGAGCGGTAGACGCTCTCCTCAAACTGGCCGTCCTTGACGACCTCGGTCTCGCCGGCGAAGTCGCCGAGATCGTGGATGTCCGCGGCGTAGCTGCTCAGCGGCTGGCCGCCCACGGTGAAGGTGCTGGTGTCGAAGACCTTGATGGTGCCGGCGATCAGGCCCGCCTGGACCTCCTTGAGCTTCTCGGCGGTGCCGGGCGCGCAGACCTTCTCATTGATGTCGGTCAGCATGACGGCGCTGTTGTCCAGCGTGCCGGTCCAGTCGGCGGCGAGGCGCTTGCCGGCGGCGGTGTTGACGATCATGGTCTGCATGAAGGGCACCCAGTTGATGCGGCTGGACACCAGGAAGGTGTTCGGGCAGGCGTCAATGGTGGAGCCGTTGTAGGAGACGTCGGGGACGCCGGCGTTCTCGCAGGCGGTGGGGGCGCCCATGGAGTCGGCGTGCTGGCTGATGAGCTTGCAGCCCCGCTGGATCAGGGTGTTGGCGGCTTCCTTCTCCAGGGCCTCGTCATACCAGGAGTTGGTGAAGGTGACTTCCATGGTGGCGGTGGGGCAGATGCTCCGGACGCCCAGGAACCAGGAGGTATAGCCGCTCTTCACCTCGGCGTAGGGGAAAGCGCCCACGTAGCCAATCTTGGCCTCGTCCGCGGTGAACTTGCCCTCGTCGATCAGCTGGTTGAGCTTCATGCCCGCGACGACGCCGGCAAGGTAACGGCCCATGTAGATGTCAGCAAAGGCGTTGTGGTAGTTGGCCAGCTTCTCGGTGTGGGCCTTGGTGCCGGTGGCGTGGCAGAACTGGACGTTGGGGAACTTCTTGGCGGCCTGGATCATGAAGTCCTCATGGCCGAAGGAGTCGGCGAAGATGATGTTGCAGCCGTCGTCAATGAGCTCGGCAGCGGCGTTGTAGCACTCCTGGCCCTCGGGGATGTTGGTGCGCAGCAAGCACTCCACGCCCAGAGAGGCGCAGGCTTCCTTGGCGGCGTCCATGAAGTTCTTGTCGTAGGTGGAGTTCTCGTCGTGCAGGAAGATGAAGCCGACCTTCACCTTGGGCAGCACGTCCTTGAGCTCCGTCTTGGCGGCGGCGACGTCCGCGGCGGTGGAGTCGTTCTCAAACTCCGGATCGCCGGTGGCGGCGACGGGCGCGGGAATCGTGACCTCGGCGGCCTTCTTGCCGCAGCCGGCGAACAGGCCGACGGCCATGATGAGCACGAGCGCGATGGCAATGAGCTTTTTCATTTGTTTGTCCTCCCTCAAATTCTTTATTTGCATGTGTTTTATAGAATAACAGATCATTTGCGGAACGTGATGGTCCCGCCGTCCATGGACTCGATGACCGCCAGCGATTCCACGCGCACGCCGCTTTCGCGCAGCGCGTCCCCGCCGCCCTGGAAGGCCTTCTCAATGGCGATGGCCGCGCCCGCGACGGACGCGCCCGCCTGCGCGCACAGCGCGACGAGGCCGCGCAGGGCCGCGCCGTTGGCGAGGAAATCGTCCACGAGCAGGACGGTGTCGCCCGGAAGCAGGTAATCCCGGCTGACGACCACGGTGTAGTCCGTGCCGTGGGTGAAGGAGTGGACGACGGTGGAATAGACCGTGCCGTCCACGTTGCTGGTCTTGTGCTTCTTTGCGAAAAGCATCGGCACGCCCAGCTCCATCGCGGCGGCCGCGGCGATGGCGATGCCGGAGGCCTCGATCGTCAGGATCTTGGTGACGCCGCTGTCGGCGTACAGCCGGGCGATCTCCCGCCCCATCGCGCGCAGGAACGCGGTGTCGATCTGCTGGTTGAGGAAGCTGCCGACCTTGAGGATGCCGCCGGGCAGGACTCGGCCCTCGGTGAGGATCTTCTCTTCCATTTCCCGCATGGCCTTTGCCCCCTTCAAACCATAAAAAATATAATTCAATGTTACGCGTGATTGCCGGATTTGTCAATATACGACAAGGGCGGAAACGGTAGAATCGCAGGCCCGAAACGGCTTGGAAACTGTGTATTTTCGCCTATGCCGTCAAAGCGCGAGCGTGTGAAACTCCATGCCGGCAAGGTCCATGCACATGAGCTTTCCGGCAAGGACGGGACTTTGGCCGCACAGCAGCCGGACCGCCTCGGCGGCCTGCGCCGCGGCGCAGGCCGCGCAGGTCGGGGCGAGCACGCTTGCGCTGCGCGGCGCGGCCTGTACGGCGTAGATCTTCCGCAGCGTGCCACTGCCCGGCAAGACGGTGCAGACCTGCGCGCACTGCCCTGCGACCGCGCCGTGGACAAGCGGGATCCCCGCCGCGGCGCAGGCGTCCGCGAGGACGAGGCGGGCTTTCACGCTGTCGAGCGCGTCGAGAGCGAGGTCGATTCCGCGCAGGAGTTCCGGCGCGTTTTCTGTCGAAATCGCCTCAAAAACCGCCGTAAAGCCGACGTCGGGGCGCACGGAAAGCGCCCGGTCGCGGGCGGCGAGGACCTTGGGCTGCCCCAGCGTCTGCGCCGTGCAGAGGACCTGCCGGTTGGCGTTGCTCTCCTCAAAGCGGTCGGGGTCGACGGCGGTGACGGCGCCGACGCCGACGCGCAGCAGCAGCTCGAGCAGCGCCCCGCCGAGCCCGCCGCAGCCGGCCAGCAGCACGCGCTTTTTTCCGAGCGCGGCCTGCGCCTCCGGCGTGAGCGTCGGGATGTTGCGCGCATATCGGGCTTCCATCGCGGTTTGCTCCTTTCTTTTGTCAAAGAGAACGGATTGCCACGGCCCCGATGGGGCCTCGCAATGACCGTCGGTGATATGCTGCAGCACCGCCCGGGGCGTGCTGTACGCTCCGGGCGGGCGATTCGTTATGCGTTTGCGGGTTCGGCTTCCGGCTGGGCTGCGGCGGCCTTCGCCGCCTCTTCCTCCTCCAGCACGCGGTAGGCCACCTTGCCGACCAGCGTCTTGGGCAGCTCGTCGCGGAACTCGATGTCATAGGGCATGGCGTACTTCGCGATGTGCTTGCGGCAGTAGTCGAGCAGCTCCTTCTTTGTCTCGTCGTCGGCGGGGACGCCGGCGTGGAGCATAACGAAGGCCTTGACCTTCTGCATCTTGTAGGCGTCGGGCACGCCGATCACGCAGCTCATGTGCACCTTCTCGTGCGCGTCGAGGATGTTCTCGATCTGCGCGGGGTAGACGTTGTAGCCGGAGGTGATGATCATGCGCTTGGCGCGGCCGCGGAAGTAGATGAAGCCCTGTTCGTCCATCGTGCCGAGGTCGCCGGTGTAGACCCATGTGAGGCCGTCGGCGTGGCGCCGCAGCGTCGCGGCGGTCTCCTCGGGGTTGTCGGCGTATTCCTTCATGACCGTCGGGCCGGCCAGCAGGATCTCGCCCTCCTCGCCGTAGGGCAGCTCCTCCTCGGTGCCGGGGCGGACGATCTTGATGTAGGTGTCGGGGAAGGGGATGCCGATGCTGCCCTCCTTCGCCATCGTGACCGGCGTCAGGCAGCAGGCTGTGACCGTCTCGGTGGTGCCGTAGCCCTCGCGCACCTGGATCACCGCCTTGTGGTCGTAGAGGAACTTGTCAAACTTCTTTTTCAGCTCGATGGAGAGGGAGTCGCCGCCGGAGAACACGCCCTTGAGGCAGCTCAGATCGGCCTTCTCCATGCTGGGCAGGCGCAGCAGCGCCTCGTAGAGGGTCGGGACGCCGGCGATGAAGTTGCAGCGGTATTTGGTGATGAGCTTGGCGTAGCTCTTCGCCGTGAAGCGCGGGACGAGGATGCAGCGGCCCGCGCCGTAGAGCATCGAGTGGATGCAAACGCCCAGACCGAAGCCGTGGAAGATCGGCATGGCGGAGAGCATCTTGTCGCCGACGCGGAACATCGGGTTGGTGGCGACGATCTGCGCGCCGAGGGCGTTGAAATTCTTGTTGGTCAGGACGATGCCCTTGGTCGTGCCGGTGGTGCCGCCGGAATAGAGGATGACCGCCGGATCGTCCGCGCCGCGCTGGACCTTATAGTTCCACGAGCAGGCGCGGCCGAGCTGGAGAAAGTCCTTCCAGCGGATCACAGGCGCGTCCGCGGGGATCTTCTGGATCTTGCGCCCCTCGGTGAGCATGTAGCCGGCCATGATCGGCTTTGAAAGCGCGTCCTTGATCGAGGCGATGATGATGTTGACGATCTCCGTGTTCTGGCGGATGGACTCGAACTTGTTGTAGAACTGGTCGAGCGTGATGGCCGTGACGGAGTGGGAGGCGTTGAGGTAGAACTCGATCTCCTTTTCCGCGGAGAGCGGGTGGATCATGTTGGCGATGCCGCCGACGAGGTTGACGGCGTAGAACATCATAATGGCCTGCGGGCAGTTGGGCATGGCGATGGTGACGCGGTCACCGGCGCGGATGCCGAGCGTTTTCAAGCTCTTTGCGCACAGCTCGATGTCCTGCACGAGCTTTTTATAGGTCGTGCTCTTGCCCATGAAGTCAAAGGCGATGTTGTTGGGGTACTTTTCCGCGTTGCGGGCCACGGCGTCGAACATGCTGCCCTCAAAATAATCGAGGTGCATGGGAACGTCGCCCATGTAGGGCTCCCACGGCGTTTTGGCGGTGACGGCTTCGTTGTTCATATACATAGGTCGCAATTCTCCTGCATCAATAATCTACTTCCTCCGAGAGCGGCTGCTCCAGCAGCTCCGGATGCTCCATCAGCTTTTTCAGCAGACGGACGGTTTTCGAGTAATAGTACCCGTCGGCGATGCGCTCGTCGATGGTCAGGCCGAGGTCGATGCTGTCGCGCATCGTCACATTGCCGTCCTCGTCGTAAAACGGGCGCTTTTTCTTCTCGCCGATGGCGACGAACAGGGAGTTCGTGCCCCAGTTGGTCAGGTGGTGGTAGCCGGAGTGCAGCTTGATGGAGCCGAGGTTCGACAGCACCGCGGAGGAATAATAGGGGTCCGTGGCGATGAGGAAGTTCGGCACCCAGCCGTGCTTGTCGAGCCAGCAGATGATGCTGACCAGGAACTTCGACAAAAAGCGCGGCATGCGGTTGAGCACATCCATGCTGTCCGAGGAGGAATCCCCGGTGTCGCCCTCGCTGCGGCGGGCGCTGACCTGCCGGTAAATCTCCGCGTGCACGGTGTCGATGGTGTCGGAGTCCTTCGCGTGGATGAAGGCCAGCGCCTCGGCGCCGTCGTCGGAAAAGAGCTTTTTCACCACGAAGGCCGCGGAGATCTCGTAGCGCTGGTAGACGTTCTTGTTGGCGATGAAGCGGTTCATCTTCGGCCGCAGCGTC
>CAMJPK010000117.1 GCA_946407675.1 uncultured Clostridia bacterium
GCGATGGCGATGACCACGCGCTGCTTCATGCCGCCGGAGAACTGGTGCGGATAGTCGATGGCGCGCTCGCCGGGGATACCGACCAGCTCGAGCATCTCCATTGCGCGCTGGATCGCCTGGTGCTTGTTCACATTCTCATGCAGACGCACGCTCTCCGCGATCTGCTCGCCGACCGTCATGACCGGGTTCAGCGAGGTCATCGGGTCCTGGAAGATCATGGAGATGTCCTTGCCGCGGATCTTTTCGAGCTGCTTGGCGTCCAGACTCAGCATATCATGGCCGCAGACCGTGATCTTGCCGTTTTTGATGATTCCGGGGGGATCGGGCACCAGATTCAGCAGCGCGAGGGCGGTGGTCGTCTTGCCGGCGCCGGTCTCACCGACGAGGCCGATGGCCTTGCCCTTTTTCAGCTTGAAGCTGATGCCGTTGACGGCCTCAACGACCTGCTTCTTGACGACGTATTGCACCACGAGGTCCTTGACCTCGAGGATCACATCGTCCTCCGCCTCGGGGGCGGTGTTCTTTTCGATTTCGTTACTCATAGTTCCACCCTCACTTGTTCAGCTTCGGATCGAGCGCGTCGCGCAGACCGTCGCCGAGCAGCGCGCAGGCGAAAGCCAGCGCCATGATGCACAATCCGGGGAAGTAGCACAGGTGCGGCGCGTAGGTCAGATGGTTGCGGCTGCCGGAGATCAGGGCGCCCCACTCGGGGTTCGGCACCGCGACGCCGAAGCCGAGGAAGCTCAGGCCGGCGGCGGCAAGGACCGAGGTGCCCATACGCGCGGTGGCGCTGACGATCAGGGGCGAGATGGAGTTGGGCAGCACCTGCGTGAAGATGATGCGGAACTCGCTCATGCCGATGGCCTTGGCGGCCTCTACGTACTCGTTGCTGCGCACGGTCAGCACCGAGGCGCGGGAAAGGCGGATGAAGCCGGCAATACACGATACGCCGACGGCGATCAGCAAATTGAGCAGGTTCGCGCCCAGGATCGTCACGATGACCATGCCCAGAAGCGTGCCGGGTATGGACGATATGATATCCGTCAGACGCATGATGACCATATCGACGATGCCGCCGAAATAACCGGAGATGGAGCCGAAGAACACGCCGATGACGAGTCCGAAGCCCACGGCGCCGAAGGCGATCGCGACGGAGTAACGGGAGCCGTAGACGCAGCGCTTGAACAGGTCTCGGCCCATTTCATCCGTTCCGAAGGGGTGCTCCCAGGACGGCGGGGCGTACTTGTTCTTGCCGTTCATCTTGGTGATATCTTGATAGCTGATGAAGAAGAAGGAGTAGAGCATCGAAAGGATGATCACGATGAGGATGATCAGGCCGATGATCGCGCCGACGTTGGTACGCAGGCGCTTCCACGTCATAACAAAACGCGGTTCTCTCCGATATTGGTCGGAGATGCGGCTGGCAGTCGCTTGTTTTTTCTTGCTCATGCCGTCACCTTCCTTTTCTTCTTCTTGCCAATGTAAGCGGACTTGATGCGCGGGTCGACTGCGGCGTAGATCAGGTCGACGGCCAGCAGGACGACCGCGTGAATGATGCAGTTGAGGATAACGGTGCCGCAGGCGAGCACGCTGTCACGGCGCTGGATCGCCTCGACCAGCATGTAGCCGACGCCGGGCCAGGAGTACACGGCCTCAATGACGGCGGAGCCGCCCAGCGTGATACCGATCAGAGCGCCGATCTGGGTGATGATCGGGATCCACGCGTTGCCGAGCTCATGGCGATAGGTCACCTGCCGCTCCGGTACGCCCTTTGCACGGGCGGTACGCAGGAAGTCGGCGCGGGAGACCTCCAGAATCGCGGAGCGCGTCTGACGGCAGATACCGGCGATCATTGCGAAACCGTTTGCAAACACCGGCAGGACGAACGCTCTCCACGTGCCGTCATAGGCCGCGGGGAAGATCTTCAGCTTGCCGGCGAACCAGATCAGCAGCATCAATCCGAGCCAGAAGCTCGGCATCGAAATGCCGATCATGGTGAAGGCGGTGGTGAGGTTATCCCAGATGCTGCCGGCATGCTTCGCAGCGAAGATGCCCAGCGGGATCGCGACCACCGTGCCGAGGATAACGGAGAACAGGGCGAGCCACAGTGTGTTCGGCCAGCGGCTGGAGAACTGTGACCACACCGTCAGGCCTGAGATCTGCGACGATCCCAGGTCGCCGTGGAGTAAGCCCCACATGTATTTGCCATACCGCACGATCATCGGCTTATCCAGATCATACCGCGCGTACAGCGCCGCGATGTCCTCCTCGGTCATGTCCTCGTTGATCATGGTGTCCACGACGGTGCCGGGCGCCAGGTCGACGAGCCAGTAGATGATGAAGGTCACGCAGATGATGATCGGGATCAGCAGAAGTATACGGATAGCGGAGTATCTTAACATGAATACAACGCCCTTTCGTATATGGAGTTCGAATTGGGTAAAAAGAGCGGCGGCATAGCGTCTGATCGGATATGCCGCCGCTCCGGCTTAGACTACTTTGGGCAGGTCAATGCCCGTTTTCTCCCTTTCAGATGAAGAGCGGAATCATTCGGGGTTCTTCAGTCTGTAAGCCAGGCCGTAATCGTGGAAGTTGGTCGGGAAGAAGATGGTGCCGCCGGTGCCCTTCTGGCCGGCAATGTACAGCGCCATGTGGAAGGTGCCGTAGTACGGCAGCTCGTCGTGCATGATCTGCTGGATCTTGTAGTACATCTCCTGGCGCTCCGGGCCGTCCGGGGTGGCAGCGGCCTTGTTCACGAGCTCCATGACCTCGGGATTGTCATACTTGGCCTTGTTGTTGTTGTTCTTCGGGGTGACCAGCGTGCGGATAGAATCGCCCAGCGGGCTCAGAGCGCCGGAGGTGACGATGAAGTCCTTATCGTTGGCGTCCCAAGAGGTGGCGGCGACCATGCCCGGGCTGTCGAAGGTCTCGATCTCGCAGGTGATGCCGATGTTGGCCAGCTGGTTCTGGATGGCCTGGGCGGCCTTGCTGGTCTGCGGCATAGCCAGCGCGCAGATGGTCATCTTCTCGCCGTTGTACGGGCTCTTGGCCAGATACTCCTTGGCCTTGTCAAGATCCTGCTCCCATGCGGGGATGTCGTAGTTCTTGTAAGCGGTCTTGTAGCCCCAGTAAGCGCCGGTCTCGCAGACAGCGCCGTAGCCGTCAAGCGCGATGTCGAGGATCTCCTCGCGATCCAGCGCATAGGCGCAGGCCAGACGGAAGTTGATGTCGCCGGTGATGGGCTTGCTCATGTTGAACGCGACATAGTTCAGGTTGTTCATGACGTAGCTGTTGATGACGAAGCGCGGATCCTCGCTGTACTGCTTGATGTACTGGCCGGAAACGTTGCAGAAGTCGATCTCGTCATTCTCCAGCATGATGTTGCGGGCGGTCTCCTCAGCGATGTAACGCTGGGTGAACTTCTTGCACAGCGGCTTCTCGCCCCAGTAATCCTCGAACGCCTCATAGGTGATGCTGTCGTTCGGGACCATGTCGACGATCTTGAAGGGGCCGGTGCCGATCCAGCCGGCGTGCTCGTCGCCGGACTCATAGGCCTCGCGGTTCACGATGACGGTGCAGGGGTTGGCCACGTTGTAGATGAAGTCGACGTTGCCTCTGCTGAGGGTGAAGGTGACCTCATAATCGCCGTTGGCCTCGACCTTGTCGACATACTGGAAGGCGTTGCCGACGGAGTTACCGGAGTGATCCTTGTCCGTGGAGAACTGCTCGGTGAAGACAACGTCATCAGCGGTGAAGGGCTCGCCATTGTGGAACTTCACGCCCTCGCGGAGCTTGAAGGTCCAGACGGTCGCGTCGTCATTGGCGGACCACTCGGTGGCCAGGCAGGGCTCATACTTGCCGTCGATGGTGTAGTACACCAGGGAGTCATAGGCCAGGTGGTCGATGATGCCGAGCTGGGTGCCGCCGGCGGCCGGGTTCATCGGGTCGATGATCGCGACCTTGTCGCCGATGTACATGCGAAGCTCGTCATAATACTCGGCCTCTTTCGGGGGAGGCGTCGTCTCCGCAGCGCCTGCCTCAGTGACAGCGCCGCCGGTGTTGATCAGGACGGGCTCTTTGCTGCCCTCTTCCTTGGCGGGGGCTTCGGTCGCAGGGGTGTCGGTCTTGGGCGCCTCGGTCTTGCCGCCGCAGCCCGCGAACAGGCCGATGCAGAGGACCAGGCTCAGGATCAGGCAAAGTGCTTTTTTCATTTTTTGTTCCTCCATATCCTTTCTGAAAAATATATTTGCTTCTCCCCTTGCGCATTGGTTTGCGCGCGGGGACGTCGCCGGGATGATGGGCGGAATCTCTTCCGCGGTCGTAAGACGGCTGTTGCCGTGTTTGCTCTTTCTTTTCGACACCACCTCCTCAAATTGTTATAAGTTTGCTAATTTAATTCTATTATATTACTAATTCTGAATTATGCAATACATTTTTCAAGTTTTATTCGTAAAATTTCAAAAGTTTATTTTATGGAACTTTACAGTACCAGCTCCGATCCGTCCGCGGCGCCGCGCAGCTTCTTCATGTAATGCAGCAGCATCGGCAGCGTGATGGCGACGGAAAGCAGGTCCGCCGCGGGGCCGGCGTAGAACATGCCCTCGGCGCCGAAATGCTTCGGCAGCGTCAGCAGCAGCGGGGCCAGCAGGATCGCCTGCCGCGTCAGGCTGAGCAGCATCGCGTGGATCGGCTTTTTGATGGCCTGGAAGAAGCCGGAGCCCTGGATCTGAATGGGCACCAGCGGGCTCATCATCAGGTAGATGACCAGCGCCTTGCTGGAAAACGCGATGACCTCGGCGTTGTTCTTGCCGAAGATCGACGCGATGGGCACCGGGAACAGGCGCAGAATGATGTACTCGATCAGCACGATCACGATGGAGCCGATCATCGCCGTGCGCACAAGCTCGCGGATGCGGCTGTAGAGCCGAGCGCCGAAGCTGTAGGCGATCAGCGACTGGGAGCCCATGTTGACCGCGCTGGTGATCGTCAGCACGAAGTTCTGCAGCGTCGTCACGACGCCCATGCCGGACACCGCGACGTCCCCGCCGACGCGGCGGGCGACCTGGTTGATGAGGATCGACACCAGACCATTGCACAGCTGCAGCGCGAAGGCCGACAGGCCGAGATAGTTGATCTGCAGCGCCAGATGCACGTCGGGCGCGAGGATGTCCTTGTTGAAGCGAAAGAAGTCGCGGCTGCGGATGTAATGCACGACGATGACCGCGGTACAGCTGAACTGCGCCATGATCGTCGCGAGCGCCGCGCCGGTCAGCCCCATGTCGAAGACCTTGATGAAGATCGTCGAGAAGATGATGTTGACGATCGGCCCGATGATGACGGCCAGCATCGCCAGCCGGGTCTTCCCTTCCACGCGCATGTAGTTCGTCATGCCGACGGAGACGATCTGGAACACGCAGCCGGACACGATGATGCGGGCATACTCGCGCGCGTAGGGCAGCACGGCCTCGCTCGCGCCGAAGGCGACGAGGATGCGGTCAAGGAAGAGGTTGCCGATCACCGTGATCGCGATGCTGATGAGCAGCAAAAGCTGCAGCGACATGTTCATCGCGCGGTTGGCGCCGATCTTGTCCCCCTGCCCGACGCGTATGGCCGCCAGCGTGCTGCCGCCCATGCCCAGCAGGAACGCAAAGGCCAGCGACACCAGCGTGATCGGGAACGCGACGCTCAGCGCGGCGATGCCGAGATGCCCGGCGCTGCCGTTGCCGATGTAGGCGCGGGAGATGATGTTGTAAACGGAATTGCAGAGATAGGAGAGGAACACCGGCGCGCTGTAGGTCACCAGCAGCCGGGGGACCTTCTGCTCTCGCATGATGCTTGTGGAATCCATGGAACGCTCCTTCTCCTCCCCCCCCTGCCGCCCGGTGCGGACGGCAGGGGGAAGCGGGTTTCTTACCAGTCGAGGCCGGCGGCGGCGCGGCAGCGCTTCGCCGCGTCGGTATAGGTGCCGTACTTGTACTCCTCCAGCTCGCGCACGAGCTCGGGGTCGGTGTTCTCCTGGCGCGGCAGCGGGACGTCCTGCTCGGTGCAGAGGATCTTCTGCACCTTTTTGATATCGACGTTGTGCGTCGTCGTGCCGTCCTTGACGCAGACCGCGGCCGCGACGCCGGCGCCCTGGCCGAGGCCGATGCACTGGGGGATCAGCGTCACGCCGGAGACCGTCTCCGCATCGACGGAGAAGTGGCGGCCCGGGCAAAGCAGGTTTTCGACCTTCTGCGGCAGGACGGAGCTGTAGGGCAGCTCGATGGGCGCGCCGCCGTTGACCATGCCGACCACGCTGTGCCACGCGATGACGTCGTCAAACTTCGCGCCGGTGGCGATGTCGAGGCGGCTGTAGACGTGCTCGCCGTTCAGGCGGTAAGAGCAGCGGGAGCCGAGCTGCGGCGCGATATCATAAATGTATGCGTTATGGCCGTAGGGCATGTTCTTGCGGCAGAACTCCACGAGCGGACGGATGCTGTCGCGCACCTTGAACTCGGTGTAGCGGATGTCCTCCAGATTGGAGCAGTCGCGGTTGATGACCCAGTTGTTCCACCAGACGACGTCGTTGACGCCGGCGGGGAAAAAGCCGGTGCGGTAGCCCGCGATCTTGTTGAGCTGGTCGCGGAAGGCGGCGCTCGCCTCGGGGTTGGCCTTGCTCCAGCGGGCGTAGGCCTCAAAATCGACGCCGCCCATGCGCCAGACCAGCGCGGTGGCGCCGGAGCGGTCCTGCCCGCCGCGGTACACGTCGGTCTGGTTGGCGCCGTGGAAGAAGGGCGCGCCGGACAGCTTATACAGGTCGCCGTCGCCGGTGGCGTCAATGACGACCTTGGCGAGGATGGCC
>CAMJPK010000118.1 GCA_946407675.1 uncultured Clostridia bacterium
GTCCGCGGTCGGGTGGCCGGGCTCATAGATCCCGCCGTACCCCGCGCGGCCCAGATGCTCGATGAACGAGCCTTACAGCCGCGGATCGACCGGCGCGATCGGATCGGCTTTGGAAAACCGAAGCGTTGCTTTCATGCGGATCCTCCGATCGTCATTTTTTCTCGGGCACGGGGGCGCTCCATGCGCTGGAGACGGGGGAGAGCGGCTTCTTCGTCAGCGGCAGCCACTCCGAGAAGGCCTTGCGCATGCAGATCTCCCAGAAATCCCATTCGTGGCGGTAACCCGGCAGGTGGAAGTCCACGACCTCACAGCCAAGCTCGTTCATGATGTTGACGCCGTTGACGTGCGCTTCCCATGCGATGTTGTCGGCCTCGCCGCAGGCCATGATGAAACGGGGGACCGGGCGGCCGGCGGCGACGTCGGCGCGCAGGGCGGCCTCCACGTCGAAGCGCAGCACATCGCCCGGCTGCTTCGGCATCGGCCAACCCGCGGCGATGACCTTTTCACGGAAGGCGCTGTGCCCCTTGCCGAGCGAATTCTTCGGCCCGATGCCGCCGGACATGATGAGCGCCTGCGAATACTGCTCGCAGCAGTCCACGGCGATCTTCATCGCGCCGCCGCTGCCCATCGACAGTCCGCCGATAAAGTTATCCTCGCGCCGCTCGGAGATGGGGAGCCGGGCCAGACAGAACGCGCGCAGCTCGTCCGTAATATACTTATAATACTTTGCGCCGCGCGGATAGTCGTTGTATCCCGCGTTGTAGTCGCAGGGACAGATTACCGCGCAGTCGTACTCCACCGCGTAACGCGCGACATTGGTCCAGTTGAGATAGTCCGCGTCGTCGCCGCTGCCGCCGTGCATCAGCCAGAGCACGGGATACCTTTTATCCCTATTATATACTTCCTCCAGCGGCTTGCCAAGGTCGCTGTTCTGATCGAAGCTGGGGAGGATCAGCGTGACGTTGGTTGACATGCCGAGCTCTCTGGAGAGCAGGTTCAATCTTGCGACTGCCATTATGCTTCCTCCTTCCGTTCATCGAGCGCATCGAGCGCCTGCGCAAGTGCGAGCTCGCGGAAATCCCAATCGTCCGAACCGGGGAACGCACGCTGCGCCAAAATCGGAAATCCGTCATGGGCAAGATGCTCGGCTGCACGACTGGCGTATGCGGCAAGCGGGCTTTCCGCCGCCCAGCCGATCCACACGCGCATCTTCGGCGCGCCGGGCGCCGCCTTGAGCTGCGCGCCGTCGGGCGCGGCGTCGTCCAGGCCGCAGTGCGGCGCCATACCGCAGCGGGCGAGCTCGCCGTTCAGCGCGGTGAAATACCCTTCCTTGATGTTGTCCTCATACGCGCCGCCCAGCATGATCACGCTGCCGAATTTTTCGGGGCGCGCCAGCGCGCACTTGAGCGCGCCGTAAGCGCCGAGCGAGGCGCCGCCGATCCAGTTGTCCTCGCGGCGGCGGGAAAGCGGGAACATGCCGGTACACACGGCGTAAAGCTCATCGGCGATGGCTTCCGAGAATTTTTGCCCGCGCGGATCGTCGGAATAGAGCTTTTCATAGACGCAGGGGAACACCACGGCGAGGCGGTGCTTGCGCGCAAGCCGGAGAATCCCGGTCTCGCGCAGCCATTCGCCGTCGTCCCCACATTCCGTACCGAGCAGCCAAAGGGTACGAAAACGCTCGCCGACAGGGTAGCGCTCCGCGTTGGATCTGCCGGCGTCTGCCGGGGAGGGCGCATCGCCGGGCAGATACACGCTGACATTCGTCTGCATGCCCAGCTTCATGGATAGAAAGTTCATTTGCA
The DNA here is from genome assembly GCA_946407675.1 of uncultured Clostridia bacterium. Taxonomy (GTDB): domain Bacteria; phylum Bacillota; class Clostridia; order Oscillospirales; family Oscillospiraceae; genus SVKR01. The sequence continues at coordinate 1,806 of CAMJPK010000118.1, forward strand.
GTGTTGCCATTGTATCACTCCTGTTCGCAGATTGAATCCCGCCGGATGCCGCTGCTGTTAATCAAATATTCTATAAGATGAAAAATATAATTAATTATATTATGAACGAAGCGGATCTTCGCGGCAAAACGGGCCGAAGCGGCCCAGCGATAGAAAAGTTCTTTTCCATGATATCCTACATCAATCTCCGTAAAAAAGCAATCATTTGCGTGAGAATTTTACACAAAATCCGGATGATATCGTTATAAAATTATCGAATATCCACAAAAGCGCAGAAAATGGAACGGGAATGGCAAATGCTTACGGGAAAGTGACGAATCCGCACATTGTTCCTTGTCAATATTTCACGATTTTTTAGTTTGGGCATTGACGAAACCGTTTTACAGGGCTATGATTCAGCTTAGAAACGTCCTGCATCTATCAATCGGTGCAGCCGTAAAATGAACACATTCGTATTTGAATGGAGGATTCGGTATGAAGAAACTTGCGAAAGCTCTTGCACTGCTCCTCGCTGCAGTCATGCTGCTCTCTCTCTGCGCCTGCGGCGGCAAGACGGCGAGCGCGTCCACGGCTTCGGACAAGACGGACAGCTCCGCGCCCGCCAAGACCGACGCCCCCAAGGCCGACGCCGCGACCACGGCGCCCGGCAAGACCGAGACCGGCACGTCCGTTCCCGCTGATCCCGACGCTGTCAAGCGCGGCGGCATCCTGAAGCTCGCGATCCTGGTCACCCCGAACCAGTCCGGCTTCCCGATCAGCACCGGCACGGACCAGAACGTTCTGGCCACCACCGCCATCGAGAGCCTGGGCCGCTATGATGAGAACGGCCAGATCTACGGCTTCCTGGCCAAGGAGATCATCACCAAGCCCGAGGTGCCCGCCATCATCCTGGAGCTGCAGGAAGGCGTCAAGTATCACGACGGCTATGATTTCAACGCCAAGAGCGTCTGCGAGACCTACGACATTCTTCTTGAGAACGGCCGCGAGGCCAACTTCGCCAACGTCGAGAAGTATGAGGCCACCGGCGAGTACGAAGTCACCATCACGCTGAAGCAGTGGCGCACCGACGCCGTTGAGACGCTGTGCATCACCTGCGGCAAGATGTTCAGCCCGAAGGCCTACCGTGACCACGACCTGGAGTGGATGTACACCAACATCGTCGGCACCGGCCCCTTCGTGCAGACCGAGTTCACCATCGGCGAGAAGGTCACCTTCAAGCGCAACGACAATTACTGGATCGAAGGCCAGCCCTACCTTGACGGTGTGGAGTGGATAGTCTGCGCGGATCAGACCGCTGCGGTCAACATGCTCAAGACCGGCGACGTCAACCTGATCGTCTATCCCAGCATGCAGAACTACAAGACCCTGCTTGACGCGGGCTTCACCCGCTACGGTGTGGATTCCTGTGCCAACATCGCCGGCGACCTCGGCATGTTCTTCGCCAGCGGCAAGGAAGGCCAGGCCGTCAGCGATCTGAAGGTCCGTCAGGCCATCTGCCACGCCATCGACCATGAGGCGCTGTGCAACGCCTTCACCGAGGGCCTCGGCGTCGTCACCAACCAGCTCGGCGTCCCCGGCACCAAGGAGAACAACCCCGATGTCAAGGGCTATCCCTTCGACAAGGAGAAGGCCAAGGCGCTGCTGAAGGAAGCCGGCTACGGCGAGGGCGAGTGCGAAGTCACCCTGACCTTCACCCCGGCGTTTGAGAACGTCTTTGTCGCCGTCCAGAATATGCTCGAGGAGGTCGGCATCAAGGTCATCATCGACGAGACCGACAGCATCGGCGACAAGCTGGTCGTCGGCGGCAAGGACCCCTACGTCAGCATCTGCTGGTGGAGCGCCCCGACCTCTGTTTCCGCATGGTTCCGTTACTTCTCCGAGCACCCGACCACGATGGTCGGCGACGCGCTTGACCTGAAGGCAGCCGGCATCATCGACTGCTATGACAAGTGCATGACCGCTCCGACCGAGGCCGATCAGAAGGCCGCGATGATGGAGCTGGCCCGCCTGTGCGTGGACGAGTACTGCCTGTACTGCCCGTTCTACGCCACCCTCAGCTACTACATCGGCGACGATACCATTCATGACAGCGACTTCGGTATGAGAGGCAACACCCAGTGGACGCCTGAGACCACCTGGCTCGGCTGACAGCAAATGAATTGCGGCGGCCGTACGGACATTCTCCGTGCGGCCGTCTGCCCTATATCCCCCGTGTTGGAGAAATAAGGAGATACATATGGGTAGGTTTCTTCTCAAGCGCCTCTTCCAAACCGTGATCATCCTGATCATCATTTCCCTGATGGCCTTCGCGCTCATCCATATCATTCCGGGCGACCCGGTGTATGCGATGCTCGGCTCGGACATCACGCCGGAATACCATGATCAGGTCTATGAATCCATGGGGCTGAACCTTCCGCTGGTCCAGCAGTATTTCCACTGGATCGGCAACTTTGTTCAGGGCAAGATGGGCTATTCCTATCATTTCAAAATGGACGTGCTGCAGCTCGTACAGCGCCGCCTGCCGGTGACGGTGATCCTCGGCATCTCGTCGGCGATCCTCAGCGTGGTGCTCGGACTGCTGTTCGGCATCATCACGGCTGTGCGCCGCGGCAAGCCCATCGACTCGATTCTGACCGTTCTGGCGAACATCGGTATCGCGACCCCGATCTTCTGGCTGGCGGTGATGCTGGTGCTTGTCTTTTCCATCAAGCTGCGGTGGCTGCCCTCGTGGGGCTTTACCATGCCGTGGGTCGATTTCGGCAAGAGCATGAAGCAGATGCTGATGCCGACGATCTGCATGAGCGTCGGCGGCATCGCAAGCTATACGCGGCAGACGCGCTCGAGCATGCTGGAGGTCATCGGGCAGGACTACATCCGCACCGCGCGCTCCAAGGGCCTGAAGGAAGGCCGGATCATCATGGGGCACGCCGTGAAGAACGCGCTGATCCCGATCCTGACCCTGATCGGCATGACGCTGCGCAACTGCATCGGCGGCAGCGCCATCATCGAGCGCGTTTTCAACATCGCGGGCATGGGCTCCGTGATGGTCGAGGCGCTCGGCAACCGCGACTACATCACGCTGCAGTCCGGCATCATCTTTCTGTCGCTGATCACCTGCCTTTGCAATCTGCTGGTCGATATTGCGTATGCCTATGCGGATCCGCGGATCCGCCTGGAATAAGGGGGGGTGGACGGATATGAGCAACACGAAACGCTTTTTCCGCGCCCTGTTCGCCCGTAAGATCGTGGCGGTGGCGCTGGTCGTCATCCTCTTCTTCTTCATCTGCGCGGTCGCCTCGCCCCTGCTGGCGACGCATGACCCCGACCGCAACGACCTTTATTCCGTTACCAAGGGGCCGAGCAAGGAGCATGTCCTCGGCACGGACCAGCTCGGCCGCGACGTCTACAGCCGCATCGTCTACGGCGCGCGCGTGGCCTTCCTCGTCGGCATCCTCGCCGTCCTGATCTCCGCCGTGCTGGGCAGCGCCATCGGCCTGATCGCCGGCTATTTCGGCGGCTGGGTGGACAACGTCCTGATGCGCATTGTGGAGGCCATGATGGCCATTCCGCCGATCGTCCTGGCGCTTGCGCTCGTCGCGATCTTCGGACGCAGCGTGCCGATGCTGATCCTAGTGCTCGGCATCTCCGCGATCCCCGGCTTTGCGCGCATGATGCGCGGCCAGGTGCTGACCGTGCGCGATCTGGACTACGTCTCCGCAAGCCGCATCCGCGGCAACAGCAACTTCGTCACGATGGTCAAGCACATCCTGCCGAACTGCCTGTCTCCGATGATCATCGTCATGACGCAGAGCATCGGCGGCACGATCCTGTCCGAAGCGGGACTGAGCTTCCTCGGCGCGGGCGTTCTGCCGCCCACGTCCTCGTGGGGCGCCATGGTCAACGACGGCTACACCTATTTGGAAAAGTGCCCGGTCTTCGCGCTGGCGCCCGGCACCGCGGTCATTCTTCTGGTGCTGGCATTCAACATTTTCGGCGACGGTCTGCGCGACGCGCTCGATCCGCGTATGCGCGGCAGGCGATAAGGAGGGAAGCGTATGGCAGAGCATCTTCTGGATGTGCGGCATCTGCAGACCGTGTTCCACATGGGCGAGGGTCTGGTCAAAGCCGTAGACGACGCGACCTTCCACGTTGACGAGGGCGAGATCATCGGCATCGTCGGCGAATCCGGCAGCGGCAAGAGCGTGACCATGATGAGCATTTTGAAGCTCATCGCCATGCCGCCGGGAGAGATCGTCGGCGGCGAGGCATACTTCGGCGGCAAGGATATCCTCAAGTACCCAGCGAACAGCGACGAGCTGCGCGCGCTGCGCGGCGGCGGCATCTCGATGATCTTCCAGGAGCCGATGACCAGCCTGAACCCGGTGCTGACCGTCGGGCAGCAGATCACCGAGAGCATCATGCTGCATCTGAATATGAACAAGGCGGACGCGCGCCGCCGCGCCATAGAGCTGCTGGGGCAGGTGGGCATCCCGGACGGGGAGAGCCGCATCGACTATTACCCGACGCAGTTTTCCGGCGGCATGCGCCAGCGCGTGATGATCGCAATGGCGATGTCCTGCAACCCGAAGATCCTGATCGCCGACGAGGCGACCACGGCACTGGACGTGACAACGCAGGAACAGATCCTGGAGCTGCTGCGTGATATTGTCAAGAAGACGAATACCGCGCTTGGTATGGGCTTCGCGGTCATCTTCGTGATGTCCATCGCCTCGGTTTTCACCTATCTCGTCAATACGTTCGTACTGGTAAAACTGGGCTTGGAATATATGAAAACCATCGCCTTCATTCTGATCATCGCCGCTCTCGTGCAGTCGGTGGAGATCGTGATCAAGAAGTTCAGTCCTTCGCTTTACAGCGCGCTCGGCGTCTATCTGCCGCTGATCACCACCAACTGCGCGGTGCTCGGCGTGGCGCTCTTGAACGTGGAAAAGACTTACAACTTGTTGCAATCCTTCCTGAACGGC
>CAMJPK010000119.1 GCA_946407675.1 uncultured Clostridia bacterium
CCCTCCTTCATCGGACAGGACGACAAGGCCGGGCGCAGACAGTTGATCGCCATTACCGGCGGTGAGATCATTGGCTTTGCTCTCCCCTTCAACGGCACCGTACTCCCCGACGGCGTTGACAGTCAGGTCGTCCGCCCGAATGGTCGCGCGGAGCTTTCCGCACGTTACGGCGTCCGCCTCAATGACGGCCGCAGCTTCTACATTCAAAACGACGGCATCCGCACGGTCCCGCCGGAGTATGTCGAGACGGTCCTGTCCGGCGGCATTGCCCCCGCGGACGTCTATTACTGCGTCACGAAGCCGACGTTTGAGATCTATGATGACACGCTCAGCGTCCTGAATGACCGGCTGTTCCTCGTCCTCGCGACCAGATATCCGGATTCCATCGCGCTGGAATACTACATGGTCGAGATCGAGAAATAACATAGCAAAACTACGAAAGCGGAGAGGCCTTGCCTCTCCGCTTTTCTGTTATAAAGCGATGGGATTATTGAATCATTTCACGGAACTGCGCTTCCGTCAGGATCGGGATACCGAGCGATTGCGCCTTTGTGAGCTTGCTGCCGGCTGCCTCGCCCGCGAGGACGTAGTCGGTTTTCTTGGAAACACTGCCGCTGGCTTTTCCGCCAAACCCGACGATGATCGCGGTCGCTTCGTCGCGGGTAAAGCTCTCCAGCGTCCCGGTCAGCACAAAGGTCTTTCCGGCAAAGCGCGCGTCCCGGATATCCTCTTTGCTTTCAAAGGAGACGCCCGCTTCCCGAAGCCGGCGGATCTGATGCTGCGACTGCTCCGAAGCAAACCATTCGACGATATACTGCGCGGTGACGGGGCCGATGTCGCCGATCTGCATCAGCTCCTCCGGCGTGGCGCGCATCAGTGCGTCCAGATCGGTATAGCGGCGCGCCAGCGTTCTTCCGGCGCTGACGCCCACCTGCCGGATGCCGAATGCGGCCAGCAGACGCGCCAGCCCCTGCGCCTTGCTCGCCTCGATCGCCGCGACCAGGTTTTCCGCGCTCTTTTTCCCCATGCGTTCCAGCGTGGCGACCGACTGCGCATCGAGATAATACAGGTCTGCCGGCGTGTTCACAAGCCCCGCGTTGACAAGCGTCTCGACGACGGCTTCTCCGAGGCCGTCGATATCCATACCCTCTTTTGAAGCAAAATGCGTGATGTTGCGCAGCTTCTGTGCCGGACACTCCGCACCCGTGCAGCGCATCGCGGCGCCGTCGGCGTCCCGGACGACCGGGCTGCCGCACTCGGGGCAGACGTCGGGCAGCCTGAACGGGACGGTGCCGTCCGGCCGCTTGCTGAGATCCACCTCCACGACCTCGGGAATGATCTCGCCCGCCTTGCGTACCATGACGGTGTCCCCGATGCGCACGCCGAGCTTGTCGATAAAGTCCTGATTGTGCAGCGTCGCATTGGATACCGTCGTGCCGGCAAGCCGGATCGGCTCGATCACGACCTTCGGCGTCAGGACGCCCGTGCGCCCGACCTGGACGATGATATCCAGTACCTTTGCGGGCTTGACCTCCGGCGGGTATTTATAGGCGACGGCCCAGCGCGGCACCTTTGTCGTGCTCCCCAGGACCGTGCGCTGTGACAGATCGTTCAGCTTGATGACGGCGCCGTCCATCTCATAGGGGAATTCGTCGCGGTGCGCGCCGATCCATTCGATCTGCTCCACACACTGGCGAATGTTGTCATAGCGCTTGTAGGGTACGACATCAAAGCCCATCTCCCGAAGGGCGTCCAGCGTTTCCGTGTGGGTTTTGTATTCACGCGTGGCAAGCTGGATGTTATAGACGATCAGATCCAGCTGACGCTCCGCGGCGATCTTCGGGTCCTTTTGGCGCAGAGAGCCGGCTGCGCCGTTGCGCGGATTGGCCAGAAGCGGCTTCCCCTCCACCTCAAAGCGCCGGTTGAGCATCTCAAAGGTGTCCTTCGCCATATAGACCTCGCCGCGCACGATGATGCGCTCCGGTGCGTTTTTCAGCGTCTTCGGAAGGGTGCGGATCGTGCGCAGGTTCTCCGTCACGTCCTCGCCCGTCTGTCCGTTGCCGCGCGTGGCGCCGCGGAAGAATTCGCCGTTGCGATACTCCACGGCAATCGACAGCCCGTCGATCTTCGGCTCAACGTCATACTCCGTCTGCCCGCCGACGGCGCCCTCCACCCTGTCGCCGAACGCAAACAGCTCCTCGTGCGAGAAAACGTCCATCAGGCTTTCCAGCGGCACCTCATGGTCCACCGGCGCAAACTTGCTGCTGACCTTGCCGCCGACATGCTGCGTCGGAGAATCGGGCGTCAGAAACTGCGGGAACTGCTGCTCCAGATCCATCAGCGTGTGGATGAGCTTATCATATTCGAAATCGGAGATCGTGGGCGCGTCCTCATCATAATAACGGCGGGAATGCTCCTCAACCTCGGCACGCAGCGCGAGGATCTTTTCTTTCGCTTCACTTGCTTCCATGTTATCCTCCGTGGTAATTCAAATAAGTATCCGGCACGCGGCCTACGATCACGGTCTCCGCAATCAGGATTTCCGTTTCGACGGTCGTGCTGACGGTGGAAAGCGGGATCATGATATCCACATCTACGTCTGCGATCAGCGTGACGAGATGCCGCGACTGGTTGATGCCGGTCGAGACCAGATCGTTGTCAAACCGAACAAAGGAGCTGGTCAGCATTTTGACCTGCACCGGGATCATCGGTCCGCGCCCCATCAAAAGATTGGAGCCGAGCAGACTGCCGAGCGGTATTTTGATGTTGAGCGATTCGCTGTCGGCGGCGCGGGCGATCTCCTGCATGAGCTGGGAGGACATCGCGTTGATGTGCGCCGTGTTCGTTGTGATGGCCGCGATGTTCCCCTGTGCGTCCTTCTCCAGCGTCACAAAATAGTCGTAACCGTAATCGTTCTCCTCCATCATGTGGCTGACGCAGCCATTTACAGCAAGCGTGACGGCGTCTCGCGCGTCCGAAACCGCAATATCACGGCTCACGGCGCGCAGATAGAGACTGAGCGCGATCCCTGCGATCAGAAGAACGACGGGAAGAAGCAAAAGGATTCCGCGGTTTTTGCGTGGGATCGTCCGTAGCCCCAGCCCGGAATAATCGGCGCGTGTGAATCTGCGGCGCGACGGCATCCATACCACCTCGCGGAAGTATATGCCGCCGTGCGCCGAATTATTTCAGTTCTTCGACGATTTTTCGGAAGGTGTTCCCGCGTTCCGCAAAATTCTTGAAGCGGTCAAAGGAGGAACAGGCCGGGCTCAGGATCACAACGTCTCCCTGCTTCGCATAGGCGCTGGCTGCAAGCACGGTCTCCCGGAAGTCGTCCATGACCGTGATCGGCAGCTTTTGCGGATCGTAGCCCGGCGCGTTCTCCACCGCAAGGCGGATCTTTTCCGCAGTTTCCCCGACAAGGAAAAGCGCCTTGACGCGCTGTACGATTTCCTCGGCGAGCGGTTCAAACGGGACGAGCTTATCGTGCCCGCCCGCGATCAGGATCAGCTTCTGATTGAAGGAGCGCAGCCCGGCAATCGTGCGCGTCGGGCTGGAGGCGATGGAGTCGTTGTAGTAACGGACGCCGCGCAGCGTGCGGATCAGCTCGATCCTGTGCTCCACGCCGCCAAAGGTCGTGGCGATCTTCCGGCAGGTTTCGGGCGAGACAAAGCCATCCGTCGCGGCGAAGGCGGCCATGTAGTTTTCCACATTGTGCATGCCGGGGATCAGGATGTCCTTTGCCTCCAGAAAGCGTTGGTCGCCGCGGTAGATCGCCTCATCATGGAAGCTGTAGCCATGCTCCGGGATCTGCTTTCTGGAGAACCAGATGACCTCGGAGACCGCTTCGGCGGCGCAGGAGGCAGTATAGGCATTGTCAAGATTGAGCACAAGCCGGCAGTCCCGCCCCTGCAAAAGGAAGATGTTCTTCTTAGCATTCGCGTAATCCTCAAACGAGGGGTGCACGTCGAGGTGATTGGGCGAAAGATTCGTGATGACCGCAACGTCCGGGCGACACTTCATGCTGTGCAGCTGGAAGGAGCTGAGCTCCAGCACGGCGACGTCACTTGCGTGGAAGGTCGGCGTTTCGCAAAGCAAGGGCTTTCCGATGTTGCCGCCGAGATGCACGGTGTAGCCCTCGGCAGACAGGAGCTTGGCAATGAGCGTGCTGGTCGTAGTCTTGCCGTCCGAGCCGGTGATTGCGATGACGCGGCAGGGACAGACGGCGAAGAACGCCTCCATTTCGCTTGTGATGACCGTATCCGCCCGGACGGCGTGCTTCAGCTTGTCCGGGTGAAGTCCGGGGGTACGAAACACCACGTCAAAATCAAGCCGGTCGATGTAGTGCTTTCCGAGGAGAAACTTCACGCCGAGCGCGGCGAGCTCGCCATAGACGTCTCCGAGCTCCTCCGCCTCATTTTTGTCGCAGGCGGTCACGTTGCATCCGCTTTTGGCAAGCAGGCGGATCAAGGGCAGGTTGCTGACGCCGATGCCGACGACGGCGACGGCCTTTCCTTTCAAACGGTCGATGTATTCGTTCAGAGTCATAGAAGAACACCTCACTTAACTGTTATATTATAGTCTCTTTTCTTCCCGATGACAATGTTTTTGTTGACTTCCTCCCGCGTTGCGTTTACAATCTCGCTTGTGAGTCGGCCGAGCGACCGCGGGCACATTCCGAAAGGAAGTGCGTGAGGAAAGTCCGGGCTCCACAGGGCAAGGATAACGGGTAACGCCCGCCAGGGGTGACCCTCGGACAAGTGCAACAGAGATATACCGCTAACCGCGCGCAAGCGCGGCAGCAAGGGTGGAAAGGCGGAGACAAGCGCCCGCCCGCGGCATGGAGACATGTACGCGCTGTAAACTCTATCCGGAGCAACGCCGTGGAGGAACAACAAGGCCGGCCCGGCCGTTCCGAGGAGGCGGCTTGAGCGCCGCGGCAACGCAGCGCCACAGATAGATGGTCGCTTAAGACAGAACCCGGCTTACAGACCGACTCATTTTCCGCATGGGGAGCGCCAGAGTAAGGCTGGCGCCCCTCTTTTTCTGCGATTTCTACGAAAATTGAAGGAAATTCCTATTGACATTGCCATATGCCAATGGTAAACTATCAAAGCCGCATTGAAAGGGCCCATAAGATTTGCTCAGGCAAACGCCTTAAAAGCGAGTCTGCAAATGAAAGGCAGGTGCAACAAAGTGAAGCATGCTATCATCGTGACCGGTGGCAAGCAGTACCGTGTTGCCGAGGGCGACGTTCTCTTCGTTGAGAAGCTGGATGTCGAGACCGGCGATACCGTTACGTTTGACCAGGTTCTCGCAGTCGTTGACGGCGAGGTCGCCAATTTCGGCGCTCCCACCCTCTCCGGCGCAACCGTGACTGCGAAGGTCGAGAAGAACGGCAAGAGCCGCAAGATCCGCGTCTACAAGATGAAGCCCAAGAAGGGCTATCGCCGCACGCAGGGCCACAGACAGCCCTATACCAAGGTGCAGATCGAAACCATCAACGCCTGAACGAGTCCCGCGTTTATTGATTGACACAGGAGGTGTAATACGCAATGGCACACAAGAAAGGAATGGGCTCCACCAAAAACGGCCGCGACAGCGAGTCCAAGCGTCTGGGTCCCAAAAGAGCCGACGGTCAGTTCGTCCTGGCCGGCAACATCCTTGTCAGACAGCGCGGAACCAAAATCCACCCGGGTACCAATGTGGGCAAGGGTAAGGACGACACGCTGTTCGCCCTCGTGGACGGCACTGTGAAGTTCGAGCGCATGGGCAAGGAGCGCAAGAAGGTCTCCGTTTACGAAGAGATCGCTCAGTAAATGACTGCAAGAAAGGCCGGACAAGCGTCCGGCCTTTTTTCCTGTCCGCCGGGAAGGGGGTTGTCCCCACCCGGAGAAAAGGGTACAATGCCTGAGATCGCGGGAGGGGCAAAGCCCTGCCGTACAGGAGGAAACACATGGCATCTGCATTTGTTGATAAAGCGCGCATCAGCATCCACGCCGGCAAGGGCGGGGACGGCGCGGTGGCGTTTCACAGAGAAAAATATATCGCGGCAGGCGGCCCCGACGGGGGAGACGGAGGCCGCGGCGGCGATATCGTCTTCGTGGTGGACGATAATATGTCCACGCTGATGGACTTTCGCTTCAAGCGCAAGTATGTGGCCGGCAACGGTCAGAACGGCATGGGCAAACGCTGCTACGGCAAGGACGGCGAGACACTGTACATCAAAGTGCCCCGGGGCACCCTGGTGCGCGATACGGAGACCGGCGCCATCATGCACGACATGTCCGACGGGCAGAAGTGGGTGGCGGCCCGCGGCGGCCGGGGCGGCTGGGGCAACATGCACTTCGCCACGCCCACCCGCCAGGTCCCGCGCTTTGCCAAGCCCGGCCTGCCCGGAGAGAGCCATGACATCACGCTGGAGCTCAAGCTGCTGGCCGACGTGGGCCTGGTGGGCTTTCCCAATGTGGGCAAGTCCACACTGCTGTCCGTGGTGAGCAAGGCCCATCCCAAGATCGCAAACTATCATTTTACCACTCTCTCCCCCAACCTGGGCGTGGTGTATGTGGACGAGGGCGTCTCCTTCGTCATGGCCGATATCCCCGGTATCATCGAGGGCGCATCCGAGGGTGCGGGCCTGGGGCATGACTTCCTGCGGCACATCGACCGATGCCGCCTGCTGGTGCATCTGGTCGATGTTTCCGGAAGCGAAGGCCGCGATCCGGTGGAGGACTTT
>CAMJPK010000120.1 GCA_946407675.1 uncultured Clostridia bacterium
CTTCCTCATAGGTCGCCGCTTTGTTCTGAAAATTGATAAAGCCCGGCTCCGCGGCGCACACGGGCAGCGCGAGCGCCGCCGCCAGCAGCAGCGCCAGGAGCATGGATATCCAGCGTTTGAAGGTTGCCGGTCTACTCATCATCGCATTCATTCCTCCACAGGAAGCTCAAGAATCTGAAGGCCCTGCCGCATGGCGTAAAGCAGCGTGCTGCGCGTGCCGCCGGGACTGCCGTTGTAAGCCGCGATCAGCACGGCGGACGCGTCCACCATATAACGGTTGCGCCGCAGCATGCAGTCGGGCGTGTAGTCCTTTTGGATGATCGTGCAATAATCGCAGGCGCTGACGAGGCGATCATAGCGCCGCCGCTGCGCCGCCGTCCAGCGCGCGGACTGCCCCTCGCAGGGGATCGCGGCCTCCAGCGTCACCTCCGGGTGCTCCGCGCGCAGCGCCAGCACCGCCTCGGCAAAGTAAAAATCGCAGCCGTTGGCCATGCCGCACACATAGTGGCGAACGCCGCTTTGCCAGACCGCTTCCACCGCGTCATAGATCAGCTGCTTCAGCTTCAGACAGCGCGCGTCGTCCTCGTTTCCCCGCCAGGGGAGCTTGTTCTCCCTGTGCCCGGTAAAGGTGCAGGTCGTGGCTCGTTCCATCATGTCATCTCCAAAACAACTCTGAATTGATATTTTACATGAAAGAGCCGGCGTTGTCAAAACCTATTGCTTTTTTCGACGGGCTGTGCTATACTCGACCAAACTGAACAGAGGTCTTCAGGGCAGGGTGAAATTCCCGATCGGCGGTACAGTCCGCGAGCACGGACGATCGATGATCCCGCCCGCAAGAGCGAATTGCGAGGATTGTTTTGTCGCAGCAAGCGCGAGAAATCGCAGGAATACTTTGTGTATTTCAAGATTTTGAGAGGAAGCTGCGGCAAAAGAAACCCGCAAGGCGCCGCAGCGGGGTGGGTTCAGCGTTCGTCCAAGCTGAACCGGTGGAACTCCGGTACCGACAGTGACAGTCTGGATGGAAGAAGATCATCGGCAAGGGTGCGATTGCTGTGCCCGCGCCGGGTGGTGCCTGAAAGACGTCTCTTTCAGGTATCTTTTTTTCGGAGGAACGCAACATGGCAAACCGCAAATCCATCAAGGCAAGAGACCTCACGATCCTGGCGCTTTTGGCCGCCGTGGCCTACGTCGTGATGTATCTCTCCAAGCTCATCCCCGTCAATGTCCTCGGCTTCCTGAACTTCGACCTCAAGGACGTTATCATCTGCATCGCCGGTTTTCTGTTCGGGCCGCTGGCCGCGGCGGGCATCTCGCTCGTCGTTTCCCTGATCGAGATGGTCACCGTCAGTTCGACCGGCCTTTGGGGATTGCTGATGAACGTTCTGAGCACCTGTGCCTTCGCCTGCATGGCGGCATGGTTCTATCAGCGCAACCGCACGATCAAGGGCGCCATTGTCGGCCTCGTCATCGGCGCCGTGCTGATGGCCGCGGTGATGCTCCTTTGGAACTGGCTCATCACGCCGATCTACATGCACACGCCGCGGGAGAAGGTCGTTCCCCTGCTCATCCCCATCTTCCTGCCCTTCAACCTCATCAAGGCCGGCATCAACGGCACGCTGACCGTGCTGCTCTACAAGCCCATCGTCAATGCGCTGCGCAAGGCGAAGCTGGTCGAGCCCTCCAGCGGAAAGGGCGGCAAGAGCAAGCTGGGCGTCGCGCTGGTCGCCGCCGTGCTGCTTGTCACCTTCGCGCTTTTGGCGCTGGTGCTTGCAAAAGTGATTTGACAAGGGAGGTCCCCTACGGATGAAGATTTTCGTGAAAAAGCTGCGCCCCGGCGCGCTTGCGCCCACCGCAGGCAGCCGTTTTGCCGCGGGCTACGACCTGTACGCCTGCCTTGAGGCCCCCGTAGAGATCCCACCCCATACCACCGCCATGATCGGCACCGGGCTCGCCCTCGCCGTGCCGGAGGGCTGGTTCGGCGCGATCTTCGCGCGCAGCGGCCTTGCCACAAAGCAGGGGCTCCGCCCGGCCAACTGCGTGGGCGTTTGCGACAGCGATTACCGCGGCGAGTACATCATCGCCATTCACAACGACAGCAGCTTAACGCGCGTTGTCTCGCCCGGCGACCGGATCGCGCAGCTTGTGGTGCTTCCCTGCGCTGCCGCGGAATTTGAGGCGGTCGACACGCTGCCGGAAACCGAGCGCGGCGACGGCGGCTTCGGCAGCACGGGAAAATAACGGTCATTTTTCACAAACCCCTGCGGTGATACCGCAGGGGCTTGCACATTCTATATCAATTTCTCGAATTATTCATAAAATTCTGAATATTCGCTTGAATATTCAGTTTCCATGAATTATAATTCGCTCATCATTTCTTAATGGAATAGAAAAGGAGTAACAAAATGAAAAAGCTATTTGTATGCATCCTTGCCGTATGCCTTGTGCTTGCACTTTGCGCCTGCGGCGGATCCAAGAATTCCGCTTCCGCCAGCGACGTGACCGCCCCCACAGTCACGATCAAGACCGTCGAAGCCGGCAAGCTCCACATGAGCACAAACGCCGCCTTCCCTCCCTATGAGATGACCACCGACGCCGGCGGCTTTGAGGGCATCGACGTCGAGATTGCGGATGCGATCGCCAAGAAGCTCGGTCTGGAGCTGGTCGTGGACGACATGGGCTTTGACGCCGCGCTGCTGGCCGCACAGAACGGTCAGAGCGATATCGTCATGGCGGGCGTCTCCGTCACGGAAGAGCGCCAGAAGGTCATGGAGTTCTCCGACAGCTATGCCACCGGCGTACAGGTCATCATCGTCAAGGAGGGCTCTCCCATCGCCACCGCGGATGATCTCGGCAACGCCAAAATGATCGGCACCCAGAAGGCGACGACCGGTTACATCTACTGCTCCGACGACTATGGCGAGGACCATGTCACCGCTTACGACACCGGCGCCGTGGCGATCCAGGCGCTGCTGAACGACCAGGTCGACTGTGTTGTCATCGACAACATGCCCGCGCAGGAGTATGTGAAGTCCAATCCGGGTCTGAAGATCCTCGAGACCGAGTACGTCGTGGAGGACTATGCGATCGGCTTTGCCAAGGGCAACACCGCGCTCGTGGAGGCCGTGAACAAGGCGCTCAAGGAGCTGACCGCGGACGGAACCGTGCAGCAGATCCTGGATAAGTACATCAGCGCGAAATAACGCTGATCCGCTGCGCGCGCATTTCTTCCCGCGCTTTCCCCTTCCCTCGCTGTTTTCGAACACTTTGAAGAGAGGGTCCCATGAACTTCTGGATCAATTTCTCTGACAAATTCAATCAGGCCTTTGTGACCGGCGACCGCTGGCGGCTGTACCTGAAGGGTCTGCTGTCCACGCTGGAGCTGACGGTCGCGGCGCTGGCGCTGGGCGTGGTGCTCGGCGTGCTCGTCGCGGTGCTGCGCGCCGCCCACGATCAGCAACGGGTTGGACAGCACAACGTCCTCCTCGGCGCGGCAAACGCCGTCTGCCAGGTCTACACGACCGTCATCCGCGGCACGCCCATGCTGGTGCAGCTGCTGATCTGGCGCTTTGTCATTCTCAGCACCGTCCGCGACTACACGCTCGTGGGCGCGCTGGGTCTGGGGATCAACTCCGGGGCCTACGTCGCCGAGATCGTGCGCGGCGGCCTGATGAGCGTGGACGCCGGCCAGAGCGAGGCCGGGCGCAGCTTGGGGCTCGGCTACATCGACACCATGCGCTTCATTGTCGTCCCGCAGGCCTTCAAAAACATCCTCCCCTCTCTGGGCAATGAGTTCATCACTCTGCTCAAGGACACGAGCCTTGTATCCGCCATCGGCGGCGCGGAGCTGGTGTATTTTGCACAGTCCGTCGGAGCGCGCACCTATGAGGTCATGTTCCCCTACATCGGCATTGCCGTGATGTATCTGGTGGTCGTCATGTTCCTGACCTGGCTGCAGGGCAGGCTGGAAAGGAGGCTGCGGCAAAGTGATCGACGTTCATGAGCTGAGCAAATCCTTCGGAGACCATCTGGTGCTCGACAAGATTACCGAGCACATCGAATCCGGTGAAAAGGTCGTCATCATCGGCCCCTCCGGCAGCGGCAAGAGCACCTTTCTGCGCTGCCTGAATCTCCTGGAAACGCCGTCGTCCGGTACCATTACCTTTGACGGGCAGGTGATCACCGATCCGAAGACGGACATCGACGCCGTGCGCCGGAGAATGGGGATGGTGTTCCAGCATTTCAACCTGTTCCCCAATATGACGATCCGGAAAAACCTCACGCTGGCGCCCGTGCGCACCGGTCTGCTGAAGCAAGCCGAGGCAAACGACAAGGCCACGGCGCTTTTGAAGCGCGTCGGGCTGGAGGAAAAAGCGGACACCTATCCCGCCCAGCTCTCCGGCGGTCAGAAGCAGCGCGTCGCGATCGTGCGCGCGCTGATGATGGAGCCCGAGGTCATGCTCTTTGACGAGCCGACCAGCGCGCTGGACCCGGAGATGGTCGGAGAGGTGCTGGACGTTATGAAGGAGCTGGCCCGCGACGGCATGACCATGGTGGTCGTGACGCACGAGATGGGCTTTGCCAAGGAGGTCGGCAGCCGCATTTTGTTCATGGCCGACGGCAAGGTGCTGGAAAAGGGCACGCCGCAGGAGGTTTTCGGAAGCCCGAAAAACCCGCGCCTGCGGGACTTTCTCAGCAAAGTGCTGATCTAGCAGCAATCACGTACATAGGAAGGACACCCTGCCTTTTTCAGCAGGGTGTCCTTTTTGCGTCCTTATTCCCATGTCTTCCAAACGTCCGGGCAATAGCCGACGGTGGCCTGCTTCCCATTGCGCACGATGGGCGTTTTGATGAGCCACGGGCAGTCGAAGAGCTTTTCCAGCTTCGCCTCGTTTGACGCGAGGTACTGTACCAGCGGGTAGTCCGGGTCGCGCTCGTCGAGCATGGCCTCCAGCCCGACGGCGGCGCGCACGCTTTCCAGCTCGCGGCGGCTCATGCCGTACCTGCCGAGGTCGACGAACTGGTATTTGATGCGGCGCTCCTTGAAATACCGCTCGGCCTTTTTCGTGTCGAAGCACTTGTTTTTTCCGAAGATCTGTATGTTCACAGCGCACGCTCCCAAAAGGCGTTCAGGTTGCCGAAGAAGATGTCCCGCACCTGCGCCTCGGTCCAGTTTTTGCGCAGCATGGCTTCATAGAGGCGGTCGAAGTCCTGTATGCCGCTCAGCCCCGCGGGCAGCTCCTTCACGCCGTCCAGATCCGTGCCGAGGCAGACGGCCTTCTCCCCGCCGAGGGCGAGGAAATGCTCGGCATGGGCCACCACAGCGTCGATGTCCGCGCCAAGTCCGAGAAAGCGCGGGCTGAGGTTCAGCCCCGCGACGCCGCCGCGTTTGGCAAGGGCGGTAAACTGTTCATCCGTGAGGTTGCGCGGGTGGGCGCAGACGCCGGCGGCGTCCGAGTGGCCGGCGAGCACCGGGCGGTCTGTCAGCTCCAGCACGTCCCAGAAGGCGCGCTCGGAGATGTGGGACAGGTCGATGACCATGCCGAGCGCGCAGACCTCCTGCGCGAAGCGGCGCCCCGCCTCCGTCAGGCCGCCCTGCCCCTCCGTGGCCGAGCCGGTCAGGACGTTGTCGTAGTTCCAGCACAGGTGGATGATGCGCACGCCCCTGTCGTAAGCTGCGCGCAGCTTGTCGACGTCGCAGCCGATCTGCTCGGCGCCCTCGATGGACAGCAGCGCGGCGCATTTTCCGGCGGAAACGGCCGCCCGGATGTCGGAAAAGCTGCGGCAATGCGCCAAAAGATCGGCGTTTTCCGCCAGCTCCCGCTCCCAATAGCCGATGACGGCGTCGAACATGGGGGGCTCCCTGCGCGGCTCGCCCCAGATCGAGAAAACCTGGCCGCGCGGCGCAAAGGCGCTGCCGCGGAGAAGATCGAGCTGCATATCGTTTTCGCGCAGATGCTTGCGGAGCCTGTGCGCCATATGGACGGTGTCACTGTGGGAATCAAACAGAGGGATGGGCATGGTGCGCCTCCTTATACTTCGATGATAACGGGCAGGATCATCGGGCTGCGGCGGGTGGTCTTGTAGAGGTAGCCGGACAGGTTGCTCTTGACCTTGCCCTTGATGCTGCTCCAGTCGGTGATGCGCTGGTTCTCGCAGCTTACGATGCTCTCGACGACGACGCGCTTCATCTCGTCCATGAGGTTCTCCGCCTCCTTGAGATACACGAAGCCGCGCGTGATGATCTCCGGCGCGGAGACCATCGTGCCGTCCTCGCCGGACATGGTCATGATGACAACGATCATGCCCTCGTCCGCCAGATGCTTGCGGTCGTGCAGCACGACGCTGCCGACCTCGCCGACGCCGCTGCCGTCCACGAGGATGCGGCCGGCGGGCACCTCGCCGTTCTCCTTGACGGAGTCGGCGGTGAGCTCGATGATGTGGCCGATGCCGCTGACGACGACGTTGGCCGGATCGACGCCCATGTCCTTGGCGAGCTTCGCGTGCTGATGCAGCATGCGCGTTTCGCCGTGGAGCGGGATGACGAACCTCGGCTTGGTCAGGGCGATCATCATTTTCAGATCCTCCTGGCAGGCGTGGCCGGAGACATGCAGATTGTCGGTGCGGTTGTAGATGACCTCCGCGCCCTTCGCAAAGAGCTCGTCGATGACCTTGGTGATCGTCAGCTCGTTGCCGGGAATGGCCGATG
>CAMJPK010000121.1 GCA_946407675.1 uncultured Clostridia bacterium
ACGCTCTCCGGCGGAGAACAGCAGATGCTGGCCATGGGCCGCGCGCTGATGAGCCACCCGAAGCTGATGATGCTGGACGAGCCCTCGATGGGCCTCTCCCCGATCCTCGTCGACTTTGTGTTTGAAATCGTGCGCGACCTGCACAAGCAGGGCGTGACCATTCTTCTGGTCGAGCAGAACGCGCAGATGGCGCTTTCCGTCGCGGACCGCGCCTACGTCATGGAGACCGGCATGATCTCCCTCTCCGGCACCGGCAAAGAGCTTGCCGAGAGCGAGGAAGTGAAAAAGGCCTATCTGGGCGGATAAACCATCCGAAAGCGCACCATACTAAGGAGTAAGCATATGAAGATCACGCTCAACCCCGACGAGGAGATCGTCAAGACCGTCAAGGAGGGCCTGCAGCGCACCGGCGGCTATTGCCCATGCCGCCTGCAGCGCACCGACGACACAAAATGTATGTGCAGGGAATTCCGGGAGCAGATCGCAGATCCCGATTTTGAGGGCTTCTGCCACTGCCTGCTCTATTACAAATCAAAATGAAAGGATCGTAAACCATGATCACAGAAATCACGCAGCAGAATTTTGACGCCGAAGTGCTCGGCTCCACCGTGCCCGTTCTCGTGGACTTCTGGGCAAGCTGGTGCGGCCCCTGCCGCATGCTCTCCCCCGTTGTGGACGAGCTGGCCGAGAAGTACGACGGCAAGGTGAAGTTCGGCAAGATCAATGTCGATGAGCAGCCGCGCCTGGCCATGAACTACAGCGTGGAGTCCATTCCGACGCTGCTGCTGTTCAAGGACGGCCGCCCGGTCAACAAATCCGTCGGCGTCGTTCCGAAGTCCAGCATCGAGCAGATGCTCGGCTGAGTTTTTCCGCCGAAACGAACAAAAGTGCTCCCCCGGCGACGCCGGGGGAGCACTTGCATATGCAGGGATCGCGGATCAGATATCGACACCGCCGTCGACGTGGATCAGCTGACCGTCGATGAAGGAGGAATCGTCCGTCGCCAGGAACAGCGCGACCTTGGCGATCTCCGTGCCTTCGCCGAGGCGCTTGAGCGCGGTGGCGTTGATCAGGGGCTGGAACACGGCTTCGCCGCCGCAGCTGTCGAGCATGGCGGTCTTGATGCCGCCGGGGCAGATGCCGTTGACATGGATGGTCGGGGCCAGCTCGTTTGCCATCGCCTTTGTGAGGCCGACCATGGCGTGCTTGCTGGTAACGTAGGCCACGAAGCCCCAGTGGGCCTCCCAGCCGACGATGGAGGCCACATTGATGATATGGCCGCCGCCCTTGGCCTGCATGACCGGCGCGACCTTCTGGCTGAGCATCAGGGCGCTGGTCACGTTGATATAGATATCATCCATGAATTCCTTTTCGGTGATGGTGGCGAACTGGGCCAGAGAGAGCATGCCGGCATTGTTCATCAGAACGTCAATGGTGCCGTAGGCCTCCATGGTCTTGTCAAAGATCGTCTGTGCATAGGTGGCCTCGCTCGCGTCGGCGATCACATACATCGCCTCGCCGCCGGCGGCCTTGATCTTATCGACGACCTCCTTTGCGCGCTTCTCGTTGCGGCCTGTGACAACGACCTTGGCGCCCTCCTTCGCGAACAGATACGCAGTGTCTCTGCCCATACCGGACGTGGAACCGGTAACAATCGCGACTTTTCCATCGAGTTTACCCATGATTATTTCCCCCGTCGTATGATTAGAATTCAAGCGGATTCGCCACTTGATACCATATAAATATCACCTTGTCAATCATTTGTCAAATCATGTTGGCGCATGATCTTATAACTTCATGTTATAACAAGCGCAGAATCAAAACGTCCGTACAGCCGGAGCTGTACGGACGCTGCTGTATTCTTTCACAGCTTCTTCATCAGACGCGCGGCGGCCTTGAGCATCAGGCGCTTGGTGCCCACCTTGTCAAAGGCGATCTCCACGAGGAAGTCGCCGCCCATCGGCGTCATGGATACGATCATACCACGGCCGAAGCTGCGGTGTTCGACCATCTCGCCCTTCTGGAACTGCGGCGGCTCCGCCTTCGCCGTGGCCGGCGTGATGACCGGGCGGATCGGATTCTGGCGCTGGGGGCGCTGCACGGACTGTGTAAAGCCGCGCGGCGCGTCGGAGTAATTGTAGCCGCGCGGGACGTAGCCGCGGTCTAGGTCGCCGTCCGGGATCTCCTCGACGAAGCGGGAGACGCGGTTTGTGCTGGTGCGCCCGAACAACATGCGCTGCTGCGCGCAGGTGACGAACAGGCGGCGCATCGCGCGCGTGATGGCGACATAGCAAAGCCGCCGCTCCTCCTCCATTTCTTCCTGCTCGCCGATGGCCTTCAGGCCGGGGAAGATGCCCTCCTCCGCCCCGACAAGGAACACTGTCGGGAATTCCAGGCCCTTCGCGCTGTGGATCGTCATCATCACGACGCAGTCCGCGTCGCGGTCCAGACTGTCAAGGTCGGTATAGAGCGCCACCTCGTCGAGGAAGCCGTTCAGGGAGCTGTCGCCGGTGTCCTTGATGTAGGAAAGGATGTTGGATTTGAGCTCCTTGACGTTTTCGATGCGGCTTTCATTCTCCGGCGTCTCCTTGACCTGCAGCGCGCGGATGTAGCCGCTGCGCTCCATCAGCGCGTCATAGACCGCATCAAGCGGCGCGCCGGCGCTCATATCGCGCAGCGCGTCGATCATCGCGGCGAAGTCCTTCAGTTTTCCGGCGGCGCGCTGCAGCTCCGGGTATTGCTCCGCGCTTTGCAGCACCGCGTAGAGCGTTTTCCCATCCCGCGCGGCAAGCTCGGCGCATTTCTCCACGCTGGTCTGACCGATGCCGCGCACCGGCACGTTGATGATCCGGCGCAGCCGCAGCTCGTCCGACGGGTTGGCGATCACGCAGAGGTAGGCCAGAACGTCCTTGACCTCGGCGCGGTCAAAGAATTTCGTGCCGCCGTAGACGCGGTACGGGATGCCGCGGCGCTTGAAGGCATATTCCAGCTGGTTCGACTGCGCGTTCATGCGGTAGAGCACGGCGTTTTCGCTCCACGGCGTGCCCTGCGAGAACGCCTCAAGGATGCGGTCCGCGACGTACTGCGCCTCATCGTTCTCGTTGGGCGCGACGTGCAGCTGGATGCGGTCCCCCTTGTCCTTCGCGGTCCATAGCGTCTTACCCTTGCGCGTGAGGTTGTTGCGGATCACCGCGTTGGCGGCGCTGAGGATGTGGCCGGTGGAGCGGTAGTTTTGCTCCAGCTTGATGACGCGGGCGCTGGGATAGTCCTTTTCGAACTCCAGAATGTTGCGGATCGTCGCGCCGCGGAAGCGGTAAATGCTCTGGTCATCGTCCCCGACCACGCAGATGTTCTCATACCCGCCGGCCAGCGTGCGCGCCAGAAGATACTGCAGGTGGTTCGTGTCCTGATACTCGTCCACGAGGACGAAACGGAACTTGCGCTGGTAATAGGCGCGGACATCCTCGTATTCCTGCAAAAGCTGCACCGTGTTCAGGATGAGGTCGTCGAAGTCCATGGCGTCGGCGTCCCGCAGGCGGCGGGCATATTCCGCATAGACCTCCGCGATCTTCGTCCGGCGCACGTCATAACTCTTTTTCGCCTGCTCCATGAAGGCGTCCGGCGAGAGCATCTCATCCTTTGCCTTGCTGATGACGGAGAGGATATAGCGATAGGGATAGAGCTTTTCGTCCAGATTGAAGTCCTTCAGGATGTGCTTCACAACATTCTGGCTGTCCGTCGTGTCGTAGATCGTAAAGCTCTTGGTGAAGCCCAGGCGGTCGGCGTCCCGGCGCAGGATGCGCACGCAGGCGCTGTGGAAGGTCTGCGCCCAGATGTCCGCCGCCGCGGGGCCGACGGTGCGCTCCAGGCGCGTTTTCAGCTCGTCGGCGGCCTTGTTCGTAAAGGTGATGGCGAGGATGCGCCACGGCTGCACCGGGTCGAGGGCGGCCAGCCGGCGCGCCTCGTCGGACGCTCCGGCCTCCAAAACCGCAAGGTCGGCCTCCGTCGCGCCGTCCGGCACCGTGTCGCTCTCCGAGGCAACGCCGTAGCGGATCAGATTGGCGATGCGGTTGATGAGCACGGTCGTCTTTCCGCTGCCCGCGCCGGCCAGCAGCAGCAGCGGCCCGTCGATCGTCATGACCGCCTGCCGCTGCTCCGGGTTCAGAAAGGCGAACTCGGATTCGATCAGCTTTTTCCGCGCCGCAATGTATCTTTGTTCAAATTCCTGTGTCTGCATGATGACTCCCATATCTATGTTTTGCCGGATCATCATACCACAGTTTCTTGTTGCGCACAAGACAAAACGGCGGAAACCTCACGTTTCCGCCGCCGTCATATCCTTTCGCATGGCCTCCAGCGCCCGCCGTTCCAGCCGCGAGACCTGCACCTGCGAGATACCGAGCACGCCTGCCGTTTTGTCCTGCGTCAGGCCGTGGAAATAGCGCAGGGCGATCACCATGCGCTCGCGCTCCGGCAGGGCGTCCATCGCCGCCAACAGCGTGAAGCGCTCCACGAGGCGCTCCTCCTGCCCGTCGTCACCGAGCAGCTGCTCCAGCGTCAGGCTTGTCTCCCCGCTGGGGCGCTGCAGCGATTCCGCCGTAGAGGCCGCGCCCTCCGCCGCGGCGAGCTCCTCCGCGCTCAGCCCGGTCTGCGCGGAAAGCTCGGAAAGCGTCGGCTCCCGGCCGAGCTTCTGCTCCAGCGCGCTGCGCGCCGCAAATACCGCGCGGGCGCGCTCCTTCATCCCCCGGCTGACCTTCACGGCGCCGTCGTCGCGCAAAAAGCGCCGGATCTCGCCGGAGATCTTCGGCACGGCATAGGTGGAAAAGCGCGTGCCGAAGTCCGGGTCGAAGCCGCGGATCGCCTTGAGCATCCCGACGCAGCCGAGCTGGTACAGGTCGTCCGGGTCCACGCCGCGCCCGAAGAACCGCCGCGCGATGCTCCATATGAGGCCGCTGTTGCCCTCCATGAGCTGCGCGCACGCAGCCTCGTCCCCCGCCTGCGCCTGCCGGATCAGCGCGGTCTGCTCCGTCTCCATCAGCGCCGCTTGCGGATCTGCCGCTTCATGCTGACCGTGGTGCCCTTTCCGGGCTTTGAGCGCACCTGCAGCTTATCCATGAAGCTCTCCATGATCGTGAAGCCCATGCCGCTGCGATCCTCGCCGCCGGTGGTGTAAAGCGGCTCCATCGCGCGCTTCACGTCCGGTATCCCGCGGCCGTGATCCTTGATCGTCAGCTCCAGCGTGTCGCCGCGGATGATGCGCGCGCGCAGAGAGATGACGCCCATTTCCTCCGGGTAGGCATGGACGATCGCGTTCGTCACCGCCTCGCTCACCGCTGTTTTGATGTCGCCCAGCTCGTCCATCGTCGGGTCAAGCTGCGCGGCAAAGGCGGCGACGGCGCTGCGGGCAAAGGCCTCGTTTGCGCTTTTGGATGGGAACTCCATTTTTATGTAGTTGCTGCACTCCACCTTCCCTCTCATGCCTTTGCCTCCTCTCTGGACGCGATGCGTACCAGCCGTTCAATGCCGGATGCGTCGATCACACGCATCGGCTGCTGCGCGGCGTTTTCCACCCAGGCGCGCCCGCCCCGCTCCTGCATGCGGCGGTGCAGCTTCAGGATCAGCGCGATGCCGCTGGAGTCCATGAACTTCAGATCCGTGAGGTCCAGCACGCAGTCGCGCGGCAGGTATTCGTCGAGCAGCCGGTCGATGGCGGACATCGACTGGCGCACCTCGTGGTGGTCCAACTCCCCGTGGAGATAGACCGTGAGCCGCCCCTCGCGGTAAGCGGATAACACATTCATCATTGGCGCTCCCCCGCTTTCATTTGATCGGTTTCATTGTAACGGCGCCCTCCGGCAAATCCTGTCGAAAGAAACCGCCCGCAGAAAGTTTTCTGCGGGCGCAGTGCGAAAAAATACCCGCAGACGGCCGTCTGCGGGTATTTCCTTATTTGCTTATCCCAGCGCCTTGAGCGACTGGTTGAGGTTTTCGATCAGGGCCTCCAGCTTGGCCTTCTTCTCGCGCTCCGTGTTGACGACGGCTTCGGGCGCGCGGGAGACGAAGTTTTCGTTGGAAAGCTTCGCGATCTGCCCGGCGAGCTGCTTTTCGGCGTTGGCCAGCTCCTTCTGGATGCGCGCGCGCTCTTTCTCGAAGTCCACAAGGTCGGCCATCGGCATGAACATGCGGGAGCGGTCGGTGACGACCTGCACCATGCCGTCGGTATTCTCCGGCGGCGCGGCCGTGACCTTGACCTCCTCGGCGTAGGCCAGCTTGCGGATATACGCCACGCCGCTTTCAAAGGCCGCGGGCGCGTCGGTCGCGATAATGAGGTGGCTGCGGCGGCTCGGCGGGACGTTCATCTCGGCGCGGCGGGCGCGGACGGCGCGGATGGCCTCCATGACCATCTCAAAGTTCTGCTCGTCCTCGGCATAGCACAGCTCTGTGCGGTACTTCGGGTATTCCGCCACGATCAGCGCGTCGCCCTCGTGCGGGATGGCCTGCCAGATCTCCTCGGTGATGAAGGGCATGAAGGGGTGCAGCAGCTTCAGGATCTCGGTGAGCACGTACAGAAGCACCTTCTGCGCGTTCTCCTTCGCC